>JASGEG010000312.1:0-11283 GCA_047606605.1 Rhizobium sp.
GCAAGCTGGCTGCGAAAGTCCGGGCGGCGTCATTCTGCCGCCGGTTGCGCCTGCGCCTTCGGTGCCCGGCGCGACCGCACGAGTTCGACGAGCTTGCGCACCAGAGCCCTCTCCGTCAGGAGCACGAAGACGAGATAGATCGCTCCGCCCACGATCGAGCCGACGATCACCTGCAGGATGGCGCTCGGCATTGCCAGCTTCAGATGGTCCAGCATGAAACGGACGATAAGAGCCATGACGAGGGCGGTGATCATCGGCCGGTTGCTGACGTAGAATCCCTGCAGGAACGGCGTGCCGTCGGCGCGGAAGACCGCCCAGGAATAGAAGACCAGCGTGACGACGCTGACGATGCAGAGCCAGACCATGGCGTTGATCAGGTCGCCGGTGATCGCGCCATAGGCGACGGCCGCCGTGGTAATGATGGCGCGGATGACCGCCGACCAGAACAGGACATTGCCGCGGCCGACGCCCTTCAGATAGGGGATGAAGGTGCTGCACGGCGTCAGGATGGCCTTGGACAGCGCCAAAAGCCCGAGAACCGGCCAGGCATAGGCCCATTTCTGCCCGAAGAGGACCAGCATGGCCGGTTCGGCGATCGCCCACAGGCCGAACATCATCGGCGCCAGCAGCACGGTCGTGACCTGCGTGCTCAGCATCAGCGCATCCGAGCGGCGCTTGCGGTCGTGCATCATGTGGCTGAAGGCGGGAAACAGCACGCCCATGACGGCCGACAGCACGACCTGGTTGGGAATGCTGGCAAAGCGGTTGCCGGCGGAATAGGCGCCGGCATCGGCAAGGCCGAGATAGCGGGCGATGATCACCATCGGCGACTGGAAGGTGACGAAATTGGCGATCTCCGAGCCCATCATGCCGAAGGAGAATTTTGTCAATCCGCGGACGCGGCTGAAGGAAAAGACCGGCCGGGGAAAATAGCGGGCGACGGTATAGAGCCCGACCAGACGCACGGTGGCCGAGACGAAAAGCTGCGCCACGAGCGACCAGACGCCGTAACCGAACCAGGCGAGCGCGACCGCGATCAGCGCCCCGGAGGTCTCCGAGATCATGCTCCAGACCGCATCCTTACTGAAATTCATCCGCCGCGCCAGGATGGAATAGGCGACATCGGCGGCAAGCTGGATCGGAATCATGAAGGCCATGATGCGCAAAAGATAGGCTGCCTCACTTGCGCCAAGCAATGTTGCGAAGAAGTCGGCGAAGACGTAAAGACCCGTCGCCATCAGGAGCGACACCGCCAGATTGACCCAGAAAACGGAGTGAATGGTGAGCATGTCCTCCTTTTCCTGGATGACGAGAGACGAGGTGAGCCCCGCGCCGCCGATCATTGCGAGGAATTGCACCACCGTCAGCGCGACGGCGACGACGCCGAATTCCTCCGGGGTCAGGATGCGCGCCAGGATCGGCACGGTGACGAATTTCAATCCGAAGGTACTTGTCTTGGATAAAACGCTCCATCCGACATTGTTCGTTATCGAACGGACGCTAACTGTTGAGGTCATGACGACATCCTATCTCTTGGGGGCGGCTGGAGATCAGCGATGAAGATTGTCAAAAAGTGCATGTCCGCGGCCCTGGGAGGGGGGCGCAAACTCTTTGTTGAAAAACGTAAGGCGAAAAAATGGCGTCAATTACGATCGTTATCCCCTTCTATCAGAAACAGACAGGCATTCTGCAGCGCGCATTGAGGTCGATATCTAGGCAAGAGTTTCAGGATTTCGATATCCTCATCATCGACGATGAATCGCCGCTCCCCGCCGAAAGCGAACTCCAGTCGCTCTCGGAAGACGAGCGTCGACGCATCACGGTCATCCGCCAGCCCAATGCCGGCCCCGGCGGGGCGCGCAATGCCGGCCTCGACAATGTGCCGGCGACAAGCCGCTTCGTCGCCTTCCTCGATTCCGACGACGAATGGACGCCGAAGCATCTCGGCAACGCTTTCGAGGCGCTGACGCGCCACGACGCCGACTGCTATTGGGACTCGATCGAGGGCGGCGAGGAGTTCTCCTACCATTTCGGCATGGACGAGCTGGCGAAGGCGCCTGACGCCGTGCGGCTTTCCACCAAGCCGTCGCTGATCGAAATTCCCGACATTGCCAGCGTGATGCTGAAGGACTGGGGCTTTCTGCACCTGTCCTGCATGGTCATCGGCCGGCCGCTGTTCGAGAAGATCCGCTTCGAGGCGGCGCTGCGGCTGGCGGCCGAGGACGTGCTGTTCTTCTGCGACTGCATCCTGGCGGCCAAGCGCGTGCTGCTGTGTGAGGACGCCGGCGCCCTGCGCGGCGAGGGCATGAACATCTTCCACAGCATCGACAATGATTCACCGCAATTCCTGCGCCAGCAATTCAACACCTGGACGGCGCTCGATACGCTGGAGCAGCGTTTTTCCCGCCGGCCGCAGGATATCGCCACCATTCGCGACTGCAAGAACCGCGCCCGCAAGCAGGCTCTCTGGAGCCAGATGCGGCAGCTCCGGCGGCTGCGCCTACCGCAGGTCGGGCTGCTGGCGAAATGGGCCTGGCGCGACCCCGGCATATTGCAAAGCGCGATGCAGCTTGCCGCCGGCAAGTTGGCGCCCTAGTTTTTGCACCGCAGCAAAGCTGTTCATGTCCCATGCTAGAGCCAACGCATGTTCAGCTCGCCTCTAGATCACTCAAGGAGTCCTGTATGAAGCCGTTCCACTGGGAATCCACCCATGGCAATTTCGGTGACGATCTCAATCTCTGGCTCTGGGATTTTCTCCTCCCCGGCCTGCGCGACGTTCATGAAGAAACATTGCTGGTCGGTGTCGGCACCGTCCTCAACACGCTGATCCTGCCGCTCGAAGGCCGCAAGCTGGTGATCGGCAGCGGTTTCGGCTACGGCACGCTTCCCGACATGAGCGACCGCAGCCTGTGGGATATCCGCAGCGTGCGCGGCCCGCTGACGGCCGAAAAGGTCGGCCTGCCCCAGGACATGGGCATCATCGACCCGGCCGTCATGGTGACCGAAATGCCGGAATTCAAAAACCTGCCGAAGACCGGCCGCCGGACCTTCGTGCCGCATTGGGAATCGGCTGCCGCAGGCCTCTGGCCGGAGATCTGCAAGACCGTCGGCCTCTCCTATCTCGATCCGCGCGGCGAGGCGAAGGCCGTCATCCGTGAGATCGCCACTTCCGAGCTGATCGTCGCCGAATCCATGCATGGCGCCATTCTTGCCGATGCCTTCCGCGTGCCGTGGATCGCCGTCAGCACCTCGCGGGCGATCAACAGCTTCAAATGGAACGACTGGGCCCGCTCGCTCGGCGTCACCTATGCGCCGAAGCATGTTCCGGTCTCCACCCGCGCCGAAGCGATCGCCAAGGGTGCCCGTTTCTGGGGCGTCGGCTTCGAACGCGACGAACAGGCGGCCGAGGAACTGGAGAAGCGGCGCGAGGGCGAGACCGTGGTTGCCGATCCGGAACAGACGACGCTGCGCGTCATGGCCAAGCAGGCACTGGCCGTGCCTTCGGCACTGGCGCTGTGGCAGGCCAGCAAGGGCAAGCCGCAATTGAGCAGCGACGCCGCCCTTGCCGCCCGCAAGGAACGCTTCATGTCGGTGATCGACGGCGTCCGCCGCGATTATTTCTGATCTGAAAGATCCTAAAGCGGTTCAGTGTTTTACAAAATGACTGAACCGCTTTCCCGGAATTGCCTCATTCGGGAACGGCCTGCAGCAGATAGCGCAGGCCGTTCGTCCCCGAATGGGCGATCGGCGCGCTGCCGCCCTTGCGGAAACGCTCCGTCTTGTCGGCGAAAATGCCGCCGGCGATGGCCGGAATGGCGGCGGGTTTGCCCACAGCATAGGAGGCCGCGGCCGCAAGGCCGGACTGCGACTTGATATCGAGAAAATGGCGCAGTTCGTAGCGGCCGCGAATATGCTCCTCATGGCGGCGTATGGCCGCCGCATCGGTCGGCGACAGCCCGCCGGCGGCCAGGATCGCCCGGTCGGCCTCGTAGAGACGGCGCAGATCCTCGGTGCGATGGCGGCCGCTGAGCGAATTGCTGCGCACCACGGCGCCGTAGCCGCAGCTGTGGATGATCTTGTAGCGCGCACCCTTGGCGAGCGCCCGCACATAGAGATCGTAATCCTCGCCAAGCCGCAAAGCCTCGTCATAGCGCAAGCCGTGCCTGTCCAGGAACGACCGGCGCATCAGCGGCTTCAGAAAGCCGATCTCGCCGCGCCGCACGCCGCGCTTGGAGATGTTGCCCTCGACGAAGGCGGCCAGATCGAGAAACCGCGGTTTCGGATCGAAACGGTCGAGCATCGTATAGGCGTAGGGAACGGTATCGGCATCGACGAAAGCGATATTGTCGGCGGCAAAATCCCAGTCGCTGTCGGCAAGCAGTGGCCTGAAGCGGCCGGGAAAGAAGAAATCGTCGGCATCGAGGATGCCGATCAGCGGCGCCCGCGACAGTTCGATGGCGCGATTGCGCGCAGCTGACGGGCCGCGATTCTTTTCGAATTCCTCGATGATCAGCCGGCCGGTGCCGTCGTCGGCCTGCCTTGCCGCGGCCGCCGTGCCATCCGTCGAACCGTCGTCGATGACGACGACCTCGGCGACTTCCGGCTCGCGCAATGCGGAAGCGACGGCGAGGCCAATGGTGTCGCTGGCATTCTTCGCGGCAATGATTACGCAGACATTGTTTTCGGCACTGTCGGTCAAGTCAGCCTCCATCGTTCTGTCGGAGACTTAGGACGACAACAGCAATCCGGCAACCGTATGGTCGCCAAAAGATACGCCGAAGGTGGCGTCAGGGATTGAAGGGTTCGGAACGATTGAGGTTGGCCGCGGGCAGACCGCCGACCTTGTCACCGTCGCGCGCCGGCATTCCGGCCGCTCCTTCGTTCAGCGACGCGTTGCGCGCATTGCGCTCCTTCCAGATCAGGAAAACAACGCCCGCGAAATAGCCGACCTGCAGCAGGATGGCGCAAAGCACCGTTTCGATCAGCGTAACCGAAAGCGAATGCGTCAGGAAATACGTCGCGATGGCAAATACGGCAAGCGTGCCAGCCATGCTGATGAACACACGTGGCGCGTACATAAGACTACCTCGCGCTCACGAACATCTGAAAAACAGTACTCAAGGTCTTTCCTCCCTCAGTAGACCCAGAACTTAAATATATTTTATGATTCATTGAGTTTCAACCAAGCCAGAGCAATCCGTTACGAATTGATACGATCCTAGCGCTCGGCTCGTTAAAACTACTCCTTCGGATTCAGTACAATTGCATTTATTGTGTTTTTTCCTTTGGCGAAGCTCCATCAGGGGTTGTTCGCAATTCCTTCACATACAATTTTTGTGCTGTTAATCGATTAGCCTCCCTGCCGCGGAATTCAAACAATTCAATCAACTTTTATTACAAAGTCCTGTCCACAAGGGCGCCAATATGTGCACCGCAATATCTTATTGCATCGCAATATTTTTCACAGAAGATCAAGTCTGATCATGATCGCTCACAAGGCGTCAAAGCCTATCCCAGCTAAAATCGATGAACAAATCGACCGCATTGACCTTTAAAATCCCCATAGACTGTCATTCCCTCGGTAAGAAATACATCTATTCGCCGTCCCTACAAAGAACATACTACCGGAACTATTAGGCCGTGGACGAATGAACTTGGGACCTCGAGAGCCGTGGCGGTAAAAGCGTACCGCCAATTCGCATCGCCACAAAATTTTGGCTTAAAAAAACCAAATCCCGACCTACACTCCTCCCTGCATAGCACTAACTACGCGCCCGACATTCCCGACCAATTCGCCAACATGAATGGAGTGATCTCTATGAAGTCTGCGACGAGATCGGCCACATCGGCTTTTTTCAGCGCTGCGGAAAACGACGTTTTTCCGCCAACGGGTGGAGTACTTAAAAGGGCGTTCGATGTCAGCGCCGCCCTGACGGCGCTGGTCCTGATCAGCCCGCTCTTCCTGATGCTCATGCTCCTGGTAAAGTTTTCAGACCGGGGGCCTATTTTCTATGGCCATCGCCGTATCGGCCACAATGGCAAGACCTTCCGTTGCATGAAGTTCCGCACCATGGTCGTCGACGGCGACCGGGTTCTGCAGGCCTATCTGCAATCCAATCCGCGGGCGATGGAAGAATGGCGCGAAACGCGCAAACTGCAGAACGACCCCCGCGTCACCCTTGTCGGCGCGGTGCTCCGTAAACTGAGCCTCGACGAACTGCCGCAGCTCATCAACATCATCCGCGGGGAAATGAGCGTCGTCGGACCTCGGCCGGTCGTCGAGGACGAACTCGAACGCTACGACACCTCGGCAATCTACTATCTTCAGTCGCGCCCCGGCCTGACGGGCCTTTGGCAGGTCAGCGGCCGCAACGACGTCTCCTATGAGAGCCGCGTCGCCTTCGATACGCATTATGTCAAGAACTGGTCGCTTGGCAGCGACATGATGATCATTGCCAAAACCATTCCTGCCGTCTGCCTTTCGCGCGGCAGCTACTGACGACGACCGCAGCGACCGCAGGAGGCTCCTGCGGTTCTCCCCGCGCCTGCGGGGCTGCAATCCAATAACAGGGAAGTCCTGCATGATTGAACTTCAGCCTTCTGGTAGGCTCGTTGGCGCAACCACACCCTTTCGTTGCGCAGCTCTCCTTTTCCTCAGCCTGTGCACGGTAACAGGCGGCGCCCACGCCGAGAACCTTCCCGGCTATCATCTGGGCGTCATGGACAAGCTCCGCATTCGTGTTGCCGAATGGCAGACGGCAGAGGGCACGATCCGCGACTGGTCGGTGATTTCGGGCGATTACACGGTCGGCCCCTCCGGTGCGGTTTCCATTCCCTTCATCGGCGACATGCCGGCCAGCGGCAAGACGACGGATGAGATCGCCACGGCGATCGGCCTCGGGCTGCAGAAGCAATTCGGCCTGCGCGACCGGCCGTCCGCCTCCGTCGAGCTGTCGGAATTCCGGCCGATCTATCTTTCCGGCGAAATCCAGAATCCGGGCCAATTTCCCTACGCGCCCAACCTGACCGTCATAAAGGCGATCAGCCTTGCCGGCGGCATGCGCCGCGCCGACGCGGGCCAGCGCTTTGCCCGCGATTTCATCAATGCCAAAGGCGACGCCGTCGTCCTCATGGCCGAGCGCGGACGTCTGCTGATGCGCAAGGCCCGCCTTCTGGCGGAGCTTGCCGGCAAGGATCAGATCGACCTCCCGCCGGAACTGCAGAAGCTGCCGCAATCGGCCGACCTGCTCGCCAGCGAGGACGCGCTGATGAAGACGCGCGGCCAGCGCATGAAGACGCAATTGCAGGCGCTGGCGGATCTGAAGGTGCTGCTGCAAGGCGAAGTCGAGGCGCTGGCCAAGAAGACCGACACGCTGACCCGCCAGCTGGATCTTGCCAAGGCAGACCGCGACAAGGTCGAGAGCCTGGCGGAAAGAGGCCTGGAACTGGCCTCTCGCAGGATCTCGGCCGAACAGCGCGCCTCCGACGTGGAAACCAACCTGCTGGATACAGACACGGCATCGCTGAACGCCAAGCAGAGCATCAGCAAGGCCACGCAGGACGAGAATACCGCACGCAACGATTGGCAGAACTCGCTCGCGCAGGATCTGCAGGACACTGATACCCAGCTGGAAACCCTGCAGCTCAAGCTTTCGACCAGCCAATCGCTGATGCAGGAGGCGGTCGCGCAATCGGCCGACGCCGGCAATATCGACCCCAGCGGACAGGGCGTGCAGGTCGGTTACACCATCGTTCGGGAGGAAAATGGCCAGGCGAAGGAGATTCCCGCTCAGGAGAATACCCAGATCCTGCCAGGCGACCTCATCAAGGTGAGCGCCAATCTCGCCATGCGCTAAGGAGAGTCGATGCGGATTCCCAAATCGACCTTTATCCGTCCAGGCAGCAACGCCACCTATGGCATGGTGGCGATTGCGCTTTCCTTCTTCGTCTTCGCCTATTCCTCGCGTTTCGGGCAGGTCTCCATCCTTGCCTATTACGCATTGTGGTTTCCGCTGGTCTTGCTGGATTACCGCAGCGTGCTTGGCAATTACCGCAAGCAGCTCTGGATTTTCGCCTTCGGCGTTTTCACCTGCCTGTCGATCTTCTGGTCGGTGGTGCCGGCGATTTCGGCCCGCGCCGGCATCCAATATATGACGCATATCGTCTGTGCGCTGATCGCCATGCGCACGCTCGATATCCGCACGCTGACGCGCGGCGCGATCGCCGGCGCCGGTATCGTGCTGATCTATTCGATCCTCTTCGGCTACTACGCCTTCGATCCGTTTGACGGCACCTACAGCTTCGTCGGGGCCTTCGATTCCAAGAACCAGCTCGGCTTCTATGCCTCGCTCGGCATTTATTTCGCCTTCGCCGCGGTCTTCATCCTCGGCGAGCGCCGCATCTGGATGCTCGGCGCCGGCATCCTCGGCCTGCTGTCGGCCTATTGCCTGCACGCCTCTTCATCGGCGACGTCGATGCTCACGACCGGGCTGGTCGTCTGTCTCTGCATCGGCTTGCGGGTCATCCTGTTTCTGTCGCCAAGACAGCGCCAGAGGCTGTTCGTCGCAGCCGCCATATCCGGCGTCGTGCTCGCCGTCGCCGGTGTCTATCTCGGCGCCGTCGATCTCGTGCTCGGCGCCTTCGGCAAGGATTCGACACTGACCGGCCGCACCTATCTCTGGCAACAGGGCATAGCGGCAGCGCAGCTCAATCCTTTCTTCGGCGTCGGGTACCAGGCTTACTGGGTGCAGGGATTTTCGGAGCCCGAGCGCCTCTGGAATGAATTCTACATCGCCTCCCGCGCCGGCTTCCATTTTCACAATACCTACATCGAAACGACGGTGGAAACCGGTCTGGTCGGCGTCTTCCTGCTTGCCTCGATCCTGCTCGTCACCTTCGTCGGCCATCTCAAGCGGTTTCTGAGCGACCTGCGAAACGATGAATCCTATCTGCTGTTCGGTCTCGTAACGCTGCTGCTGATCCGCTCCTTCGTCGAGATCGATATCCTCAATCCCTATCATGTCGGCTCGTTCCTGTTCTATTTCTCGGCGGGAAAACTGGCGGTGAAACCGCGTACGGCACCCGTCGCTCCGCTCCTCCCCGATGACCGGATGGAGTTTGTGCCGCCTGCAAACTGGGAGCCGCGGATCAGCAGATGAAGACGCTTTACGGCATTCAGTATCTTCGCGCTTTCGCGGCTCTCGCCGTCGTGGTCTTCCATGCGGCGGAGCGTTCCGGCACCCATTTCGTGATCGGTGCCGCCGGCGTCGACGTCTTCTTCGTCATCAGCGGCTTCATCATGTGGACGATGAGCGAACGCCGGCCGGTAACGCCGCTGCGCTTTCTCGCCGACCGCCTGCAGCGCATCGCCCCATCCTATTGGATCGTCACGGCCATCATGATCGCCGGCGCGGTCACCGGCCTGTTTCCGAGCATGACGCTGACGGCCACCCATATTCTCGGATCGCTGTTCTTCGTCCCGGTGCGCTCTCCGAGCAATGGCGAGATCTGGCCGATCCTGGTGCAGGGCTGGACGCTGAATTTCGAGATGTTCTTCTATGTCATCTTCGCGGCGACGCTTCTCTTGCCCCGCCGCATCCAGCTTGCCGGCATGACGGCCGTCTTCCTCGCCTTCGTCGTTGCCGGCGCCATCCTGCATCCGCAATCGCCGCTGCTTGTGACCTATACGCGGCCGATCATTCTGGAATTCGTCGCCGGTGCGATCCTGGGACGGCTCTGGCTGTCCGGACGTTTGCCGGGCGCCGGTCTCGGCCTTGCCCTGATCGCCGTCGCACTGGCGGGCTTTGCCGCCATCCAGCTGCTCCGGCTGGATTTCGACGAATTGACCTGCGGACCGCTGGCCGTCGCACTCGTGCTCGGCACCGTATCGGTGGAGCGCAGCGGCAAGCTGCCTTCGATCCCTCTCCTCACCTATCTCGGCAACGGCTCCTATTCGATCTATCTCTGGCACACGCTGGCCATCTCGGTGGTCGTCAAGCTGATGACACGGCTGCAAATGCCCTCCGACCTGATAACCTTCGTCGGCGTCATCTCCGGCACCCTTCTCGGCGTCTGTGCCTATGAAGCCGTCGAAAAACCGTTGCGCAATCTTCTGAAGAGCCTGAACTGGCAAAGGTCCCGCCCCTCGCCGGCGTAATGCCGGGCGAGGGCTCGGACCCGCGACCGTCGCGCGCACCTATGTTCGCAGCCGCTTGACGACACGCTTCGGAAAATCTCGTATGGCGAACACGGAATAGGAGAGTTCCGCGCCGACAGCGATCCGTCGTCACGACCCTCAGTTCGCGGGACCCCACAGATGAAACGCTTGGCAACCGCATTGCTGCTGGCTCCGCTCTGGGTTCCCTGCCTCCTTGCCATCGCTGCCGCCTTTTTCTGGCCCGTGCCGCATGTCTTCAGAGATAGCGACAGGCTGTCATGGGCCTGGACGGCGGCCTCGGCGGGCGCGCTATTGGGATATGCGGCCGCTCTCATCATCGGATTGCCGGCGCATATGTGGCTCGAGAAACAGTGTCGCCGCTCGCTGCGGGTCTATCTGGTCACATGGTTTGCGCTTGCGGTCATCGCATGGCTGATCGCTTTCGTTGCCGCCTTCGCTTCGCTCGGGCTGGGCTTTTCACTTTCATATCTGCGGGAGACCATCGTCCATCGCCCCTACGTGCCGCTTGTGTTCGCGACGGTGTGGGCCGTGGTGGGTGCCACCTTCTGGGCGATCGTGAGACCGGATCGCAATAGCTCGCCATCCGTGTCGTGAGCTTCGGCACAAACGGAGTGGGCCGCCGTGGGCAATTTTGCAAATGCCTTCGGAAATGGCAGATCCGCTCGGCAATTCCGCACCGTTTCCATAGGGCGTTTCCTGCGAAAACAGAATCGCCTTCAATGCTCTATCTCTTTGTTTTTACGCAATTCCGGACGCAAAACCGCTGCGCACTTTTGCTGGAATTGCTCTAGAAATCACATAGCCGATCGGCCGCCTGTGGCGACGCCGTGCGCGTCTCCCCCGAACCGCATCCCCCGCCGGGACATGCATGCCGAACGATCGCGGAAGAATCTGCCAATAATCGGCGAAACCCAATGAAATCCATGGGTTGAATTTATTTTAGCATAATCTAATTATCACGAGGCTTCCGTAAGCGGATGCTCACATGCCACCATAATCCCAATTCATCGCAATGGAGGAAATTCATGCCGTATTTCGCCTTGACTCAGCCGTCGTCCCCAGGCGTGGAGTTTATTTTCGAGCTAACGAATGAAGAACGGATCGCA
>JASGEG010000313.1:0-14320 GCA_047606605.1 Rhizobium sp.
GCCCGCCACCGCGCCATCAACGATCTGCTGAAAGCCGAATTCGACGCCGGCCTGCATGCGCTGGCCATCGAGGCGGCAGCCCCCGGCGAACCGGTGCGCTGGTGATCAATCCTTCCCGGCGCCCGGCAGAACCTCGGCTGGGCGGATGCGCAGCCGCGTGATGCGGTTCTTCTCGCGCTTCATCACGAAGAAGCGCTTGCCGTGATAGGTGAAGGATTGCCGTTCCTCGGGGATCGTCTGCGATTCGTGGATGACGAGCCCGGCGATCGTCGTGGCGTGGTCGTCCGGTAACGACCAATCGAGCGCCCGGTTGAGGTCTCGGATCGGCACAGAGCCGTCGACGACGATGGACCCGTCCGCCTCCTGCCGCACGCCCTTGATATCGAGGTCGTGCTCGTCGGCGATATCGCCGACGATCTCCTCCAGAATATCCTCCAGCGTCACGATGCCCTGCACCTCGCCATATTCGTCGACGACCATGGCGAAATGCATCTTGCGGCGCAGGAAGGCGTTGAGCTGGTCCTTCAGATTGGTGCTGTCGGGCACGAACCACGGCTTCTGGGCGATCTTGACGATATCGAGGTTCTCCGGCTCGACATTCGGCTCGGCCAGCGCCCGCAGCAGATCCTTGGCATGCACGACGCCGATGATATTGTCGATCGTGCCGCGCCAGAGCGGCATGCGCGTATAGGGGCTGTCGAGAATGGCGCGCACCACGACCTCGGGCGCATCGTCGGCATTGATGGCGCGCATCGCCGTGCGATGGACCATGATGTCGGAGAGCTCCAGCTCGCCGAGATCGAGCACGCCGCCAAGGCGGTCGCGGTCGGCCTTGACCACCGACCCCTCGCGATGCAGCAGGTCGACGGCGCCGCGCAGCTCCTCATGCGCCGTCAGCATCGACACCTCCTTGGAGAGGTTGATGCCGAAGACCCCGAGAATCTGCCGGACGATGGCATTGACGAAGCTCGATATCGGGCCGACGACGGCAACGAAGAGACGCACCGCGCCGGCGACGTTCAGCGCGAAGCGGTCCGGCGCCGAGATCGCCCAGCTCTTCGGCAGCACTTCCGCGAAGATGACGAGGATCACGGTCATGGCCAAGGTCGCCAGCGCCACGCCGGAATTGCCGAACAGACCGAGAAACAGGCTGGTGGCGAGCGACGAGGAGAGAATGTTGGCGAGATTGTTGCCGATCAGCAGCGCGCCGATCAGCCGGTCGCGACGCTCGATGAGGGTACGCACGATCCCCGCCCGCTCGTCGCCATTGACCTCAAGCGTGTGGATGCGGCTGCGCGAGGCGGCCGTCAGCGCCGTTTCCGACCCGGAGAAAAATGCCGAGATCAGCACGAGAGCAATGATCGAGACGATCTCGGGCCAATATTCCCATAAAATCGCCAGCGTGCCCTCGATGGTCATCACGGATGCTTTTCCTTGAGGAAGCTCAGCACTTCGGAAGACGGCACGTCATCGGCGACGAAGGACTGGCCGATGCCGCGGGTGAGGATGAAGGTGAGCTTGCCGCTCTTGACCTTCTTGTCCTGCGCGATCGCCTCCATCAGCACCTCGGCCGGCGGCAATTCGCCGGGAATGTCGCCCATCCGCGTCGGCAGGCCCACGGTCTTCAGATGCGCCTCGACGCGCTTGGCGTCGTCGGGGCTCGCCAGATTGAGGCGCGAGGAGAACTCATGCGCCAGCACCATGCCGATCGCAACACCCTCGCCATGCACCAGCCGCCGGCTGTCATAGGCGGTGGCCGCCTCCAGGGCATGGCCGAACGTATGGCCGAGATTGAGCAGCGCCCGCGGCCCGTTTTCGCGCTCGTCGGCAACGACGACGTCGGATTTCGCCTGGCAGCTCGCGGCGATCGCCTCGATGCGCGCCGGCCCGCCGGAAAACACATCCTTCCAGTTGCTCTCCAGCCACGCGAAGAAATCCGGCTTGTCGATCAGCCCGTATTTGGCGACCTCGGCATAGCCGGCGCGAAACTCGCGCTCGCTCAGCGTATTCAGCACGTCGCTGTCGGCCAGCACCAGATCCGGCTGATGGAAGACGCCGACAAGGTTCTTGCCGTGGCGGGTGTTGATGCCGGTCTTGCCGCCGACGGAGGAATCGACCTGCGACAGAAGCGAGGTCGGCACCTGCACGAAGCGGACGCCGCGACGCACGATGCCGGCGGCAAAGCCGGCGAGATCGCCGATGACGCCGCCGCCGAGCGCGATGACGGCATCGTTGCGCTCGACACGGGCGGTCAGCACCGCATCGCAGACATCGATCAGATGCTCGAAGCTCTTGGTCTTCTCGCCGGCCGGCAGCACGAGGCTGGACGGCTGGATGCCCGCCGCCTCAAGGCTTGCCGTCAAGGCATCGAGATAAAGCGGCGCGACGTTTTCATCGGTGATGACGGCAGCCCTGCGCCCTTTCAGCCTCGTCGCGATTTCCGCGCCCGCCCGCGCGATCAGGCCGGGGCCGATCAGAATGTCATAGGCGCGCTCGCCGAGAGGCACGTGGACGAGGCGCGCCGCGGACGAAGGGGTGATCGCATTCATGAAACTTTGCTTTCCTGTCGTCCCTCGGCAACCGCCGCGAGGACTTCCTTGGCCATGATTTCCTTGCTCACATCGCGCGACCAAACCACGAGATCGGCTTCCGCATAGATCGGATAGCGCGCGGTCATGAGCTTTTCGAGGGTCTGTTTCGGGTTCTCGGTCTTCAGCAGCGGCCGCGTGTCGCGCTTGTTGACGCGCTCCCAGAGCACCTCGAGGTCCGCCTTCAGCCAGATCGACAGGCCGCTGCGCTTGACCTGCTGGCGTGTGCGCTCGTTGATGAAGGCGCCGCCACCGGTGGAGACGACGCGCGGTCCGCCCTTGAGCAGCCGCTTGATCACCCGCGTCTCCAGCGCCCGGAACTCCTCCTCGCCGTAAGCGGCAAACAATTCCGGGATCGTCATGCGCGACACGCGCTCGATCTCGATATCCGTATCGACGAAGGGAATGCCGAGCTGGCTCGCGACCAGCCGGCCGACCGAGGACTTTCCGGCCCCCATCAGCCCGACGAGGACAAGATTACGCTTGCCCAGTGCGGCGCGCGCTCTGTCTTTTAGGCTTTCTGCAAGGGTCAGGACTTGTTCACTCATCGGCCCATTCACAATTTGTTTGGAAACGGTATCGTCAAATGCGCCGGTAGCGTCAAGACTGAGAGACGTAAACATCTCTGCAATATCCTTCGGCTAACGCTTAGTGGATATGATTATATCACCGGACCAATGATTGGGACGAGGAGAGCTTCCGAATGCCGACCCTGTTTCGCTTCCTCGTCATCTGCGCGGTGATCGCCGGATCGATCTATGGAGCAATGTGGGCTCTGGTGCTCTTCGTCGATCCACAACCGCGCGACGTGACGATCCGCATACCGTCGGAACGCGTCAATCCGCCGGCGACCGGCTCGGTGAAGCCATGAGCGTGGCCGCCATGGCGAGAGACCTCAGCCGCGTCCATGTGGAATCCTTCCTCGAAATGATGAGCGCCGAGCGCGGCGCGGCGGTCAACACGCTGCAATCCTACGAGCGCGATCTCGACGATCTTCATTCCTTCCTCTCTGGACGCGGCGTGCGCCTGACCGAAGCGGGTTCCGACGCGCTCGGCGCCTATCTTGCCAGCCTGTCGAGCCAGGGCTTCAAGCCATCGTCACAGGCCCGGCGGCTGTCGGCCATGCGCCAGTTCTACAAGTTCCTCTATGCCGAGGGTCTGCGCACCGACGACCCCACCGGCATTCTCGACGCGCCGAAAAAGGGCCGCGCCCTGCCGAAGACCATGGGCGTCGAAGAGGTGACGCGCCTTCTCGGCCAGGCCGAACAGGAAGCCGTCGCCGAGGGGGCCGATCAATTGCAGCGCCTGCGCATGCTGGTTCTGCTGGAGCTGCTCTATGCCACCGGCATGCGCGTCAGCGAGCTCATTTCACTACCGGCCAAGGTGCTGGATCAGGAAGGGCGCTTCCTGATGATCCGCGGCAAGGGCAACAAGGAACGCCTGGTGCCGCTGTCGCAATCGGCGATCGCGGCACTGAAGACCTACGGCCGGCTGCAGGCTGAGATCGCGGACGGCGCCAGGCAGCCCGCCTCGGACAGCCCCTGGCTCTTTCCCGCCGCCTCCAAACAGGGCTATCTGCCGCGCCAGGTCTTCGCGCGCGACCTCAAGGATCTGGCCATCCGTGCCGGGCTGACGCCCTCGATGATCTCGCCGCATGTGATGCGCCACGCCTTCGCCAGCCACCTGCTTGCCAACGGCGCGGATTTGCGCGTCGTGCAGGAACTTCTCGGTCATTCTGACATTTCGACGACACAAATCTACACACATGTGCTGGAAGAACGCCTTCACCAGCTGGTGCAAACGCATCACCCCCTTGCCAAACAGGGCAAAAAACAGGATTAGGACCGGCACATAGTTTATACGGGCCGTCTCTCGTCATAGGCAAAAGGATCGGAAACGCACCTCATGCACAATTATCTCGACTTCGAAAAACCCATCTCGGACCTCGAAGGCAAGATTCACGAGCTCAAAAAGCTTGCGAGCGAAGATGAGAGCATCGACACTTCGGACGAGGTGGGCCGGCTCGAGATCCGGGTTCGCGAGGCGACGGCCGAAATCTATTCCAAGCTCAACGCCTGGCAGAAGACGCAGGTTGCCCGCCATCCGCAGCGCCCGCATTTCGTCGACTATGCCGCAGCGCTGTTTACCGAATTCACGCCGCTCGCCGGCGACCGCAAGTTTTCCGAGGATGCCGCCATCCAGGCCGGCTTCGCCCGGTTCCGCGGCCAGCCCGTCGCCGTCCTCGGCCAGGAAAAGGGCAACGACACCAAGACGCGCCTGAAGCATAATTTCGGCAGCGCCCGTCCCGAAGGCTATCGCAAGGCGATCCGCATCCTGGAAATGGCCGACCGCTTCGGCCTGCCGGTCATCACACTGGTCGACACGGCCGGTGCCTATCCCGGCGTCGGCGCCGAGGAGCGCGGCCAGGCGGAAGCCATCGCCCGCTCCACCGAAACCTGTCTCGGCGTCAAGGTGCCGATCATCTCGGTCGTCATCGGCGAAGGCGGCTCCGGCGGCGCCATCGCCATCGCCACCGGCAACCGCGTCTACATGCTCGAACATTCGATCTACAGCGTCATTTCGCCCGAAGGTGCGGCCTCGATCCTCTGGCGCGATTCCGCCCGCGCCAAGGAAGCCGCCACCAACATGAAGATCACCGCCGAAGACCTGAAGGGCCTCGGCATCATCGACGGCATCATCCCCGAGCCGCTCGGCGGCGCGCATCGCGATCCGAAAAGCGTGATTGCGGCGACCGGCGACGTGATTTCGAACGCGCTCGGCGAGCTCGCCAAGCGCTCGGGCGAACAATTGCGCAGCGACCGCCGTCAGAAATTCCTGAATATGGGCCGCAATCTCTGACGCAAAGCCGAGAATTGTGATCCCGCAAAACAAGAACGAGGCCAAATCTTGGCCACATTCTTGTTATCGAGCCGTTCATGACAAAGAAACGCTTGCGGGTGCGCCGCGAGCGCGTCATAGGCTGGTAAGGAATTATCAAGTATAAGCCGTCTATGATTCCGTTTCATGTTTCGAAGGGGGCGGCGAAACAGATCGTACAGCCGCTCTTCGCATCTATGGGCTAAGTCAGAATGCGCATCCGTCACCTTGCCTATGTTTCCCTGATGGCGCTGGCTCTCGCCGGCTGCAACGACACGTTGGATACCGCAGCGATCGACCTGTCGAAGGTAAAGAACAAGGTCGAGCAGCCGCTCCCCGACCGTATCCTCGCGGACATGACCAAGAAGGGCATGGACCGCAACTCCCCGATCATGATCCGTATCTTCAAGGAAGAAGGTACGATGGAGATCCTCAAGGCGAACCAGAACAATCGCTTCGAGGTGATCGCCAGCTACAATATCTGCGCCTGGTCCGGCCGTCTCGGCCCGAAGGTCAAGGAAGGCGACCGGCAGGCGCCGGAAGGCTTCTACAATCTGACGCCGGCCAACCTGAACCCGAACTCGAAATATTACCTCGCCATCAACACCGGCTTTCCGAACCGCTATGACGCCGCCAACGGCCGCTCAGGCGCCAATCTGATGATCCACGGCGCCTGCTCGTCCTCCGGCTGCTATTCGATGACGGACCAGCAGGTGCTGGAAATCTACGCCTTCGCGCGCGACGCCTTCAAGGGCGGCCAGAAGACGATCCAGTTGCAGGCCTATCCGTTCCGCATGACGGCGGAAAACATGGTCAAGCACCGCCTCAGCTCCAACATCGAGTTCTGGAAGATGCTGAAGGTCGGCTACGACAATTTCGAGGTCACGAAGCGGCCGCCGGATGTCGAGGTCTGCGAGAAGAAATACGTCTTCAACCAGCAGGCGGACGGTCCGTTCAATGCCGGCGGCAAATGCCCGGTCATGACCACCCCACCGGCGCTGCAGACCGCGCTTGCGACCTACGACAAGCAATATCAGGCCGACTATGGCGCCTCGCTGAAGAAATTCGATGGCATGGCCTGGTACGACCCGACCGAGGCCGAGCGCAAGGCAGTCGTCGCCAAGCAGCGCAAGGGCCACGATCTCGCCTATGCGCCCACAGGCACGGCGCTCGCCGCCGGCAAGATGATGAAGGTGACCGATCTCGAAACGATGATGGCCAATCAGTCCGGTCAGCAGATCGCGCGTGGCGCCACCGCCGCCAATCCGACGACGGCAAGCATCCGCATGGCGACGGCCACTGCTCCGCTTTCCGCCGAACAGCAGCCGGCTCAGGCGGGCGAGACCATGATCGCCGCCAATATCCCGGCCAACGTGCCGGTTCCGATGCCCAATCCGATGAACCCGGCGGTCAATGCGCTGGCCTACGCGCCGCCTCCGCCGGTCGAGACCGCGCAGAGCGATGCAGCGAAGAAGCCGCCCTTCTGGAAGTTCTGGGCCAAGAGTGAGTAATCCGGACGCCGAGATCTACGATCTGCGCGGACTGAAGTGCCCCTATCCGGCGATCAAGACGGAAAAGCGCCTGCGCGGCATGCCGAGCGGTGCCACCCTGACCGTGGAGACGACGGACCCGCTTGCCGTGATCGACATTCCCCATCTGTGCAATGAAAAAGGCCACACCCTTCTCGCCAGCGAGACGACGGACAGCGGCCACCGGTTCGTGATCCGCAAGGGGTGAGAGGCGGCGGTCGGCAGGCCAGCCTCAGCATCAGCATCAGCATCAGCATCAGGATGGAGCGCATGTGTCGCCTTGATGCAATCGCCTATGGCACCCCCCTTCTCCCTGAGGGGAGAAGGTAGAACCCTCAAAACCGCATTCCC
Source organism: Rhizobium sp. (assembly GCA_047606605.1). Classification (GTDB taxonomy): domain Bacteria; phylum Pseudomonadota; class Alphaproteobacteria; order Rhizobiales; family Rhizobiaceae; genus Rhizobium. The sequence goes on from JASGEG010000313.1 coordinate 7,346, forward strand.
GGCACCGCCAGCGGATTGTCCTGCAATGCCGCGCGGTCGGGCGTATCGACGCTGGGCTTGCTGAGGAAGGCATCGAACAGGCCTTTGACGAAATCCTCCGGCAGATCCTTGGTGATGATCACCATGCGGGTGCGCCGGTCGTTCGGATCAGGCCAGGCCGGCAGACGCACCGGCGGGTGGAAGATGTTCTGCACGCCATGCAGCACCACCGGGCGCTCCGGCCTGTCGGACACGGAAACGATCGCCTTCATGCGCAACAGCTTCTCGCCATGCGCCGAACGCAGGAGGTCGAGGAACATCTCCAGCGCCATCGGATCGATCGGCTGGCTCTCGACGATCGAGAAGGACCGGATCGAGGCATTATGGCGGTTCACATTATGGGCGTGCTGATGATGGTGGCCGTGGTGATGGTGGTGATCACCGTGGCCATGGTCATGCGCGTCGTGATCATGCCCGTGATGATCATGGTCGTGATCGTCCGCCTTCAGCTCGTCCTGCAGCCAGCGGCCGACATCGGCGATCTTCGTCGCGGGATCGTAGAGGCCATTGACGAGAACGGCGGCGCGGCCGGCCTCCTCGCTATCGGCATTCAGGATCGGCGCCCGCGGATTGAGCGCCCGCAGCCGTTCCTCCAGCATGTCGGCGGCGACAGCGCCCTCGATGCCGCTCTTCGAGACGATCAGCCGGTCGGCGACCGCCACCTGCTTGCGCGCCTCTTCATGATTGTCGAGCGTCTGCGGGCCGTTCACCGCATCGACGACGGTGATCACGCCGTCCAGGTCGAAATTGGTCGCGATGATGGGATTGCCCATGATCGATTGCATCACCGGCGCCGGATCGGCAAGGCCGGTCGTCTCGATCACGACGCGCTTCAGCGGCCGGATGCGGCCGGTCTGCATGGCGTCCATCAGATTGGCCAGCGTATCCACCAGCTCGCCGCGCACCGTGCAGCAGAGGCAGCCGTCGGACAATTCGACGATGGAGTCGCCCGAGCTCTCGACCAGCAGATGGTCGATGCCGACATCGCCGAACTCATTGATGATGACGGCCGCATCCCGCATCTCCGGGTCCTTGAGGAGGCGGTTCAGAAGCGTCGACTTGCCGGCTCCGAGAAAACCGGTGAGGATCGATACCGGCACCCTCTGCTGCGGAACGCTCATGGTTCAGGTCCGATCAGAAGGTAGGGCGCGGCTGCGGGATCGGGATGCCGGGAGCGGCACTCGAGGCGGCGATCTTGTCACCCTTCGCGGTCTTGTCGCCCCGCGCCATCGCGTCTCCCTTATCGCCGTTGCTGGCGGTGGCGGCATCCTGCCCGCCGATCAGGCCGGCATAGACGAAATTCGGCTCATGATCCATTTCGTGGATATAGGGCGAGGTCACCTTCATGCGGCCGGCCTCGTCGCGCGTCTCGCTGCGGATCTTCGCGCCCTTGGCGCTGCAGATGTCGGCCGTGAGGTTGGCGACCTGATCCTGGCCCGGCCCATAGGGGCGCAGGCTTGCCAGCGTGTCGCGGCCGGAAAACTGGTTCTGGAAGCCCTTTTCCAGGAAGTTGGCGGAATCGTCGGCGCGCGCCGCCAGGCTGTCGGTGCCGAGAACGACGGAAATCAGCGTCCGGCCGTTGCGGGTGGCCGAGGCGATCTGGTTGAAGCCCGACGCGCAGATGAAGCCGGTCTTCATGCCGTCGGCGCCGTCGAAGCGGCCGATGAGCATGTTGATGTTCGGCACCTGCTTGACGCCGTTGGTAAAGCCTTCCAGCGAGAAATAGCCGGCATATTGCGGGAATTCGCGGCGCAGCGCCACGCTCAGCACTGCAAGGTCGCGCGCCGTCGTATATTGTCCCTGGCCCGGCAGGCCGTTTGGATTGATGAAATGCGTGTCGAGCATGCCGAGACGAGCGGCCTCGGCGTTCATGCGCGCGACGAAGCCCTGCTGCGAGCCGCCGATATTCTCGGCGAGCGCCATGGCGAGATCGTTGGCGGATTTGACCAGCATCATCTTCAGGGCGTTGTCGAGCGTCAACTTTTGGCCCGGCTTGAAATACATCTTCGCGGCCGGCTGCCCGGAGGAAAGCTTCGACATGACGATCGGCGTGTCGAGCGAGACCTGTCCGGACTGGATCGCGCGGAAGGTGACGTAAGCCGTCATCAGCTTGGTCAGCGAGGCCGGATACCACTTGCTGAAGGCTTCCTGATGGTCGAGCACACGGCCGGTATTGGCCTCGACGAGGATATGCGGATTGGCGGCGGCCACATGCGCGGTCGACAGGAACAGCATGGATGCGGCTGCGGCCACGGGAGCGAGCCGCAGGGCGGCATACAAACGATTCTGCTTCGTCGGCACGATCTATCCTTCAGAAGTCCGGAATTTTCTCGAAAGCTTCGCCTATTTAACCTATATGGCTAGGTGAAGGCAAAGGCGATCGACGAGTTTATTTCCCCGGAGCACAGCAATTCCGCAAATCCGGAACGGCGGCTTCGGGTCCATGAATTCAGATCATTCCGTCCCTTTTCGACGGAAAAGGGGATGATCGGAGATCACGGGCTTTTGATCGGGCGCAACGCCTTGAAACAGGCGATGCGCCGGCAAAATTCGTGTGCCGGGCCGAGAGTAAAACCGAATCCGATAGTGAGCAGGGACATCAGCATGCCGATCTTGAACAGAGCCGCCGAACTGCAGGACGAAGTGACCGAATGGCGCCGCCATATCCACACGCATCCGGAGCTGCTGTATGCGGTGGAAGAGACCGCCGCTTTCGTGGCCGAGAAGCTCAAGTCCTTCGGCGTCGATGAGGTCGTGACCGGCATCGGCCGCACCGGCGTCGTCGGGCTGATCCGCGGCAGGGGCCCGGGCCGCACCGTCGGCCTGCGCGCCGACATGGACGCGCTGCCGCTCACCGAAATCACCGGCAAACCCTGGGCCTCCCTCACGCCCGGCAAGATGCATGCCTGTGGCCATGACGGCCACACCGCCATGCTGCTGGGGGCGGCAAAATACCTTGCCGAGACCCGCAATTTCGACGGCAACGTCGCCGTGATCTTCCAGCCCGCCGAAGAGGGCGGCGCCGGCGGCGACGCCATGGTCAAGGACGGCATGATGGAGCGCTTCGAGATTTCCGAGGTCTACGGCATGCACAACCTGCCGGGGCTGCCCGTCGGCCAGTTCGCCATCCGCAAGGGTCCGATCATGGCGGCGACGGACGAATTCACCGTGACCATCAAGGGCCGCGGCGGCCATGCTGCCCTGCCGCACAAGACCATCGACCCGATCGCCATCGGCGCCCAGATCGTCACCAACCTGCAGCTCATCGCCTCGCGCAGCGCCGATCCGCTGAAGTCCGTTGTCGTCACCGTCACCAAGTTCAATGCCGGCAACGCCTATAACGTCATTCCGGACAATGCTGGTTTCGCCGGCACCGTGCGCACGCTCGATCCCGAAATCCGCGATCTGGCCGAGCGCCGCTTCAAGCAGATCGTCGCCGGCATCGCCGCCAGCCACGACGCCGAGGCCGACATCCAGTTCCAGCGCAACTATCCGGTGACCTTCAACCACGCCGACGAGACCGAGCATGCCCTTGCCGCCGCCCGCGACATCGCCGGTGCCAACAATGTCGTCGCGGATGTCGATCCGATGATGGGCGGCGAGGATTTCTCCTACATGCTCAACGCCCGCCCCGGCGCCTTCATCTTCGTCGGCAATGGCGACACGGCCGGCCTGCACAACGCCGCCTACGACTTCAACGACGACGCCATCGCCCACGGCGTCTCCTACTGGGTCCGGCTCGCCGAACAGCGCCTGGGCGCCTGAAACAGACCCGCCGCATCCCATGCGCCCGACCGGGGCGCATGGGATCGCAAAAGCAGATTGTCACCACGACGCAAAAAGGCTTGGCTTCGCGCCCTTGCTTTTGTATGGATCAGTTCCAGTGGTCTCGTAGCTCAGCAGGATAGAGCATCAGATTCCTAATCTGAGGGTCACGCGTTCGAATCGCGTCGAGATCACCATTATATCAACCCGATAGTCCATATTGCGTTCCCACGGCCGTTCCCGCACCGGATTTCGCCGTGATGAGGAATGACTTGACTGCCTCGCACGTCATGGCATCCTGCACGCATTGAGGGTATCGGGGCTCGACATGCGGTATGGAAAATTGTTATTCGGGATCGCGTTTGCGGTCCTGGCAGTGGTCACGGCTAACGTTCTTTACGTCACGTGGCCGGCGCATGCCGCAAAAGCGGCAGATCCGAGAAATGAGAGCGTTTCGATGTTTGCCCATCTCCGCTGGGGCATCGATCCGACAACGGTCGTTATCGATCTCTGGGATTTATCACCAACGGCATCCATGGCGGATGTTGATCGAACGATGCTGGACATGGCCGCTGCCTTAAAGGGGCGCCCCTTCACGACCGCACAACTGGCATATAGGGGTGCGAAAAAATTTCAGATGCGCGGAGACTATTTTCGTCAGCTTGGCGAAGAGCGAGACTGGCAGAACCCGCTCTATACCATTCGCACCATGCCCTCCCATCTGCTCGATTCGAGCGGAATGCCCGCATTCGGAACCTGGAGCGGCGGTCTGCTGGGTGTCATGGGGCAACAGATGGAGGACCATCAGAACTTGCATCGAAAATGGTATCTGGAGGCGATGTTCGGCAGCTAATCCAGCTTATGCAGAATCAGGCCGACACTTCTTCGGCGGCAAATGCCGCCTGCAGTTCCAGCTGGACCGCATGCATGAACAGGCCGGCCTGGTGCGAGATTTCGTCCTCGGCGACGCCCTGCTCCCTGAGCGTGGCGGCAAAGGCGGCCATCTCCGAGCGCCAGAACTGGTTGGCCGCGGCCCCATGCAGGTGCTGCAAGGCTTCAGCGCATCGTCTTACATCGCTGGTGCGCCGGTGGGCCGGGAACTGCAGAAGGGTCATGCCATCTCCGTCATTGTCATGCGAATCACATCAAGATGTCAGCACCATCGCCGCCAGACCTTCATAAACTATGAACCGTCATGGCAGATTCCGCTTGTCGGGACGGCGAAGACATGACTCCGCGGCTGGCCAAACGGTGGCGCGGTCTTCAAGGATTGCTCTTGCAACCCTGCCCTTCCGAACGGATTGTTGCCTTCATCGCCGCAATGCGGCCGAGGCGCGGGGGCGGATGTGACAGGATATGAAGCAGCGGCGGCGGGCATTGCCCTGATCGAGCCGCAACTGGGCGATCTCGCCGGCTTCGAGGATGCGATGGCGCGGGGATGGTCTCCCGATCCCCGGCGTCAGCGGGACAAGGCCTATATCGACACCGAGCTGAAAATCCTGAGGCAAGACAGGACAGGTTTCCTCGCGCGCCTGACATCCGGCGACGTCGTGGCCACATCCGTCGCGGACCGCAGGCTCGAACGTCTCGTCCGTCGGCCGTTCTGGATCTGGGATGGGGAATTCTGCGGCTACATCACGCTGCGGCATTTGCCGGGAACGACGCAATTGCCGCTCCATGTGCCGGGTCATGTCGGCTATTCGATCGTTCCCTGGAAGCGGGGCCGTGGCTATGCGACGCGCGCATTGCAGCTTGTGCTGCCGATCGCGGAACAAGCCGGCTTCGCAAGATTAAGCGTCGTCTGTGATGAGAGCAATCACGCCTCGCGGCGGGTCATCGAAAAGGCCGGTGGCATATACCATCATCGAGGTACGGACCCGTCGGACTCCCCCGATGTGATCAAGCTGTTCTTTTGGGTGGCGACGGGAAGCGACCTGTAAGGCCGCCGGGATATCTCACCCCACCGTGATCCGGTTGCGCACCAGCCTCACCCCCGGCATCGCCTCTGCCACCGCGCTCGCGCGCTTTACCTCATCCGACGTCGCCACCGTTCCGGCGAGGCGGATCTCCTGACCGACGGCGGTAACGGTGACATCGGAGGCATCCAGCCCGCCGGCAACAGCGAGCGCATTGGCGACCTCGCATTCCAGCGCGGAGCGCATTGCATGTTCATTTTCCATTACCAGCGTGATGCCATGAAATGTAGCTGCCTTGAAAACCACTAATCCCGTCTCCCGACACTTTCGTGGACGGGAAACGCCGCTTGCGGCAATTGGTTCATCAGGTGCCTGTAAATAATCATTAAAGTCGGTAATTTCCCGAATATCGCCGAGGCGGCGGGAGTGTGCCGCCGACGCGGCAGACTTGCCGCCTCTCGCGATCCCCTGTAGAGCCATGGGCAAAGACAGCGAAATGCGGATAGCTGAATGACAAGCGGGAACACGGCACGGCGCCGCCTGACGATATTGGGTTCGACCGGCTCGATCGGCCAGAACACGCTGGATGTTATCGCCCAATTGGGCGGGCGCGACGCCTTCGATGTCGCCGCCATTACCGGGCATGACAATGTCGATCTTTTGGCCGAGCAGGCCAGGGCCTGCGGGGCGGCGCTGGCCGTCACCGCCAATGAGGACCGCTATCAGGCCCTGAAGGATGCGCTTGCCGGCACCGGCATCGCGGTTGCGGCCGGCAGGAACGCGCTGATCGAGGCCGCCTCCGTCCCCTCCGACTGGGTAATGGCCGCCATCGTCGGCACCGCAGGGCTGGCGCCGACGCTCGCCGCCGCCCACCGCGGCGCCGACATCGCGCTCGCCAACAAGGAATGCCTGGTTTCCGCCGGCGATCTCTTCGTGCGCGCCGTCCGCGAGGGCGGCGGCCGGCTGATCCCCGTGGACAGCGAGCACAGCGCCATCTTCCAGGCGCTGGAGGACGACCAGCAGCATGCGGTGGAACGCATCATCCTGACCGCTTCCGGCGGCCCCTTCCGCACATGGTCGCGCGAGCAGATGGCCAATGTCACGGCGGCGGTGGCGCGCGCGCACCCGAACTGGTCGATGGGCCTGAAGATCTCGATCGGCAGCGCCTCGATGTTCAACAAGGCGCTGGAGATGATCGAGGCCAAGCATCTGTTCGATGTCCGCCCGGAGCAGATCGAGGTCGTCGTCCATCCGC
>JASGEG010000314.1:0-22013 GCA_047606605.1 Rhizobium sp.
CGGATTTCGGTGCCATGCATCTTTATACCCATATCGGGCAGGCGGCTTTCTTCAGCGGTGATAGCGCCGCCGCCGCCGATGCCTATGGCCATCTCCTGACCGAAGCGCAGACCAATATTGGCAAGGGATGCGATCTCGATGCCATCAGCCAGGTGTTGCAGAGCGAGCTCTTCTCGATGACCGGCGAGCGCGGGGCCGCCGCCGCCGCGCTCGAATGGGCGCTGCCGCATCTCGAGCGGCATGACACCTGGTTCGATCTTCTCGCCGCCGGCGTCATGGCGCAGCAGCGCATCCTGCGGCTGAACGGCGAGATACTGGCGGCGCACGCGGCGATCGACGGCGTACGGGCGACCGCCAGGCGGCGCGGCTTCGATCGCCTGATCCGGCTGATCGATGGCGAGCGGGCAGCGCTTCTTCTTGCCTCCGGCGATATCGACGAGGCGGTGCGCTACGCCGAGGTCAGCGGCTTCGGCGCCGAGAGCGTCAATTCCGAGAGCGACAATGATTTTGCCGTCCATCTGCGCGGCAACGTGCCCGCCCTGTTGTGGACGCGCATTCATCTGGCGCGCGGCGACGTCGCCGCCGCTCGCGCCGTCTTCGATCATCTGCTCGCAAGCCAGTCGCAGAAGCTGCATGTGCCCCGGCGCATCGAACTGGGTTTTCTCGACATAAGGCTGCTGCTTGCCGAAGGCGACGAGGTTACGGCCGCGGCCAAGCTCTCCGACATCATGCTGTCGTTGCCGGTAGCGGACTATCGGGCCATTCTTCAGATCGAGGGGCAGGAATTCGCCGGTCGCTTGCGGCAGCTCGCGGCCACCCAGGCGGTGCCCGACGTGGTGGCGCAGCGATTGGAACGCCTGCAGGATGTCGCGGCGCCGACAAATCCCCGAAATGGTGATTCGTCGTCCGCCCAGCCTGCCGTGGCGGGTGGGCTGACCGACCGCGAACGCAGCGTCATCCGACTGCTCAGCGCGGGCCTGAGCAACAAGGAAATCGGACGCAGGCTCGATCTCAGCGACAACACGGTCAAGTTCCATCTGCGCAACATCTACGCCAAGCTCAACGTCACGACGCGCACGGCCGCCGTTACCATGGCGCGCGACAGCGGCGTCCTGCTTTAATCCCGGTTCATCCCACCCGAATGGGTAGGGTGGGCAATTCCCGCCCACCCTTCTGGCGAGCTACCTGCGCGCGAGGAACGCGTCTAGTCTTCCCTCATGAGCGAGTAGCGAGGGTGACTGATGATGACGGCTGATGCAATTCCGGTCGATCCTGTGACGCAGGAGATCATCGAGGGCAAGTTGACGGCGGTCGTTGACGAGATGGGCATCGTCATGGCGCGTACCAGCATGAGCCCGGTGATCTACGAAGTTCTCGATTTCGCCTGCGGGCTGCTGACCTCCGAAGGCGAGCTCGTCGCACAGATGAACGGCATCACGCTGTTCACCGGCACGTTCGGCGTGCAGGTGAAGGCGCTGATCGAGAAGTCGGCCGGCAATCTCGCCGATGGCGACGTGCTGCTGTCCAACGATCCCTATGCCGGCGGCACGCATGCCTGCGACTTCGCCATCGTCAAGCCGCTCTTCGTGGATGGCGAGATTCTAGCCTATGCCATCAATGTCGCCCATTATCTCGACGTCGGGGGTTCCGTGCCGGGAAGCCTGGCGCCGAATGCCACCTCGGTGTTCCAGGAAGGCATTCGACTGCCGGGCGTCAAGATCGCGCGCTCCGACGTCTTTTCGAACGAGATACTCAATATCATCAGCGAGAATGTCCGACTGCCGGAAATCGCGCTCGGCGACCTCAACGCCCAGGTGGCGACGGTTCGCGTCGCGGCCCGGCGCATCGAGGAGCTCGCGGCAAAATACAGCTCCGAAGTCGTCAGGGCAGCATTCACCAATCTGCTGACGGCCAGCGAGATGCGCAGCCGCGCGGCGATATCAGCTCTTCCGGATGGCCGCTATGAAGCAAGCGACATCATCGACGGCGATGGCATCACCGATGCGCCGATCCCGGTGCAGGTTGCCGTGACCATCGACGGCGACCAGATCACGGCCGATTTCACCGGTTGTCCGCCGGCCGTGGCCGGACCCATCAACTGCGCGCGCGGCGCCCTGCAGTCGGCGGTCAGGACCATCGTCAAGGCCCTGGTCGGACCGCAGGAGCCATCCAACGAAGGCTGGTTTCGTCCGTTGACGGTGATTGCGCCGCCCGGCACCATCTTCACCGCGGAAAAACCCTCCCCGACCGGCTGGTATTATGAAGGGTCGGTGCATGCCTCCGAACTCGTCTGGAAAGCGCTGGCGCCGCTGGTGCCGTCGCGCTTTTCCGCCGGTTCCTATTCCAGCCTCTGCGTCGTCTATATCTCGGGCAAGGACTGCAACGGCCAGCCCTTCATCCACATCGAGCCGCAGCACGGCGGCTGGGGTGCGAGCGAAGAGGCCGACGGTGCCGGCGCGCTGATCGCGCTCACCGATGGGGACACCTATAATTATTCTGTCGAAGCCATCGAGGCGCGCTTCCCGCTGCGGGTCAAGCGTTACGGCTACAATGTCGAGGCCGGCACGGGTGCCGGCCGCAGACGCGGCGGTTTCGGCATCGTCCGCGAATATGAAATCCTCAGCGACGGCGCTTCCGCCTATGGCAGTTTCGGCCGCACCCGCACCCGGCCCTGGGGCATGGACGGCGGCGGTCCGGGAACGGTGAATGCGCTGCAGATCGTGCCCGCCCATAGCGGCGAGGTGCAGACCTACGGCCGTATCTCGCATATCGACCTCAGCGCCGGCGATGTTCTGCGCGTCGTCACCGGCGGCGGCGGCGGCTGGGGAGATGCGCGCCAGCGCGAGCCGCATCTGATCGAGCAGGACTTGCGCAACGGTTTCCTGACCGAAGCGCAGGCGCGGCGCCTCTACGGCTACCGCGAGAGGATTGCCGTATGATCAGACTGGCAACCGATGTCGGCGGCACTTTCACCGACCTCGTTGGATATGATGAGCGCAGCGGCGAACTCTTCACCGCCAAAAGCCTGACGACGACACAGGACCAGTCCGTCGGCGTGCTCGACACGATCGCCCTGGCGGAGGCCAAGGATGGGCTTCGCACGAGCGAGGTGACCTTCTTCGCCCATGGCGGTACGACGGTCATCAATGCCATCACCGAGCGCAAAGGCGTGCGGACCGCGCTGGTGACGACGGCGGGGTTCCGCGATGTTCTGGAGATCGGCCGCGGCAATCGTCCCGATCTCTACAATCTGCGCTTCCGCAGTCCGGCCCCCTTCGTTCCCCGGCATCTGCGTTTCGAGGTGCGCGAGCGCCTCGACGCCTCGGGCAAGGTCATCACGCCCCTGGAGTTGAGCGATCTTCGGCCGATCATCGCCCAATGCAAGATCGAGAAGATCGAGGCCGTCGCGATCCTGTTCCTGCACAGCTATACCAATCCCCATCATGAGATCCTCTGCGCCAATGCGCTCGCCGCGGCGTTGCCGGATGTGACCATCTGTGCCAGCTACGAGGTCTCGCGTCAGTGGCGTGAGTACGAGCGCTCGAACACCGTCGTGCTCAACGCCTACGTCCAGCCGATCATCCGCCGCTATTTCGAGCGGCTGGAAGCGTCGCTGATGCAGCGCGACCTGACATGCCCCTATTACGCCATGCAGTCGAATGGCGGCATCGCCACCTTCGAACAGGCGGTCGGCAGTCCGCTCACCCTGGTCGAATCCGGGCCGGCCGGCGGTGTTGCCGGCGCAGCACGGATCGGCAATGCGCTTGGCGAAAGCGAGGTCCTGTCGCTCGATGTCGGCGGCACCACCGCCAAGTGCTCCCTCATCCATGGCGGGCGCCCGACGCTGAATGTCGAATACAAGCTCGAACATACCCGCATCGAGCCCGGCCATCCGGTTCAGGTGCCGGTGGTCGATATCGTCGAAATCGGCTCCGGCGGCGGTTCGATTGCCTGGCTCGACGAGCGCGGCGCCCTGCATGTCGGTCCGGAAAGCGCAGGGTCGGCGCCTGGGCCGGCCTGCTACGGCCGCGGGGGCACGAAGCCGACGCTGACGGACGCCATTCTCACGATCGGCGTCTTCGATCCCACCAACTTCGCCGACGGCAGCATGCATCTCGACAAGCAGAAGGCGGCCGATGCTATCGCCACCGTCGCCGGGCCGCTTGGGCTCAGCATCGAAGATGCCGCGATCGCCATTATCGATATCGCCCATGCAAGCACGATCAACGCGCTGAAACTGGTGACGGTCCAGCGCGGGCACGATCCGCGCGATGTGGCCTTCGTCGTCAGTGGCGGGGCGGGTCCGGCGCTGGCGACCAGGCTCGGCCGCGATCTGAACGTCAAGGCGACGGTCATCCCGCCGCATCCCGGCATCTTCTCGGCCTGGGGCATGCTCGCCGCCGAACCGCGCGCGGATTTCCGCGGCACCTGGTTTTCGGCGCTGACGGCGGAGGCGGTCAAGGCGCTGCGGGCGCGTTTCAACAAGCTCGAGGAAGAGGCGATCGCCTATTTCGGCAAGGGTCGGGACGCCGATATCCGCTTCACCTATCAGGTCGAGGCGCGCTACCGCGGGCAGGAGCATGGGGTCTTCGCCCAGTTCCATCGTGGCGACGATCGCCAGGTCTTTGCCGAGCGTTTCCATGCAGCACATGAGCGGGCCTATTCGTTCCGCCTGCCGCATGCCGCCATTGAAATCACCACCTTGCATCTCGAAGCGGTTCTGAACGGTACGGTGATCGCGCTGCCGCCCTTGCCCAAAGACGGGCGCGGCCTCGATGTCGCGTTGACAGGGCGGCGTGATGTCTATTTCAGCGCTGCCTTGGGCTGGTTGTCCTGCCCGGTCTATCAGCGCGGTCTGCTGGCGCCCGGCCAGTCGATCTCTGGGCCGATGATCATCGAGGAAGCAACGGCGACGACGCTCGTTCAGGAGAATCAGCAATTGACTGTTACCGACAATGGCCTTCTGATTATTCGCGAGGGCGGCGTTGGGGCAGGCTAGTGGCGATATCCATTCAGATCGATAGGATCAGCAGGGAATATGGGCCGGTCAAGGCCCTCGACGACGTGACGCTCGATATCGCCGCGGGCGAGTTTTTTACCTTGCTGGGCTCGTCGGGCTGCGGCAAGAGCTCGCTGCTGAAGCTGATCGGCGGTTTCGACCGGCAGACTTCCGGCCGTATTTCCTTCGATGGCAAGGATGTGACGGATCTGCCGGCCAACAAGCGCCCGGTCAATACCGTGTTTCAAAGCCTTGCGCTTTTTCCGCATATGACGGTTGAGCAGAATGTCGGATACGGCCTGAGATTGCGCGGGCTGTCGGGACGCCAGCTTGCCGCCAAGGTCAACGATGCTCTCGATCTCGTCGAGCTTTCCGGCTTTGGCCCGCGCGACGTCAATCTTTTGTCCGGTGGCCAGCGCCAGCGCGTCGCGCTGGCGCGCGCCCTGGTCATGGAGCCCGGCATCCTGCTTCTCGACGAGCCGCTGACCGGCCTCGACGAGCGCCTGCGGCAGCAGATGCGCGACGAGTTCGGGCGGCTGCACCGGCGCACCGGCGCGACCTTCGTCCTCGTCACGCACAACCAGGACGAAGCGCTCAGCCTTTCGGATCGCATGGCCGTGATGCACAAGGGCCGCATCGAGCAGGTGGACGTGCCGGCCCGTTTCTTCGAAACGCCGGCAAACGCCTTCGTCGCCCGCTTCATCGGCATAGACACGCTGGTGCGGCCGGAAAAGATCATGGTTTCGGACGGGCAGAGCTTTGCGGTGATTGCTGGACAGAACGTGCCGGTGCGGGTCGCCGGTCCGACGGACCCATCGCAGTCTGTCGTTGCCATCCGGCCCGACAGGCTGTTCCTCGCGGCTCCGGATACGCCGGAAGCGCTGATGCTGACCGTGGTCGAAACAACCTTTCGCGGCCTCTACCATGATCTCAAGCTCGCCTTCTGGGACGGTCAGACCCTGACCATGGCGATCGAGGAGGATGCGGGGCTTGGCCGGCTCGAGGCGGGGAAATCCGTTCGGGTCGGATTGAAACAGGATGCCGCCGTTCTGATTTCAAGCGCGGGGCTATTGCCTGCAAGCTAAATGACTGCTTTGTGGAGTGAATAATGATTCAACCCAACCACGAAGGGAAGTGACAATGACAAAGCATGGTAGAATGTCTTCGTCTGCGCGGAGCAGCAATATGCAGCGACGTGAATTTCTCAAGCTTATGGGGGCAGGGGGCGCCGCCTTGTCCGCCGGCAGTCTTGGTTGGGCTCCTCATCTCGCCGCGCAGGAGACTGCGACAGTTGCCTTCTGGGCGACGGCGACCCTGGATATCGGCGACAAATGGAAGACCTTTGCCGAGCAGAACGGCATCGCGCCCGAGTTTACCGACAACGGCAACGATATCGGCCCGGTGATCGCCCGTCTCGCGGCCGGCAACGCCAATGATCTCTTCGACGTCGGCGGCTTTCAGGGCGGTGCCGAGAAGGAACTCGCGCGCCAGGGCGTCATCATCCCCTGGGACCTGACGAAGATCCCGAATTACGAGGGCGTTTGGCAATGGGCGAAGGATATTCCCTACCTCAAGCATGACGGCAAGCAATACAGCATCCCGACGGTGGTCAATGCCGACTCGATCATCTACCGGCCGGACAAGCTCGGCAAGGTCGACAGCTACGGCGTGATCTTCGATCCCAAGCTCAAGGGCCGGGTCGCCATGGAAGATGCCTGGATCAACAGCGCCATCTTCACCGCCATCTATCTCAAGGAAGCCGAGAACAAGCCGATCAAGGAACCGGGCAACCTGACCGAATCCGAACTCGGCCTAGTGATGGAATTCCTGATCAAGCACAAGAAGGACGGCCAGTTCCGCACCTTCTGGAACGGCTGGGAGCAGGGCGTCCAGCTGGTGGCCGATCAGGAAGTCGATGCCATGACCGGCTGGGAGCCGATCGTCTATGAAGGCCGCAAGCGTGGCCTTCAGGTCGAATATGCCGCTCCCGTCGAAGGCTATGAGGGCTGGGGCAACAATACGGTGCTGCTGAAGGGTGCCGGCGACCGCGGCGTCACCGATGCCGCGCATAAGTTCGTCAACGGCCTGCTCGGCGGCTTTTATGGCTGCGAGCTCGGCCAGTCCCGCGGCTATCTCGTGCCGACCGACAACAATCTGGCCTATGCCAAGGCTCATCCGGGGGATTACAAGCCCGAAGAGGTGGAAAAGCTGGCGGAGCACGTCAAGGCCAAGTTCAGCGGCAAGGTCTATTGGCAGAACACCCGCCCGGATAATTTCCAGCTCTATGAAGAGTGGTGGCAGAAGCTGCGCAACGCCTGAGTTTCAAAAGCATGGGCAGCGGCGATTTTTCGGTCGCCGCTGTCCTCCATTCCCGAAGGGCCCATATGTCCAGAGCACGTTTGCCGATCTCGTCGATGCTGATGGCGCCGCCGCTTCTGGCGATCCTGGCGTTCGGGCTGATGCCTCTGATCATCGTCGTCGTCTGGAGCTTCTGGAGCTGGGACCCGGTGACATACTGGATCAAGCCGGATCTGAGCCTTGCCGGCTATGCCGGCATCCTGGAGGCCGGGCGCTGGACCGTCATCGTCTTCACCTTGATCAAGGCATTCGGGACGGCGCTCCTGTGCCTGCTGATCGCCTATCCCACAAGCTATGCGATCCATTTCCTGACCGGACGGCGGCTGAACGTCATCCTGCTGGCGCTGATCACCATCCCCTTCTTCACCTCCTATCTGATCCGCTCCTTTTCCTGGCGGCTGGTTCTGGGGCGCACCGGCATCATCAATGAATGGCTGCAGGGCCTCGGCATCACCGACGCGCCGCTTGATTGGCTGCTGTTCAGCAATTTCGCCGTCATCGTCGGTCTGGTCGCTTCCTATCTGCCGTTTGCGATTTTTCCGCTGCTGCTGTCGATGCGACGCGTCGATCCGACCTATCTGGCCGCCGCGCAGGATCTCGGCGCCGGCTTCTGGAGGGGGCTGGTGACGATTCTTCTGCCGCTGACGAAATCGGGCATTTTTGCCGGTTTCCTCTTCGTCTTCGTCATGGTGGTGGGCTCGTCCACCGAGGTCCAGATGCTGGGCGGGGCGGGCGCCTCGATCGTCTCGGTGATGATCAACGACGTCATGCGCGTCGCCAATTATCCGATGGCCTTCGCCATCTCGGCGATCGTGCTCGTCGTCATCTTCGGCCTGGTGCTGATCGGCAATCGCGTCTTCGGTCTCGCCTCGCTGTTCGAGGATCAGTCGCCATGATGCTGCGCGAAGGGCTCGCCAACCGCATTCTGCTCTGGGTCGTGACGATTGCCGGGCTGGTGGTGATCTATGCGCCGCCGCTCTATCTGCTGGCGATCTCGTTCAATCCGGCGCTGCAGCCCGGCCTGCCCAGCCTCTCCGAACTCAGCCTGAAATGGTATGCCTCCTTGCCGCAGGAGCACGCCTTGATCGGTGCCTTGGAACAGTCGCTGATCATCGCCATGGTTACGGCCGTTCTGGCCACTTTCATGTCGCTTCTGGCGGCCCTTGCCTATTTCGAATTGCGGGCGCGCCGGACGATATGGTTCCTGGCGGTGATCCTGCCGATGTTCGTGCCGGGGGTCATCCAGGGCCTGGCGCTGTCGGCCGTTTTCGCGCGCGGCGGCATCAAGGCCTCGATGCTGACGGTTATCGCCGGCCACTTGCTGTGGGCCATGCCGTTTGCCTTCATCGTCATCCTGACGAGCTTTGCGGCGGTGCGGCGCTCCTATCTGGTCGCCGCGGCCGATCTCGGTGCCAACTGGTGGCGCCGGTTCGTCGACATCATCCTGCCGCTGATCCGCCCCGGCCTGATCAGCGCCTTCATTTTTTCCTTTCTGCTGTCGCTCAACGAATTCACCCGGGCCTTCTACCTGGCGGGGCGGCAGAACACCCTGCCGGTGGTGCTGTTCGGAAAGATGAATTCCGGCGCGTCGCCGGTGATTTATGCCATGTCCGGCGCCATCTTCCTGGTCTCGGTCCTGTGCGTCGCGCTGATCGCGATCCGCTTCCTGTGGCAGGGTCGGGTCGACGCGTCGGTCCGCAGCAACGGATGAGCCCGTCGGCCGGTTGGTGATCCGGTGGCTTCACATGATCGTCTCGGATCTGCATGGCGATCCGTCCGCTCTCATACGAGCGGGCAATCAGAGCGAAATTCCGGGAAAATCAAGGGGGCAGCCTTCGTCTTCGAAGGAAGGGTGCCAGGCGCCTGTTGGGGGTGACGCCTGGCGCAGTTTGGTCCACTGGGTAATGAACGCCTTATCGTTACAACCGCCATTGGGGTGTGTATAGACGCCCAAATGGGTAGGTGCCGTGCCCACCCTTTCCGGGTTCCATCACCGTCGATCCCGAGCAGCCCGCAATCAAATCAGGTCGAGCTTCAAGTCGGGCGCGGCCTGCCGGCCAGCCATGCCGGCAGATTCCTCGGCCGCTATTCCCTCATCATCCGGCTTCGACGGGGACGTCAGCCATGCACCGGCATTCCGTCTCCGCATTCACTGTATTTTAGAAAAACACTCATTGTGTACACAGAGTACACAATTTATTGACAGCCGCCGGGATGCATGAGATAGTCCGCGTCATCAGCAGCGAACGGCGCGGAGTTACCCATGGCGAAGACCGTTAAGAGCAATCTCTACGAAGACCTGAAGCGTCAGATTTTGACGATGGAGCTGGACCCCGATGCCGATCTCGACGAGGCGAGCCTCAGCGAGCGCTATGGCCTCTCGAGGACGCCGGTTCGGGACATTTTTCGGCGCCTGGCGGGCGAGGGATATATCGACATCCGCGAAAATCGCGGTGCCCGCGTCATTCCGATGAACCATTCGACGCTGCGGCACTTCTTTCTGGTCGCGCCGATGATCTACGCCGCCATCGGCCGTCTGGCGGTGCAGAATTTCCGCCCCGCGCAGCTTGTCGATCTCAGAGAGACCCAGGAGCGGTTCCGGCGCGCCAGCGAAGAGCTGGATGTCTTGGCGATGGTGCTCGAGAACAACCGCTTTCACGAAATTTTCGGTGAGATGTCGGCGAACGTCTACCTGCAGCCGAGCCTCGGTCGCCTGCTCATCGACCACGCCCGCATTGGCCACACGTTCTTCCGGCCGAGAAACGACGACATGAAGTATCGCCTGCAATTGGCGATCGAGCATCACGACAGCTTCATCGAGGCGCTTGGCGCCCATGACGAAAACGCCGTTGTCGACCTTGTTTTCGAACATTGGGAATTGTCCCGCGAGAACATGGAGATGTTCATCGCGCCGCAAGGTCTCAAGGCGGACGCCCAGATCGGGGCGCCGACTATGCAATCATTGGAGAAAACACCGTGAAGTTTGAGGGGATCTATACACCTGCGGTGACGCCGCTGGACCGGGATGGGCAGATAGACCGCGCGGCTTTCGCTGCCGTCATCGAATCGCTCATCGAAGCCGGCGTGCATGGCATCATCGTCGGCGGATCGACGGGAGAATACTACGCCCAGAGCAGCCAGGAGCGTTTCGAGCTTGCGGCCTATGCCAAGGAGGTCATCGGCACGCGGCTGCCCTTGATCATCGGAACGGGGGCGACGCGGACCGAAGATTCGGTCGAATATGCTAAGGGCGCGAAGGAAATCGGCGCCGACGCCATTCTGGTGTCGTCTCCGCCATATGCGCTGCCGACCGAGCGCGAGAACGCGGTGCATGCGCTGACCGTCGACCGGGCCGCCAATCTGCCGATCATGCTCTACAACTATCCCGCCCGCATGGGCGTGGTGATGGGCGAGGAGTATTTTTCCCGCGTCGGCAAGTCGAGGAACGTCGTCGCCATCAAGGAAAGCTCCGGCGACATGGGCAATCTTCACCTGCTGGCCCGCAAGTTTCCGCACATCTCGCTCTCCTGCGGCTGGGACGACCAGGCGCTGGAATTCTTCGCCTGGGGCGCCAAGAGCTGGGTCTGTGCCGGCTCCAACTTCCTGCCGCGCGAACATGTCGCCCTTTATGAAGCCTGCGTCCTCGAAAAAAACTTCGACAAGGGCCGTGCGATCATGACCGCGATGCTGCCGCTCATGGATTTCCTCGAATGCGGCAAGTTCGTGCAGTCGATCAAGCATGGCTGCGAGATCATCGGCCTGAAGGCCGGTCCGGTCCGCGCGCCGCTGCGCGGCCTGACCTCGGACGAAAAAAGAACACTTGAGACCGTCGTCGCCACGCTGAAGCGCACGGTCGGCCAGATCACGTCGGGAGCCAATCATGCATGAACCCTTGACCGCCGCCGAGTACAAGGCGATCGCCGCCGGGCTGCATCTTCCTACCAACGCCTTCATTGACGGTGCCTTCCGCCCGGCCAATTCGGGAAAGACCTTCAAGACGACGAATCCCGCCACCGGCGAACTCCTGGCCGAGATCGCCGCCTGCGATGCCTCCGACGTGGATTTCGCGGTCGCCAAGGCCAGGCAAGCCTTCGATGACGGTCGTTGGCGCCTGAAGACGCCGGGCGAACGCAAGGAGATCCTCCTCAAGCTCGCCAAGCTCCTGGAAAACAACCGCCACGAGCTTGCCGTAATGGAGAGCATCGACAGCGGCAAGCCGGTGCGCGAATGCCAGACCGTCGACGTTCCCGACACGATCCATACGCTGCGCTGGCATGCGGAGCTGATCGACAAGCTCTACGACAACACCAACAATGTCGGTGCGAATGCGCTGACCATGGTGGTGCGCGAGCCGATCGGCGTCGTCGGCTGCGTGCTGCCCTGGAACTTCCCGCTGCTGATGCTGGCCTGGAAGATCGGCCCGGCGCTTGCCGCCGGCTGCTCGGTGATCGTCAAGCCGGCGCAGGAAACGACGCTGACCACGTTGCGCGTCGCCGAGCTCGCCCATGAGGCCGGCATTCCGGCCGGTGTCTTCAGCGTCGTGACCGGCAGCGGGCGCGAGGTCGGCGAACCGGTCGGCCTGCACATGGACGTCGACATGGTGGCCTTCACCGGCTCCACGCCGACCGGCCGGCGCTTCCTGCGCTATGCCGCCGATTCCAACCTGAAGAAGGTGGTGCTCGAATGCGGCGGCAAGAACCCCGCGGTCGTGCTTGCGGATGCCGAGGACCTCGACCTCGTGGCCGAACAGGTCGTCAACGGCGCCTTCTGGAACATGGGCGAGAATTGCTCGGCCACCTCTCGCCTGATCGTCCATGCCAGCATCAAGGACGACCTTCTCAAGCGCATCGGCGCCTATATGCGCGAATGGAAGACCGGCGATCCCCTCGATCCGGAACACCGGATCGGCGCGCTCGTCAGCAAGAGCCATTTCGAGAAGGTGAAATCCTTCCTCGATGACGTGAAGACCGAAAAACTGTCGCTCGCCCATGGCGGTGAGACCTATGAGGGCGCTTTCATCGAGCCGACGGTGGTCGACGGCGTGACGCCGAAGAGCCGGCTGTTCCAGGAGGAAATCTTCGGACCGATCCTGTCGGTGACGACCTTCGAAAGCCTTGCCGAGGCGGTCACGCTCGCCAATGACACCAATTACGGCCTGACGGCGTCGATCTATACGGGAAGCCTGCGCAATGCGATCCGGCTTTCCCGCGATATCCGCGCCGGCCTCGTCACCGTCAACTGCTTCGGGGAAGGCGACGCATCGACGCCCTTCGGCGGCTACAAGGAGTCCGGCTTCGGCGGACGCGACAAGTCCGTCTTCGCGCATGACAATTATTGCGAATTGAAGACGATCTGGATCGACGTCTCGGAACGCTCGGTCGACGAGACCATCCGATGAGCCGGCATGTGATCAAGCGCCTGCCGATCGACACCGGCGTTTCGGGATGGGAGGCGATCAGCGATCGCGCCTTTCCCGCTGAGGCGCTTGATCAGGACGTGGCGGCCGACTGGCTGATCATCGGCGCAGGATTTGCCGGCCTGTCGGCGGCGCGGCGCCTGTCGCAACTGCGGCCGAAGGACAAGATCGTCGTCCTGGAGGCCCGGGAGCTTGCCAAGGGGCCGGCCGGCCGGAATTCCGGCTTCATGATCGACGTGCCGCACAATCTGTCGTCGGGCGAGTACTCGGTTGCCGACGAGCAGGCGACGAAGGACGAGATCCGGCAGAACCGCCTGGCGATCTCCTTTGCGGCGGAGGTTGCGGCCGAATACGGGCTGTCCAGGGAGACATTCGATCCCTCGGGCAAGGTGAATGCCGCGGCCTCCGAGCGAGGGCTCGGTCTTAACGACAATTACCGGAAGTCGCTTGAGAAGATCGGCGAAGAGCACCGCGTCCTCGATGCCGATCAGATGCGGGAGATGACGGGCTCGCATTATTATCGCGGCGGGCTTTATACGCCGGGCGCGGTGATGATCCAGCCGGCCGATTATATTCGCAGCCTGGCGCGCGGGCTCCGCTCGAAGGTCGCCATCTACGAACACTCGCCGGTGCTCGAGCTTTCGCGCGAGGGCAAGGTCTGGAAAGCGAGATCGAACGGCGGGTCGGTTTGCGCGCCGAAGGTCATTCTCGGCGTGAACGGCCATATCGAGAGCTTCGGCCATTTCACCGGACGGCTGATGCATATCTTCACCTATGCGTCGATGACCGCTGCCTTTTCCCAGAACGAGTTCGGCGGCGACGTGACCGGCGCCGACCGCTGGGCGCTGCTGCCGGCGGACCCCATGGGGGCGACCGTGCGCAAGATCACCGCCAATGGCCGTTCGAGGATCGTCATCAGGACGCGGTTTACATACGACCCGGGCCTGAAGGTCTCGCAGAAGCGCGTCGCCGGCATCGCCGCCGAGCAGCGCCGCTCGTTCGACGCCCGCTTTCCCGGGCTGGAAAGCCTGCCGATGGACTATAGCTGGGCCGGCGCGCTGTGCCTCAGCAGGAACCATGTGCCGGCCTTCGGCGAGGTCGAGGAAGGGCTTTTTTCCGCCTGCTGCGAGAACGGTCTCGGCACCGTGAAGAGCACGCTTGCGGGCATGATGGCGGCCGATCTGGCGGCAGGCGCCCATAGCCGCGAGCTCGATCAGTACAGGAACCAACCGGAACCGAGCAAATTGCCTCCCGAGCCCGTTGCGTGGCTGGGCATCAATTCGGTCATCCGCTTTCAGGAATTGCGTGCAGGCCGTGAGGGATAACCCCCGCGCCCCGCAATATGAGGACTGCGCCGTCCGCAGGACTTCAATGAGAATGGGAACAAAATAGGAGAAATAACAATGAAGGTTTTGTGGAAGGCGCTCTGCGCCGCAGCGATGATCGGGATCAGCATGCTGCCCGCTCGCGCCGAGGAAAAGACGATCACCATGGGCACCTTGTCGTGGGAGGACCTGACGCCCATCACCGGGATCACCAAGAAGGTTCTTGAGGACGCCGGCTATACCGTCAAGGTCACCGAATTCTCCGAATGGGGCATCGCCTATGCCGCTCTTTCCAAGGGCGACATTCAGGTTCTCGCCTCGCAGACGGATTATGTCGCCCAGGACTATTGGGACAAGAACAAGAACCGCCTCGAGAAGATTTCGCCGGTTTCGCACGGGCTCTACCAGGGCGTCGCCGTTCCGAAATACGTTCCGATCGACTCGCTCGAACAGCTCAACGAAAACGCCGACAAGTTCGGTGGCAAGATCATCGGCATCGAGCCGGGCTCCGGCCTGATGCGCGACGCTTCGAACGCGGTCAAGGATTATGGTCTCAAGCTTCAGCTCGTCGAGGGCAGCACGGCTGCCATGACCGCGGCGCTGAAGTCGGCCTATGATCGCAAGGAATGGATCGCGGTCACCATCTGGGAACCGTCGTGGATGGTCCAGAAATACGAGGTGAAGTACCTCAAGGACCCCAAGGGCGTCTTCCCGCCGCCGCAGGGCTACTACTGGATCGGCCACAAGGGCTTCTCGCAGGACAATCCGCATGCCCGCGAAGTAATGGCCAGCGTCTATGTGCCGATCGCCGACATCACCGCCATCAATGGCGAGGTCAAGGACGGCAAGACCATGGATCAGGCGGTCCAGGATTGGACCGGCGCCCATGCCGACCTGATCAAGCGCTGGGAAAACATCAAGAAGAACTAATCGTGTCGTGGCCGTCCGAAACTCTCGGGCGGCCACCCTGAAGCCCAATGAGAGAAGCCAGCTCCAATTGGCTCGAAGGGGATCGCTATGAAAACCGCAAATGTCGATACCAATGAAGTGCTGATTGACTGCCAGTCCCTCTGGAAGGTCTTCGGGGACAAGTCCGCCGCGGCGATGAAGTCGATCAAGGAGCGCGGCTTGGGCAAGACGGAAGTCTTGAAGGAATTCAACTGCGTCGTCGGCGTATCCGAGGCGAACCTTCAGGTTCGCCGGGGCGAAATCTTCTGTATCATGGGCCTGTCGGGAAGCGGAAAGTCGACGCTCATCCGTCTGCTGAACAAGCTGATCACGCCCACCTCCGGAAAAGTCCTCGTCAAGGGACGCGACATCGCTGCCCTGTCGCCGGTCGATCTCCGGCAGATGCGCGCCCGCAATATCGGCATGGTCTTTCAGAGCGTCGCCCTGTTGCCGCACAGGACGGTCCTGGAAAACGCGGCCTTCGGCCTGGAAGTCCAGGGGATTGCCAAACCCGAGCGGAACAAGACCGCAAGTGCCGCCCTGGAAAAAGTCGGTCTCGCCGATTGGGCGAACCGTTATCCCACGGAGCTTTCCGGCGGCATGCAGCAGCGCGTCGGTCTTGCCCGTGCGCTCGCGGCCGATCCGGAGATCATCCTCATGGACGAGCCGTTCAGCGCCCTCGATCCTCTGATCCGGCGCCAGCTTCAGGACGAGTTCAGGCAGCTCACCAAGGCTCTGGGCAAGTCGGCGGTATTCATCACCCACGATCTCGACGAGGCGATCCGGATCGGCGATCGCATCGCCATCATGAAGGATGGCGTGATCATCCAGACCGGCACGGCCGAAGAGATCATCCTCGATCCGGCCGATGCCTATGTGGCCGAATTCGTCGCCGGCATATCCCGCCTTCATCTGATCAAGGCGCATTCGGTGATGCGCAGCGTCACCGAATTCCAGCAGAGCGAACCCAATTCGGACATTTCCTCGCTGGCACGCACCACCCCGGATGCCGACATCGACGAACTCATCACCCTGACGATGCAGTCGGAGCGCGATGCCATCGCCGTCGTCGACGATGATCAGGTCGTCGGCGTCGTGACGCCGCGCAGCCTTCTGATGGGCGTCAAGGGAACCTCTGCAGCCGATCCCGCGTCGGCGTGACCCTGAGATTGGAGCTTAGCGACATGGACAGTTCAGGCTTCACCGATATTTTTGACGAATGGACGGACACTGCACTCGGATGGGTGAGCGATAACGGCGAGACCCTTTTCGACAATGTCAGATGGGTGCTCGAGGGGCTTTACGGCGCCATCCTGTGGCTTCTGGATCTTTCCCCCTTCTACGTGGTTGCTCTCGTCATAGCGCTTGTCGGCTGGCGGCTGGTCAATGGCTGGTTCGCCCTGTTGAGCGGTGCTGCGCTCGTGCTCTGTTTTTCCATGGGCCTCTGGCCGGAGACCATGAGCACCCTGGCGCTGGTGCTGACGGCGACCGTACTCGCGCTGGCGATCGGAATTCCGATCGGTATCGCGGCCGGTTTCTTTACCAAGCTCGATCGCTTCATGGAGCCTGGCCTCGATCTGGTCCAGACGCTGCCGCCCTATATCTACCTTCTGCCGGCGATAGCGCTGCTCGGCTACGGGCCCGCCACCGCGCTGATCGCGACCGTGATCGTCGCCGTGCCGCCGGCGATCCGGCTGACCTCCCTCGGTATCCGGATGACGCCCAAGGAGTTCATCGAACTGGGCGAGGCAAGCGGCATCACGTCTGCCCAGATGTTCTTCAAGATCCGCCTGCCGTTTGCGCTTCCCAGCATCATGGCAGGCATCAACCAGAGCCTGATGATGGCGTTCGGCATGGTCGTCATCGCCGGCATCGTGGGATCGGGCGGGCTGGGAGAGACCATCTACGGCGCGATCCGGACGCTCGACATCGCGACCTCGATCAACGGGGCGATCGCCATCGTGGTTCTCACAATGGTGCTGGACCGGATCACCCAAAGCGCTGCCCGCTTCGGCACGGGGAGGAAGTCATGAATACGTCGATGCTGCAGTTTTCGCCGGGTGCCTTTCTCGCCCCGGCGGTCGATTGGCTCAACACCAATCTCCATCCGCTGTTCGCCGCGATCAGCTTTGTCGTCGAGGCGATCCTGTCAGGGATAGAAGCCGCGCTTCTGTCCGTGCCGGCCTATGCGCTGATCGCCATCGTGGTCGTGCTGGCCTATCTGGCCGTCGGCCTGCGGGCCGCGATCCTTGCCGGCCTTTGCCTCGGCTTCTGCCTGCTCGTCGGCCTGTGGACCGCCTCGATGCAAACCGTCGCGCTCGTGACCGTCGCCGTGCTGATTTCCGTGGCTGTCGCCTTTCCGGTCGGCGTCCTGTGCTCGCGCTACAAGATGCTGGAGGCGGTGGTCCGGCCGATTCTCGATATCATGCAGACCGTGCCGCCCTGGGTCTATCTCATTCCGGCGGTGATGATCTTCAGCCTGGGACGGGTGCCGGCCATCATCGCGACCATCGTCTATGGCGTGCCGCCGATGCTGCGTCTGACGACCCTGGCGTTCAACCAGGTGCCAAGGGAGTTTACGGAACTGGGAAGTGCCATCGGCGCCCATCCGCGCTCGGTGCTCTGGAAGATCGAGATCCCCCTTGCGAAGAAGACGCTTCTCGTCGGGCTGAACCAGTGCATTCTGCTTTCCCTGGCGATGGTGGTCCTTGCCGGCCTGGTCGGCGCGGGCGGTCTCGGGGCGGAGGTGACGCGCGGCCTGACGCGCATGGAGATGGGGCTTGGCCTGCGGGCCGGCTTGGCGATCGTCGCCGTCGCGCTTCTGCTGGACCGATTGTCGCGCGGTCTGTTCGACCGCAACACCGTGACAAGAGCGCCATGACGGGGACGACCGGATGAGAAACAGCTTCTTCTGCATCGACGCACATACCTGCGGAAATCCCGTGCGCCTCGTCGCCGGCGGCGGTCCGCTCCTGCCACACCTGCCGATAGGCGAGCGCCGCGAGCTATTCGTTCGCGACCACGACTGGGTGCGCAAGGCGCTGATGTTCGAGCCGAGGGGGCACGACATCATGTCGGGGGCGCTGATCTATCCGGCCTATCGGGACGATTGCGACTTTGCGGTTCTCTTCATCGAGGTGAGCGGCTGCCTGCCGATGTGCGGCGCCGGCACCATCGGCGTCGTGACCGCCGCGATCGAGGAGGGGCTGGTGACGCCGCGCCAGCCCGGCAGGGTATCGATCGAGACGCCCGCGGGCCGGGTCGACGTGACCTATGAGGAAAAGGCCGGCCATGTCGAAAGCGTCCGGCTCTATAATGTGCCGAGCTATCTGCACCAGGCGGACGTCGAGGTCGACGTGCCGGGCATGGGCCGCCTGCGCGTCGATATCTCCTACGGCGGCAATTATTACGCCGTCATCGAGCCGCAAGACAATTGGCGCGGCCTCGACGGCATGACGGCGGCCGATATTGTCGGTCATAGCCAGAGGCTAAGAACCGCGCTCGCGGATCTTTGCAATCCCGTTCACCCCGAGGACCATCGCATTCGCGGCGTCCACCATGCGATCTGGTGCGACCGTCCGGCAAATGATGTGTCGGATGGCCGCTGCGCCGTCTTTTATGGCGACAAGGCGATCGATCGCTCTCCGGGCGGCACCGGAACGTCCGCGCGCATGGCGCAGTTGCATGGGAAGGGCAGGCTTGCCGTGGGATCGAAATATCGTCATGAAAGTCTGATCGGAACGATCTTCGGAGGCCGTGTCGAAGCTGAAGCCGGCATCGGCTCCTATCGGGGTATCCTTCCGAGCATTGGAGGCTGGGCGCGCGTGATCGGGCACAATACGATTTTTGTTGATGATCGCGACCCGCTCGCACATGGATTTCAGATCAAATGAACATCTCGCCGCCTGAGATCGGGCGGACGAAGGAGGCAAAGTGATGCGATCGCAGCTGTATCGGCAGAAGGATGAAGCGGGATCGCCCAAACGTCTGAAGGTCGGTTTCGTGCTTGCCCGATCCTTCACGCTGTCGGCCTTCGCGATGTTCGTGGACACATTGCGGCTGGCAAGCGACGAGCACGATCGTTCGGGGCGCGTGCTGGCCGACTGGCAGGTCCTCGGCAGTACCCGGCACCTGATCACATCGAGCTGCGGCGTCCAGGTCGCCCCGACGTCGGACTTCGTGGACCCGACACGCTTCGACTATATCGTCGTGGTTGGCGGGCTGCTCACCATCGAGCGGCCGGTCGATCAGCAAACGATCGATTTCCTGAAGCATGCCGGGACGAAGAGGGTGCCGTTGATCGGCCTTTGCACCGGTTCGTTCATTCTCGCCGAGGCCGGGTTGATGACGCGTCACGAGACTTGCGTCAGCTGGCTGCATGCGCGCGCGTTTCAGGAGCGCTTCCCGGGACTGGCGGTTCGCTATGACCGCATTTTCAACCTGGATCGGCAGCGCGGCTCCTGCGCCGGCGGCAGCAGTGCGGCCGACATGGCAGCGGCTCTGGTGCGGCGCTGCATCAGCCCCGAGGCGGAACGCAACGCGCTCGAGGTGCTGCAGATCGAAAAGGCCCGCTCTCCGGCCCATATTCAGCCGCGACGTCCGCTCTATGAAGAATATGAGGATTCGCGGGTAAGGGCCGTGATGATCATGATGGAGCAGCATATCGATGGCGGCATGTCGATACCGAAGCTGGCGGCTTCGGTCGGCTTGTCGCGGCGCCAACTCGAGAGGCTTTTTCTCCGGGAGACGGGGACGTCTCCCGCCAAGGTATACAGCAAGGTCCGCCTGGAGCGCGCAAGCGTGCTCTTGGCGCAATCGCGCTCGCCGCTGATTGAAATCGCGCTCGATGTCGGATTCCACAGCGCATCCCAGTTTACCCGCTCCTTCAAGCGGCTATATGGGCGGACCCCGTCCAGTGTCCGCTCCAACCGTGCAGACATGCGGTAAGCACGGCAAGATACGAGCGAGCATGAAAAGGGCGGAGACTGCCGCCGCGGCATGCGGCGGGTCTTATCGTTCCACTTCCGGCCTTGCTCATCGCTCGACGACGAGATCGCTGAGCGGTTTCGAACAGCATGGCAGGAAGAGGCCGGCATCGATCTCCCTTTGCCGAATTCCGCCATTGTGGTTCATTTCAACCGAGCCCGAGACGAGCTTGGACTTACAGGTTCCACATACGCCATTCGAGCAGGATGACGGCAGCCTGACGCTGCCTTTCTTCGCGGCTGCCAGCACCGTCTGATCGGCGGAGACTTCCAGCGTCCGCTTCTGCTTCGAGAACTCGACCTGATAAATCTTCCCGGCGGGCTGTGCCTCGAGGTCGAGATTGGGCACGTCGATCACCGCTGCATCGAAGCTCTCTTCAATGTAGTTCGAAGCGGGGACGCCGAGCGCGGCCGTGATCGAACGGGCAGCCGCCATGAAGGGAGCGGGGCCGCAGCACATCACGATCCGCTCCGCGATATCGGGAACGGCAAGCTTGAGGAATTCGGCCGAGATCCGGCCGGTCAGTCCCGGCCAGGCCGGCTCGCCAGCCACCGTCTCCGGCAGAAGCTGCAGGCGCAGCCCCTTCATACGCGCGGCGAGACAGGACAGTTCGCTGCGGAATATGAGGTCGAGAGGCGTTCGGGCCGCATGCAGGAACACGATGTCGGCCGGCTCGCAGCTATCGGCAAGGTGCCGGGTGATCGACATGACCGGCGTAATGCCCGATCCGCCGGAGAGCAGCAGCAGCTTTGTTCCAACGGCCTTCGGACGGATGAAGTGCCCAAGCGGTCCCTGACCCTTGACCGTCATGCCGGCCGCCATGGTGTCGTGCAGCCAGTTGGAAATCCTGCCGCCGGGAACGCGCTTGACCGTGACGGTGAAGGCGTTGGTGCGATGAGGTGACGACGAGATGCTGTAACAGCGAGCCTCGCCGTCCGAGCCGGTCGGAAAGTCGAACAGGAAGTATTGTCCGGCGTCGAAGTTGAACCGTTTGCCCTGCGGGGACGCAAACGTGAAGCTCTTCACGTCATGCGTCTCCTGGTGGACGTCGATGCAGACGAGCGTTTCGTCATGCTCCGGGTCCCAAATCTCCTGGCCGGCCTGACCGCGCTGCATCTGTGTGAACTCAATACCCATGAACGCGCATCCGATCGATGTACCAGTTGGCAAACTTGTCGAGATTGGTTTCGGAGAACCGGGAATAGGGGCCGGGCTGATAGGCCGGGTCGAGAGCGCCGGCATGGGAACGCGCGACCAGGTCGGCATCCTGGTCGGTCGTGGCGATCCAGACATCGGTGAGCTTGTCGAGGTCGTAGTCCTTGCCTTCGACGGCATCCTTGTGAACGAGCCACTTGGTCCTCACCAGCGTCTTGCCCGCCGACAGCGGAATGACGGTCGCCACGACGGCATGGTCGCCCATGAAATGGTTCCAGCTGTTGTGCCCCCAAAGATGCGTGTCGCCGAGGTCCTTGCGGGTCATGTGTCCCAGCAGCTTCGAGGATGCGGCGGTGGCGTCGTGGGTCTGGGATTCACCGGCTCCGGCGATGATCAGGCGCTGCGTGCGGAAATTGGTGGCGCAGTCGGCGAGCTGTTCGACGGCAGCCGAGGGATAGCCGTCGGCCTCCCATGCCGTCGTGCGCTCCTCATAGAGCCTGAAATGCTCCTCGGCCTGCGCGCGGTCCTCCGGGCTCAAGGTTTCCGGATCGAAGCCGAAGTCGAGATCGACGAAGGATACGCAAAGCTCCGGATGGTTCGCCGAACAATGGTAGCACTCGCGATTGTTCTCCATCGTCAACTTCCAGTTGCCGTCCTCGATGACGTCGGTCTGATAGGCAACCTTGGCATTGGCGATGTCGTAGGGCGCCAGCCGCTCGGCCATCGTCTGCTCGAGCAGGGCGATGTCTTCGGGCGGATTGTCCGAAAGGCAGACATAGATGAGCCCGGCGATCGACTTGAAGGTGACGGGTTTCAGGCTGTGACA
>JASGEG010000315.1:0-8165 GCA_047606605.1 Rhizobium sp.
AATGGTCCACGCGTTCTTTCCCCATGGTCGAATGGAAGGTGCAATCGACTTCCTTGGCCGAGCCGAGCACATAGCCGACGCCGCCCCCGATCTCGCAGGTGAGATAGCCGATCTTGACGCCGTTGCGCTCGTCCTGTTCCTGCTCCTGATAGGAGGGCGACAGGTCAGCCGCGCGCGCGGTCGCCACACCGGCGACGATCAAGGATGCCGCTGAAAATGCCAGGGTCAGTATTTTTTTCATCTGTTTTCTCCTTGTCAGAGTATTCCGGGTGCGAACACCCTTTTGATCGAGCCGTTTTAAGGTCAGCTCTTACCAACGTCTGTGGTTGCAGAACGATCCCACAAAAATAAGGCAGCCTGTCCGTTATGCAGGTAATTATATAGGGGTCGATGTAAAGAACGTCAGCCCCATGGGCACTTCACGTTTTGCGACCGGCTTTCATTCACCGCATGATTTGTCCGTCGATCACGCATGATTGAAGGCAAAAGGGCTGCCGGAAGCCCGGTTCGACATGCAGCGTGCCTTCCTTGCTTAGGCGGATATGGCGGCTGATTCGGCGTGCTTGCGGGCAAGGGGCTCGGCCTTGCCGATCAGGCCCGTCGTCGTTGTTTTTCGTCCGTCACCGGGGCAAAGACCTCGACCGGCTCGCCGAGACCCTTGAGCGGGAAGGCGCCGAGGCTTTCCATCTCGATTTCGCAGCCGGACATCTCGACGAAGGCTTTCGACAGCAGTACGGGGCGCTTGACCTCCTTGGTCAGCGATTCCAGCCGCGAGGCGATGTTGACCGCCGGTCCGATCACGGTGAAATCGAGCCGGGTTTTCGAGCCGATATTGCCATACATGACATCGCCGACATGCACGCCGACGCCATAGCGCAGCACTTCGCGGCCATGTTTGCGATTTTCCTCGTTGAGCACGGCAACGGCGGCTTCCGCCTCGCCGATCGCCTGCAGGAGGTTGGAGCAGGCATCGGGATTGCCGAGCGGAAAGATCGCCAGCAGCCCGTCGCCCATGAATTTCAGGATCTCGCCGCCATGCTTCTCGATCGGCTCGGCCATCGCGTCGAAATAGCCATTCAGAAGCTCGATGACATCATCGCGCGGCCACATGTCGGAAATCGTGGTGAAATCGCGCAGGTCGCAGATGAGAATGGCGGCGCCGACGGTGGTGCCGCTGCCGCGCGTGGTTGCGCCGGCAAGGATTGCTTCGCTGGCATGGGGGCCGACATAGGTGCGCAGCATCGTGCGCGCCATGATGTTCTTCAAGCGGATCTCGCTCACCAGCGTCAGGGCCGGCAGCAGATCCTTGAGCACGTTCACCTGCTCTTCGGTGAAGCCGCCCGGGGCATCGCAGGCGAAGGTGGCGATGTGGCGCTTGCCGAACGTATGGTAGATCGGCCAGGCGATGTAATCCGTCAGCCCTTCGGCGCGCATCTCGTCATAGAGGGTATAGGCGAAGCCGTCCGCAGGGACTTTTTCGAGATCCTGGCGGACTTCGGTGGCGCCGTTGAAGATCTCGTTCATCGGGCTCGACAGGAACTGCGGCGTTTTTTCGACGCCATAGCTGAAGGTGGTGATATCGGCCTCTTCCATCCCCGGGCGCCAGAGGATGCGCGCGCCGAGCCATTGCGGATGGAGCGTTCTGAAGTGCAGCGTCGCCCGCCCGACCGGGAGGCCGGCGGCCCGCAGCTTTTCGCACAGGGCCACGAGGATATTGTCGATGAAACGTTCGTCGCGGGTCTCCTGGATCAGCCAGTCGAGGATGCGGCTGCGCTTCATCGGCCAGGTGCCGTCGCTCTCGTCATGCATGCCGGCGGCAGCTTGCGATGAGATTTGCATAGGCGATACTCCGTGAATGCCTGGCCTGTTGTGGCTGCTGCGGCGATTCAGCCGCAACGCGAATATATCCCTATTGTGGCCTGGCTGGAACGACAATCGAGCCGCTCCTGTGCATTGCATTGTCGCAGGGCAGTTCGCATGCCGGAGCGTATCGATAGACCAGGCTGTTGCGGCAACCGATGGGGAATTTGCCGCATGCACGTTTCGCGGCTTGCTTTCGCAACGCAGCAAAGCCAGACTGCCGCCGACCGTTTCACCGGCTTGCCGCAATCCCGGCGCCGACAAAGATTGTTCCGAAGGAGAGCTTTCATGACCCCGTCCGAAGCATCGCGCCTCGTTGCCGAGGAAGCCAAGACCTGGCGCCGCGAGATCCACCAGCATCCGGAACTGCTGTTCGATCTGCCGCACACGGCGGCGCTGGTGGCGGAGAAGCTCAAGGCATTCGGCTGTGACGAAGTGGTGACCGGGATCGCCAAATCGGGAGTCGTGGCCGTGATTTCGGGCAAGCGTGGGCCGGGCCGGACGATCGCGTTCCGCTGCGACATGGACGCCTTGCCGATGTCTGAACAGACGAACCTGCCCTATGCCTCGAAAGTGCCCAACATGATGCATGCCTGCGGGCATGACGGCCACACCGCCATCCTGCTGGGTGCTGCCAAGCGTTTTGCCGCCGAGCGAGATTTTGCCGGCAAGATCGTCCTCGTCTTCCAGCCGGCGGAAGAGGGCGGCGGCGGTGGGCGCGTCATGCTGGAGGAGGGGGTGCTGGAGCGCTTCGGTATCGAGGAAGTCTACGGCATGCACAATCAGCCGGGTCTCGATGTCGGTTCCTTCGCCATCCGCAGCGGCCCGATGATGGCCGCCGGCGATCGCTTCGTCATTGCCATCACCGGCCTCGGCGGCCATGCCGCGACGCCGCACCTTGCCCGCGATCCGGTGGTTGCGGCCTCGCATATGGTCGTGGCGCTCCAGTCGATCGCGTCCCGTTTCATCGATCCGCTCGATTCGGTCGTCGTTTCCGTGACCTTCATCAGCGGCGGCGACCGCAAGGCGCTTAACGTCATCCCGCCGACCGTCGAGATCGGCGGCACGGTCCGTACCATGCAGCCGGCAACGCGCCGCGCCGTCGAAGAGCGCTTCCGTGAGATCGTCAAGACGACGGCCGTGCTTTATGGTGCCGAGGCCGAGATCGACTGGCGTCCGGGCTATCCGGTCACCGTCAACAATCCTGAGAAGACCTCGGTCGCGATCGCGGCGGCGCAGAGCATTGTCGGGGAAGAGCGGGTCGACGGCAACTGGCCGATGACCATGGGCTCGGAGGATTTCTCCTATATGCTCGAAAAGCGGCCCGGCGCGCTGATCTGGCTCGGCAACGGCGACAGCGCCGATCTGCATAATCCGGCCTATGATTTCAACGACAATGCCATTGCCTACGGCATCGATTACTGGGCCGCCCTAGTGGCGCAACGCCTGTCCTGATCAACGGTTGATAGAGGCAATAGAGTGAGAGCATATCTGGCAGGCCCGGAGGTTTTTCTTCCGAACGCGCGGGAGATCCTCGACCGCAAGATCGCTTTGGCGCGCGCTTACGGTTTCACGCCGGTATCGCCGGGGGATCTCGCGGTTCCCGAAACCGAAACGAAACGGCAACGCGGTCTTGCCATCAGCGCCATCAACGAAAGCCTGATGTCGAGCGCCGACCTGATCATCGCCAATCTGACACCCTTCCGTGGCGTCGCCGCCGATATCGGTACGGCCTTCGAACTCGGCTTCATGTGCGCCCGCGGCTGCCCGGCCTTCGCCTTTTCCAACAGCCCGAAGAGCCATTTCGAGCGCGCGAGCGGCTTCTACGGCGATGCCATCCGGCTCGATCACGATGGGCGCTATCGCGGGCCGGACGGCATGTCGCTCGAAAATTTCGACATGGTCGACAATCTGATGCTGGATGGCGGCATCGATTCCCGCGGTGGAACGATCGTCACACGGCAGGTCGAGGCCGACCGGCTGTTTGTCGATCTCACGGCATTCGAGGAGTGCCTGCGGATTGCTGCCGGGCAATTGTTGAAGCAGGCCGTTCATGCTTGATCGATATGGTCTCCGCGCGGGACCGATATCTGCTGCCGTCAAATAGGGTTGAGGTTTCCAGGCGCTACGTGGATTGGGTCCAGTCCTCGACGCTCAGACCTGCGACGCGGTTGAATTCGCCGGTATTGTTGGTGATCAGGACCAGTTCGCGCGCTCTTGCCTGTCCGGCGATCAGCACGTCATAGGGCCCGATCGGCGTTCCCTTGGCAGCGAGAGATGCGCGGATTTCACCTGAAACGAAAGCATCGTTGCGGTCGAATTCCAGGATCGGCAAATCCGCTACAAGCAATCGCAACGTTTCCAGATTGTGAGCGACCTTGGTGCTCTTCTGGGCGCCGAAATAGAGTTCATGCATGACGACCGCCGACAGGCCGATCCGCCCCTGTTCCGTCGCGAGCACCCTGTTGACGAGCGCATCGGATTTGCGGCCGAGTAGGGCGATGACGGCGTTGGTGTGGAGGAGATAGGCGATCACTTGAATAGCGTATCAAGTTCCGGCCGATCCTGGCCAGCCGGTTGTTCCCGGCCTTTTGCCATGAAATCGTCGCTCACGCCGCGTTCCAAAGCGGCACGTAGCGAAGGCCATGCGGGTCTATCCTCGACGTGCGGGCGAAGGATCAGGGAGTCGCCTTCCTGTATCACTTCGACGCGTTCGACGTCGAAGCGAAACTCCTTGGGGAGACGAACGGCTTGCGAGTTGCCGGACTGGAAGACACGCGCCAAGCGAGGCATGATCGAACCTCCTGTTGTATATACGATATTGTATATACGCCCTGCGGCGGGAGGCCGCAAGGGGAGGCGCCGTCACCTTTTCATCCGTTGCTGCTTCAAGCGGCCTTGCGTGAGGCACCGAGCGATATCGCCAACTCCTGAAGCTCTTCATAGAGCGCTTGCGCAAAGCTGCGCAGCACCGTCAGTTCGAAGCTGACAGCGCCGGTGCGGGTCAGTTGCACCGAGATATGCCCAAACAAAGTGACGGCCGCGTGGCCTTCGGGGAAGGTTGAGGGATGCAGATCGACCGCTGTTCCCTTGGTCAGCAGCTCAGCCGCACGCGCGCCGGAAAGGCCGATGCGGACGCGGCCGTGGCTCTGGTCGGACAGATAAGCCTTGCCAAGGATGGCCGAGGAGAGCGCGGCGATCTGCGGAGCTGGGAGGACATGGTCGCCGGCGATGAACCATTGCCGATATCCCGCCGGGCGGAGCATGCTCGCGGTAAGCCCGGCGGCGGCGAGGCGCGAGGCGAGCTCTTCGGCATCGATGGCGCCCATCACATGCAGCAGATGGCCTTCCGGCAGCGGTTCCAGCCGGATGTCCGGCCCCTGGACGATGTCCCTGCCGGCAAGCACCGGGCGATGTTGCGGTTGATCAGGCATGGAGCTTCTCGTTGTCGGGGTCGATGAAGACGGGGCTGCAGAGCTGCGCCTCGGTGAATTCGTTTCTCAAGGCGTTCCAAACCAGCACTTTCTCGCCGATCCGCTCTGGTCCGCGCTTGACCAGCGCAAGGCCGATCGTATGGCCGAGGCTCGGCGAGAAGGCGCTCGACGTGACATAGCCCTGGTCGTTTTCGAGCGTCGCCGCCGCGCCGTCGGCGAGAATATGGGCGCCGGTGCGGAAACTGGTGGCGGGATCGAGCGGCTTGACGCCGACAAGCCGCCCGCGATCTTCCGCCTGCAGCCCTTCGCGGGCCAGCATTTCCTTGCCGATGAAGTCCGCCTTGGTCGCCGAGACCATGCGGCCGAAGCCGAGATCGCCCGGTGTCACCGTGCCGTTGATCTCGGCATGGGTGACGTGGCCTTTCTCGATGCGCATGACGCCGAGCGCTTCGGCGCCATAGGGGCATATGCCGTGTTTTTCGCCCGCCTGCATGACGGCGTCGGCCACCCCTTCGCCAAAGGCGGCAGGTACGCCGAGCTCATAGGCGAGTTCGCCTGAGAAGGAGATGCGGAAGAGCCGGCCTTCGAGCTTGCCGCCGAAGAGCGTAACCGGGCGTGCGCTCATGAAGGGGAAGGCGGCGTCGGAAAGATCCTCGTCGACGATCTCGGACAGGATCGCGCGGGATTTCGGGCCGGCAACGGCCATCTGCGCCCATTGATCGGTCGAGGAGGCGAAGTAAACGTCGAGCTCGGGCCAGAGCGTCTGGGCGCAGAATTCCAGATGGGTCAGGACGCCGGCGGCAAGCGCCGTCGTCGTCGTCATGAAGAAATGCTCTTCGCCGAGCCGGCTGGTGGTGCCGTCGTCATAGATCATGCCGTCCTCGCGCAGCATGATGCCATAGCGCGCCTTGCCGACGGCAAGCTTGGCAAAGCCGTTGCAATAGACGCGGTCGAGGAAGGTCGCCGCATCCTTGCCGAAGATCTCGATCTTGCCGAGTGTGGAGACATCGCAGATACCGGCATTCTTTCGGACGGTCAGCACTTCGCGATCGACGCTCTCGCGCCACGTCGTCTCGCCCGCTCGCGGAAACCAGGAGGAGCGGTACCAAAGGCCGGTCTCCACGAAGGTCGCGCCATTCTTCTTTGCCCAGTTGTGCAGCGGCGATTTACGGGCTGGCTGGAAATGCCTAGCCCGCGAAGTGCCCGTCAGCGCGCCGAAGGAAACCGGCGTGTAGAAGGGACGGAACGTGGTCGTGCCGACGTCGCCCGGCGAGCCGCCACGGGCCTCGGCCAGAATGCCGATGGCGTTGATATTGGAGAGCTTACCCTGATCGGTCGCCATGCCGTTGGTCGTATAGCGTTTGGCAAGCTCGACATGGCCGTAGCCTTCGCGCACGGCGAGGCCGAGATCCTTCAGATGGACGTCGTTCTGGTAGTCGACGAAGGCCTTGCCCTTGCCGCCCTTGACGGACCAGAGCGAGGTGGCCGTCACGTTCGCCTCGTCCACCGGCGCGAAGGCCGGCTCGACCTTGGCGAAGCCGATCGCCGCCAGGGCCTCGGCGGCCCTGCGGGCGCCGTCGGCAAGGCAGGCCTCGATGGAGGCAAGGCCGGCCGCCGAGCCGGCGACCAGCAATCCATCCAGCCCGTCGGGTGCGAGGAAGGCGGCGTGGCGTTCGGACCAGACCGGCTTTGCGCCGCGATGGCAGGCGAGGTGGATGATCGGGCTCCAGCCGCCGGACATGGC
Organism: Rhizobium sp.; assembly: GCA_047606605.1. Taxonomy (GTDB): domain Bacteria; phylum Pseudomonadota; class Alphaproteobacteria; order Rhizobiales; family Rhizobiaceae; genus Rhizobium. Next base: position 7,039 of record JASGEG010000315.1, read on the forward strand.
GAGCGCATCGGCCTCGATGTCGTGCATGCCGGATGCCGTCGCAATGGTCACGCGGCGCAATTGCTTGTCGCCATGTGCGTCGACGATGCATCCGCCGGACAGGACAGGCGTCTTGCCGCTCCAGCTTCCGCCGCCTGCCGCGCGGTTATCGACGATGGCGGCAACCTCGACGCCGGCCGTTTCGAGATCGGCGGCGGTCTGATAGCCGGATTCGTTCGTGGTAAAGACGATGGTGCGCTTGCCGGGCGCGACCGCCTGACGGTTCAGATAGCTGCGCATGGCGCCAGCCATCATGACACCGGGGATATCGTTGCCGCCGAAGACGAGCGGCCGCTCCTCCGCGCCGGCGGCAAGGATGGCCTGCTTGGCGATGATGCGCCAGAAGCGCTCGACGGGACGATGCGGATCGGGCGTGGCTATATGCTTCTGCACGCGCTCGACCGCGCCGAAGACGTTGTCGTCGTACCAGCCGATGACGGTGGTGCGCGGCAGGAGCTGGACATTCGGCAGGGTTTCAAGCTCGTCGAGGCTGTCCTGGAGGACGGCTCCGGTCTCGCTCAACAGGCTACCGCCGAGGGCAAAGCCCTCGTCCGCGAGGATGACGCGCGCTCCGGCGCGCCCCGCCGTCAGGGCCGCGGCAAGGCCCGTCGGACCCGCGCCGATGACGAGGAGATCGCAATGGGCCCAGCACTTTTCATAGGAATCCGGGTCTGTTTCATAGGAGGCCTTGCCGAGGCCGGCGGCCTTGCGGATCAGCGGTTCGTAGACCTTTTCCCAGAAACCCGCCGGCCACATGAAGGTCTTGTAGTAGAAGCCGGCGCTCAGGAAGGGCGAGAGCAGGCCGTTGAGGGCGCCGATGTCGAAATTAAGCGAGGGCCAGCGGTTCTGGCTGCGCGCGATAAGCCCGTCATAGAGCTCGATCATCGTGGCGCGGCTGTTCGCCTCCGTCCGGCCGCCCGTGCCGGTGGTCACCAGCGCGTTCGGCTCGGCTGCCCCCGCCGTCAGGATGCCGCGCGGGCGGTGATATTTGAAGCTGCGGCCGACGAGCTGGATGCCGTTGGCAAGCAGCGCGGAGGCAAGTGTGTCGCCGGGATGGCCGGACAATTCCTTGCCATCGAAGCTGAAAC
>JASGEG010000316.1:0-3627 GCA_047606605.1 Rhizobium sp.
ATATTACCTGCTCTGGGCCGAGCAATACGGCATCTATTCGATCTTCATTCCCGTCTATGCCTTCCTCTTCATGCCGATCATCGCCGTGCTGCGCGGCGATACCGAGCGCTTCCTGGTGCGCATCGCAGAGGTGCAATGGGCCTTGATGATCTGCGTTTTCTGCGCTTCGCACGTGCCGGCGCTGTTGACCCTGCATATTCCCGGCTATGAGGGCCGCAACGTGCTGCTGATCGCTTTCCTGGTGATCGTCGTGCAGCTCAGCGACGTGCTGCAATATGTCTGGGGCAAGCTTTTCGGGAAAACGAAGATCGCGCCGCGGCTGTCGCCTTCAAAGACGGTGGAGGGTTTTGTCGGCGGCGTCATCAGCGCCTCGTTGATCGGGGCCGCGCTCTGGTGGGTGACGCCGTTCACACCGCTGCAGGCCGGGCTTCTCGCCTTCGTCATTACGATCATGGGCTTCTTCGGCGGGCTCGTGATGTCGGCGATCAAGCGGGATCGCGGCGTCAAGGACTGGGGCCATTTGATAGAGGGTCACGGTGGGCTGATCGACCGGCTGGATTCCGTCGTCTTTTCCGCGCCGATCTTCTTCCATCTCGTGCGCTTCTGGTGGTCCGTGTCATGAGCGGAAGGCTGAAAGCGCTTGCCGGCAGCAGCATCGTGCATGTGCTTTTCGCCTTCCTTGCCATGGGCGGCTGGGCCGTCTTTGCCAATCGCCTGCATCCCATGCCGCAGCCGGTGATTGCCGGTCTTGTCCAGGGCATTCTTTCCGGCTGCCTGACGCTGTTTCTCAAATCGGTGGTGGAAGCCCTGTCGAGACGGTTCAGCGGCTTCACCGTTCTCTGGGCGCCGCCATTGATCGCCTGTCTCGGTTCCACCGGCATATTGGTGACGATCCATGCGCTCAGCGGCACGCCGGAAATCTTGAAGACCATCGCAGTGCCGCTGCTGGTCTCGACCAGCTATGCGGCGATCTACAATTATTCGATTTCCGGCGGGAGGCGTTAGGGGCATGGGCGAGGGAACGGGCGACAGGCGGCCTTTGGCGAGCCGCAATACACGCTGGGCGCAGGCGCTGGCGCAGCGGATGACGAGGCTGTCGGTGACGCCGAACCGGATATCGCAGGCGAGCATGGTCATGGCGGCGCTGGCCGGCGGGGCCTTCTGGCTGTCGGGGCAGGGCAGCGGCGGGCTGCGCGCCATATGGTTGATCCTTGCCGCACTCTTCTGCCAACTTCGCCTGCTCTGCAATCTGCTGGATGGCATGGTTGCGGTCGAGGGTGGCAAGGGCGAGGCGGACGGGCCGTTCTGGAATGAGTTCCCGGATCGCGTCGCCGATATCCTGATCTTTGCCGGTGTCGGCTATGGCATTGCCGCGCCCGGCCTCGGCTGGGCCGCTGCCGCCTTTGCCGTGCTGACGGCCTATGTCCGAGAGCTTGGTCGTGCCACCGCCAATGCCAGCGATTTCGGCGGGCCGATGGCCAAGCAGCATCGTATGGCAACGATCACCGCTGCGGCTGTGCTGTCGGCTGTCGAAGTCCTATGGAGCGGCAGTTCCTGGGTGCTGACCGTCGCACTCTGGATCGTCGCCGTCGGAGCGGCTGTGACGGCGCTTCGCCGTGGCGGCAATCTTATCCGGCAGCTGAAAGCCAGCGGTTGACTGGCATCTCATCCCATCGCGAGCGGCCGTCGCCATGCCGCTGATTCGCCGCCCCTTGCGCCGGACGGCAATCCTTTCTATATCCCTGATCCATTGAGGCTGGGCGGCCAAGTCGCCGCGTGCCCGCATAGGATGGAAATCCGCCGCTTTTGCATGGCAACCGGTGGATAGAAGACAGCACCGAAGATCGATCGAGATTGGCGGCAAGACCGTGAATACACTGGATTTTGACAAGAGGCCGGAAGATACCCGCGTTGTCGTGGCCATGTCGGGCGGCGTCGACAGTTCGGTCGTTGCCGGCATTCTGAAGCGCCAGGGCTATGATGTGCTCGGCATCACGCTGCAGCTCTACGATCACGGCGCCGCCGTCCATCGCGCCGGCTCCTGCTGCGCCGGCCAGGATATCGACGATGCGCGCCGCGTCTGCGAAACGCTCGGCATTCCGCATTACGTGCTCGATTATGAAAAGCGTTTCCGGGAAACGGTGATCAATCCCTTCGCCGAAAGCTATGTCGCCGGCGAGACGCCGATCCCTTGCGTCGCCTGCAACCAGACCGTCAAATTCGCCGATCTGCTGGCGACCGCCAAGGAGCTCGGCGCCGACGCGCTGGCGACCGGCCATTACATCCGCTCGCGCCCGAACCCGTCGGCCGACCATCCCGGTCGCCGCGCGCTCTATCGCCCGGCCGATGCCGATCGCGACCAGAGCTATTTCCTCTTTGCCACCACGCAGGAGCAGATCGACTATCTGCGCTTCCCGCTCGGCGGCATGCCGAAGGCGGAAACCCGCGCGCTTGCCGAGGAAATGGGCCTCGTTGTCGCCAAGAAGGCCGACAGCCAGGACATCTGTTTCGTGCCGCAGGGCAAATATTCCGACGTCATCGCCAAGCTGAAGCCGAATGCGGCGCTTGCCGGCGAAATCGTCCATCTCGACGGCCGCGTGCTCGGCCAGCACGAGGGTATCCTGCATTATACGATCGGCCAGCGCCGCGGCATCGGCATCGCCACCGGCGAGCCGCTCTATGTCGTCTATCTCGATGCCCGCTCGCGCCGCGTCATCGTCGGCCCGAAGGAGGCGCTGGAAACGCATCGCGTCTATCTGCGCGACGTCAACTGGCTGGGCGACGAGCCGCTCGCGCAGGCGGCCTCCGGCGAGGGCTTCGCCTGCTACGCCAAGGTCCGCTCCACCCGCGCGCCGGCGCCCGCTGTGCTGCACGCGGAAGCCAGCGGCATCTATGTCGATCTGGCGATCGGCGAAGCCGGCGTCGCGCCAGGCCAGGCCTGCACCCTCTATTCGGCGCCCGGCGACGACGCCCGCGTCTATGGCGGCGGCTTTATCGAGCGCTCGGAGCGTGAGCCTTCCGCTGAGGCTTCATTGAAGGCATTGCTGGCCAGCCCGGTCGCGGCCTGAGGGCGGTGACGGTCGGGGCGGGGAAAAGCATTGATTTTTCCAAATCATCCGCTTGACACAAAGCCGAACCGCACCTTATAAGCCGCTCACCGACGAGCCAATGCTCCTTGAGCGGCGGTTTCGTTTGACCTTTGCGCATGGTGCTGATGGATCAGGCGCGGACGTGGCGGAGTAGCTCAGTAGGTCAGAGCAGAGGAATCATAATCCTTGTGTCGGGGGTTCAAATCCCTCCTCCGCTACCATCAGAACAGCCGACAGCTCTTCCCCAGCAATTGCGGATAGCCATCCCTTGATCTCGTATTGATATTTTTCGCCCGGTACGCGCGGGTGAACGATCACGCTCGATACAACTTCTCGGAATGCCTTCCCAAGTTCGATCGTAGGCTCAGCGCCGGGTGCGTTGACGATTTCCGCGATCTGCTCCACGTCTTCCCGAAATTTCTCAACGGCCTTCGGCTTCAGCTCGATGATGTTGGTCGGGGGCTCTTCGGCCTCAAGCTCAGCCCTGATGCGGCCACGCTCGGCTTTAAGACCGGGCAAAACGGCGAGAACGTCTTCC
>JASGEG010000317.1:0-6040 GCA_047606605.1 Rhizobium sp.
CTCCTCGTTGGTGCAGCGCGACGAGGTGATGCCGCCGATGGAATCGCGGCCATACTGATATTGCAACCGCTTGAACTCGGTGGCGATATGGGCGAAGGCCTCGTCCCAGGTGACTTCGCGCCAGGGATCGGTCACCTTCTCGCGCACCATCGGGTTGAGAATGCGGTCCTTGTGGGTCGAATAGCCATAGGCGAAGCGGCCTTTGACGCAGGAATGGCCGCGATTGGCCTGACCGTCCTTCCAGGGCACCATGCGCACCAGCTCCTCGCCGCGCATCTCGGCCTTGAAGGAGCAGCCGACGCCGCAATAGGCGCAGGTGGTGACGACCGAGTGTTCCGGCTGGCCGATGGCGATCACCGACTTTTCCGTCAGCGTCGCGGTCGGGCAGGCCTGCACGCAGGCGCCGCAGGAGACGCATTCCGAATCGATGAAATGCTCATGCATGCCGGGCGAGACGCGCGAGCCGAAGCCACGACCCTCGATGGTCAGCGCAAACGTGCCCTGCACTTCCTCGCAGGCGCGCACGCAGCGTGAGCAGACGATGCACTTGGAAGGATCATAGGTGAAATAGGGATTGGACTCGTCCTTCGGCATCCATTTCAGATTGATGTCGCCGTTGTTGCGCGCCTTGACGTGGTTGTCGCCCTCATAGCCGTAGCGCACATCGCGCAGGCCGACGGCGCCGGCCATGTCCTGCAGCTCGCAATCGCCATTGGCCGCGCAGGTCAGACAGTCGAGCGGATGGTCGGAAATATAGAGTTCCATCACACCGCGGCGGATGTCCTTCAACCGGCCGGTCTGCGTATGGACGACGAGGCCGGGTGCCACCGGCGTCGTGCACGAGGCCGGCGTGCCGTTGCGGCCCTCGATCTCGACGAGACAGAGGCGGCAGGAACCGAAGGCATCGACCATGTCGGTGGCGCAGAGCTTCGGCACCTGAATGCCTGCTTCCATCGAGGCGCGCATGATCGAGGTGCCCTCAGGCACGCTGATCTGGCGCCCGTCGATGGTGAGCGTCACCATGGTTTCGGATTGAGAGGCGGGGGTGCCGTAGTCGATTTCTGGAACGAGGGACATGGATCTTACTCCGCCGCTTCAATCAAGGGAGCCGGAGAAAAGTCCTCCGGGAAATGGGTCATCGCGCTCATCACGGGATAGGGCGTGAAGCCGCCGAGCGCGCAGAGCGAACCGAACTTCATCGTGTTGCAGAGATCGGCGAGCAGAACCCGGTTCTTCTCGGGCTCGATCCCTTGTGCGATCTTGTCGGCCGTCTCGACGCCGCGCGTCGAGCCGATGCGGCAGGGCGTGCACTTGCCGCAGCTTTCGACCGCGCAGAATTCCATGGCGAAACGCGCCTGCTTCAGCATGTCGGCGGTATCGTCGAAAACAACGATGCCGGCATGGCCGATCAGGCCGTCCTTGGCCGCAAAGGCTTCATAGTCGAAGGGCGTGTCGAACAGAGCGCGGGGGAAATAGGCCCCGAGCGGCCCGCCAACCTGCACCGCCTTGACCGGCCGCCCCGTCGCCGTGCCGCCGCCGATCCTGTCGACGATGTCACCGAGCGACAGGCCGAAAGCCGTCTCGTAGAGACCACCATGCTTGACGTTACCGGCGATCTGCAGCGGGATGGTACCGCGCGACCGGCCCATGCCGAAATCACGATAGAAGGCAGCCCCCTTGTCCATGATGACGGGGACCGAGGCGAGCGAGATGACGTTGTTGATGACGGTGGGACAGTTGAACAGGCCCTTATGCGCCGGCAGCGGCGGCTTGGCGCGCACGATGCCGCGCTTGCCCTCAAGGCTGTTCAGCAGCGCCGTTTCCTCGCCGCAGACATAGGCGCCGGCGCCGGTACGGATTTCCATATCGAAGGCCTTGCCGGAACCGAGCACCGAGGCGCCGAGAATGCCGGCCTTGCGCGCGATTTCGACCGCTTCGGTCATCGCCGCGATCGCATGCGGATATTCCGAGCGCGTATAGACGAAGCCCTTGGTCGCGCCGGTCGCGAGACCGGCAATCGCCATGCCCTCGATCAACACGAAGGGGTCGCCTTCCATGATCATCCGGTCGGCGAAGGTGCCGCTGTCGCCCTCATCGGCATTGCAGACGATATATTTGCGGTCGCCCGGCGCATCGAGCACCGTCTTCCATTTGATGCCGGTCGGGAAGCCCGCGCCGCCACGGCCGCGCAGGCCGGACTCGGTGACGTCCTTGACGATATCGCCAGCCGCCATGCCGATAGCGCGGCGCAACCCCTTGAGGCCGCCATGGGCTTCGTAATCGCTCAGCGAAAGCGGATCGGTGATGCCGCAGCGGGCAAAGGTGAGACGGGTCTGTTCCTTGAGGAATGGGAGGCTTTCGACCTCCCCAAGACAGAGCGGATGCTGGCCGCCTTCGGCGAGCCCGGCATCGAAGAGTGCGGATACGTCCTTGGCCTTCACCGGCCCATAGCCGATACGCTTGCCGTCGATCTCGACTTCGACCAGGGGCTCGAGCCAGAACATGCCGCGCGAGCCGTTGCGCACGATGCGCGCATCCAGGCCGCGTTTGGCGATTTCCTGTGCGACGGCCTTTGCCACCTTTTCGGCACCGAGCGAAAGGGCGGCGGCATCGCGGGGGATATAGATGGTGAGCGTCATTGGCGCGCCTCCTTCACGAGGTCGTCGGCGCTTTCGTCGTCAAGCCGGCCATGCAGCTCGCCGTCGAGCATCGCCGCCGGCGCGCAGGCGCAAAGCCCAAGACAGTAGACCGGCTCCAGCGTGACGCTGCCATCGAGTGTCGTCTGGTGGAAATCGATACCCAGCAGCCGCTTGATGCGTTCCGCCAGCGCATCGCCGCCCATCGACTGACAGGCCTCGGCGCGACAGAGCTTCAGGACATGGCGGCCGGCCGGATGATCGCGATAGTCATGATAGAAGGTCATGACGCCGTGCACTTCGGCGCGCGACAGATTGAGCGCGGTGGCGATCAGCGGCAGCGTGTCCTGCGGCACATAGCCGAACTCTTCCTGTATCCCGTGCAGGATCGGCAGGAGCGGACCTTCCATCGATTTCATGGTATCGATGATGGCGCCGGCACGGGCAGCGATCTCGCCCGAGCCAAGATGCAAATTCATAAGCAGCCCTCCCAGGCTTTCCTCCGTGGCTGCGCGCGGCGCAGGCCCACGAAACGAAAATCGCAGGGATAAATCCAGGGATCAATAAGGCAGTCCCGTCAGACGATAGAAAAAACCTATCGAGTTTTATCGCCTTCCGCGAGCAATCGCGCCTCATGCAACAAAGCCGAGACGAGCGGCGTAAATGGTTCGCGATGGGTCGCAACCAGGCCGACGAGATGCTCGGCATCCGGGTTGGTGATCGGGATCTTGTGAATATCGGCGGGAAAGCCGAAGGAATCGGCGATATTCTTCGGCATGATGCTCGCCCAGCGCCCGGTCTGAACGTGAGAAAACAGCACGATCATCGAATTGGATTCCAAGGTCGGCTGCACAACCGCGCCCGCCTCGGAAAGGTGCCGGTTGATGATCCGTCTGTTTTGCATGTCGGCCGTCAATAGACAAAGCCGAAGATGGCCGACTTCGTTCCAGGTGACGCTGGCGCGATCCGACAGCGGACTGCCCGCCGCCGTGATCAGATGATAGCGCTCGGCATAGAGCGGCACGCTGGTAACGCGTCCGAGCGGCTCGTTTTCCAGATAGGTGATGCCGGCATCGATCTCGAGATTTTCCAGCAGACTCAGCACCTGCAGCGAATTGCGCGAGATGATGGAGAAGGTGACGTCCGGATGCCGCTCCTGAAAGGGTGCGGTGATCTTCGGCACCATGGCGAGCGCCGTCGGAATGGCGGCGATGCGGATATGGCCGGTCAGGCCCTTGCGCGCCGCCCGCATCTCCTCGCGCATGGTCCGGGTATCGCCGACGATGCGCCGCGCCCATTCCAGCACCCGTTGCCCTTCCGGCGTCAGGCCCTGAAAGCGCGAGCCGCGGCTGACGAGCATGACGCCGAGCTGATCCTCGAGCTGGCGGATCGCCGCCGACAAGGTCGGCTGCGTCACCCCGCATTCCTCGGCAGCGCGGCCGAAATGCTTCTGGTTCGCAAGCGCGATAAAGAATTCCAGCTTGTCGATCATTCAACTCTCCCGAGGGAGAGAGTTAAATGGGCGCAGGCATCAACGCAACATTGGAAAAGGAGACAACCGACACACGGCGCCGTCGCTGCCGACATCGCATGATGTTGCCGAGTAATAATATCGGGGCGGATGTCAGGGATGAGGGTCGGGAAAGCCATGGCGCTGCGAAAGTGCCGCGAGGATCTTATCCTTGTCGGCGATGAAGGCTCGCCCTTCGAACACCCCGGTTTGATGTTGCGAGGTTTCGCCGTCCGCCAATATCAGCAACGGCAGAGACTGATGCTCCTCGCCAACCAGCGCAATGACCGGAAGCCGCGGCCTCGGCCAGGCGATCCGTTCGACATCGAGCCGTCCCGCCAGCGCCGGAAAAGACGCCAGCACTCCCTCGATCAGGGCGCAGTGCCAGCAATAGAAGCGGCGGCCGGGATAGGCCGGATCTTCGAAATCGGGACGCAACAGAAAGAGCGTATCGCGGCTCATCGTCAATCTCGGATGCAAGAGGGAAGTGGAAGATTCCGCAAGGACAGCACCAAGAAGGATACCCTTCTCAGTAATCGTGATGACAGAAGGCCTCCTGCAGGGTTTCGATCACGTCGCAGATTTCGGAGCTGGCGACGGCATAATAGACGAGCCGGCCTTCGCGGCGCGTGTCGACCAGCTTTTCCAGCCGCAGCCGCGCCAGATGCTGCGACACCACCGCCTGCTGCAGACCCAGGATCGCCTCGATCTCCATCACGGTCTTTTCGCTCTTGGCCAGCATGAAGAGGATGATCAGCCGGGTCTCATGCGACAGGGCTTTCAGCAAGACGCTCGCCCTGCGGGCGCGGGCGTTCAGTTCCTCAACATTGAGCTCAGCAGCAACGCCAGGCGGTAGGGACGATGACATATGACGGCCTATGGCGACTAAATTTCGCAACAAAATCACATTCGGATATGCATATAATAGTATGAATTCAGAAGCTGGCTCAAAACATGGCGAAAACCAAAAAAGGTCCGTTTAATCAGCAAATAAGTTGTCCACCGTTGATCTCCAGCACTTGACCGGTGATGTAGCCGGAGAGTGTCGGCGCCGCCAGGAAGAGATAGGCGGGGGCACAATCCTCCGCAGTGCCCAGGCGCTGCAACGGGATCGAACGCCGCGTCAGTTCGAGCTTCTCCTTTGAGGAGTAGCGCTCGTGGAAATCGGTGGTGATGGTTCCCGGGGAGACGCAATTCACCCGGATGCCGTCCGGCGCCAGTTCCCGCGCCAGCGCCTTCGAATAGGTGGCGACGAAAGCCTTGGAGGCGGAATAGATCGCCGATCCCGGACTGCCGCCGGTCAGCGCCGAAATCGATACCGTGTTGACGATCGCCGCCTGCCCCGCCGCCCGCAACAACGGCAGCAGCGCCCGCGTCACCTCGACGACGGAGGTCTGGTTGAGCTGGACGATCCGGTCATACTGGTCGTCGGTCAATTCGCCGGCGGGAAAGCGGCCGAGCATGGTGCCGGCATTGTTGACCAGCACATCGATACGGTCGAAGGCATCGGCGGCGGCAAGCGCGAAATCCTTCGTGCCGGTCGCGCCGGTGAAATCGCCGGGCACGAGAAAGGCGCGGCGCTCGGCCTCCGCGTCGAGCAGGAAATCCGGCAGCTCGCGATCGCCGTCGCGGCCGACATGGACGAGCACGCGCGCGCCGCAATCGAGAAACTGGCGCGCCACCTCCAGCCCGATACCGCGCCCGGCGCCGGTCACCACGACGTTGCGATTTTCGAACAGCTTCGGATGAAACATGGTGGCCCCTCTCAAACGCAGAATCTGCGCGCCAGCAATTGCGGAATTTTCACTTTAACATATGATGATGAAAAAAACGAAAGAAAGGGAGCGTCGATCATGTTCCTGTCCGGGCGGCAGACGGAAATTCTGGAAATTGC
>JASGEG010000318.1:0-3496 GCA_047606605.1 Rhizobium sp.
GGAACGAGACGCGCATGAAGAACGTGCCGGTGTCGAGATCGTCGAACTGGCTGGAATCGACGATGTTGCAGCCCTGATCGGCCAGATAATTGGCAATCGCCGCGACAATCCCCCGCGTCGACTGGCAGGTGACGGTGAGTACGTAATGTTTCATCTTATGCCGTCCAATTGAAATCATGAAATGCCGTGGGTTGACGCGGCCGCATCATCGCTCGCCGTCGGCAAGCTGCCGAAGAAAGGCCTGCAGCTCCGCTTCGTCGATCCCGACGAGATGGCCTTTCGCCGGATAGGCGCCCGAGCGGACGTCGGCGGCGAACGCCTTGAAGGCTGCGGCGCGTTCATCCTGCAACCGGTCATATTCCGCCGCAAAATCGCGGTAGACCTTGGCGTGACGCGGCCGGTGTCCGCGATTGCTGCCGAGCACGTCGTCGGCAAAGAGATATTGGGCATCGCATCCGCTTCCGGCACCCATGGAGATCATCAGCATCGACGTCTTCGCGCTGATCGCCGCGGCGACATCGCCGGGCACCACTTCGATTTCGGCGGCGAAGGCGCCGGCCTCTTCCAGCGCCTTGGTCTGACGCCAGATCTCGAAGGCGCTTGCCGCCGTCTTGCCGACGGCGCGGAAGCCGCCCGTCCAGGTCGCCTTGGACGGGATGAGGCCGAGATGGCCGCAGACCGGGATGCCTTCCTCGCGCATCCGCCGGATCGTCTGCAGACCGGCGGCGCAATAAACGGCATCGCCGCCAGCCTTCAGCGCCTTGAAGGCTTCGCGCATATACTCTTCCGCCGAGACGTAATCGCCATATTCAAGGCCGGGAATGGCAAAGGGGCTCGGGGCCGCTTCGCGAAACTCAGGCCCCAGCAGCGCCGGCGGCACCGACAGCAGGTCGATGCCGGCACGCTCTGCCGCCTCGGCTTCCTCGAGTGAGGTGACGCGCAGCATTGTAAGTTGTCTCTTACCTTTTAGCGCCAGCAGATCGGCGACGGTCGCACGATTGTGCTTCTTCATTGGAAACTCCTTGATATCGGCCCGTCACGCGGCGAGCAGGGATTTGAGTTTGACGTGGCTTGCCACGAGCGCTTGCCGATCGGGATGCACGCGGGCGGCGATCAGCATTTCGGCGAGGCGGATATCGCGGGCGACGGCATTGCCGCGTCCGATACCGCTCGCCGCCAGCAGCCGGCCGGCCTCGTCGAGATGAAAGAGAATGAAAGCCCCATCACCAAGATCGCGCCGAAGCGTCGTCATCGCGCCATCGGCAAGGCCGGCGATCTGCAGCGTCAGGTCATACTGATCGGACCAGAACCACGGCACGGCGGAGATGCTGAGTTGTTCGCCGAGCAGATTGGCCGCGGCCAACTTTCCCTGCTCCTGCGCATTGCGCCAGGATTCCAGCCGCACACGTCGCCCGCCATAAAGCGCCAGCGGAAAGGAGCAGCAATCGCCGGCCGCAAGGATATCGGCGACCGAAGTCTGCAGATGCTCGTTGACGGCAATGCCGTTATCGATCGCAAGGCCCGCCTCTTCGGCAAGCGCGACGTTGGGAAGAGCGCCGATGCCCACCAGCACGAGATCGGCGGAAATCGTTTCGCCATCAGCCAGCAGGATCGCCGCACCTTCGGCGCGATCCTCGATGGCGGCAATGCTGACATTGCAGCGAATATCGGCGCCCTCGTCGCGATGGCGCTGCGCCACGATCGCGGCAATCTCTTCCGGCACGCCGCGCTTCAGGATGCGCGGCAGACCCTCGACGAGGGTGACCCCGGCACCGAGCTTGCGCGCGGTTGCGGCCAGTTCCAGTCCGATAAAGCCGCCGCCGATGATGGCGATATGGCGGCCGGGGGAAAGAGCGGCCCTCAGCGCCGACGCATCGGCATGCGTGCGCAGCACGCGGATATTGCCGCCCACTCCGGCACTGCCGGGAAAGGGCCGCGCCGAAGCGCCGGTCGCCAGCAGCAATTTGTCATAGCCGAGCGTCTGCCCGTCGCCCAGCGTCAGCAGCTTGCCGGCCGGATCGATCGCCGTCGCATGCATGCCGAGCCGGAGAGCGATGCGCTGCTCGGCATAGCGCTCGACCGTGGCGACGAATTTCGGCTCGGCCTGCTCGGCAAGCGTCTCCTTCGAAAGCGGCGGGCGCTCGTAGGGATGCAGCGCCTCGGCGCCGATCAGGGTGATGTCGCCCTCGAACCCCTTTTCCCTGAGCGCGAAGGCGGCGCGGGCACCGCATTCCCCGGCGCCGACGATGACGAAATGCGCCATGGTCTTCTCCTCAAATTGCAATGAAGACGGTGCCGTTTTCAACCTTGACGGAATAGGTCTTGAGGTTGACGCAGACCGGGGCGCCCTTGGCCTCGCCGGTCCTGTAGTCGAAACGGCCATTGTGCTTGGGACATTCGATGATGTTGTCCATGACCAGCCCGTCGGCGAGATGGATCTTCTCGTGGGTGCACAGGCCATCGGTGGCGAAATATTCGTCTTCCGGGCTGCGATAGACGGCGAAGGTGCGCCCGCCATGGTCTAAGCGGATGACATCCTCTTCGTCGATCTCGTCGGCCGCGCAGACCTCGATCCAGTGGTCGCTCATGTCATGTCCTCCCTGTTGGCAGTCTTGTTGCAAGTCTTGGGTCTAGAGCGTCTTTGGCCTATTGCGCCGCCTCGGCCGGCGCATTGTGGAATTCTTCCCGATAGGGCCGCGCCGTCGCCGGCAGGTCGCGCTTCAGGAAATAGTCCTCATTCCTGAGCTGGCGGAAAAAGGCGGGGATCATTTCGCGGTAACCCGACCAGATGGACGGATTGGGCGCCGGCAGATCATGCTTGATCATGGCATGCAGCTTGGGCAGCGCATGATAGGGCACCATGGGGAACATGTGATGTTCGACATGGTAGTTCATGTTCCAGTAGATGAAGCGGCTGACCGGGTTCATCAGCACCGTGCGGCTGTTCAGCCGGTGATCGATGACATTGTCGGCCAGGCCGCCATGCTGCAGCAGGCCGGTCAGGACATGATGCCAGGCGCCGTAGAGACGCGGCAGGCCGATCAGCACCAGCGGCAGGATCGAGCCCATGTAGAGGGCAGCCGCGATCGTCGCGAGATAGATGACGCTCCAGATGCGGGCGACGCGGATGACCTTCGGCTGCTCCTGTTCGGGAATGAAGGTCTTTTCCTCGGCGCTGACGATGCCGAGCGCATTGCGGACCAAATCCATCATGGCATAGGCGGCATCGAGAATGCCGAAGAAATTGAGGATCAGGCGCAGGAGATCCGGCGGCCGCATGACGGCGATTTCCGGATCGCGGCCGACGATGACGGTATCGGTGTGGTGGCGCGTATGGCTCCAGCGCCAGGTCACCGGATTGCGCATGATCATGAAACAGGCGATCTGGTAGACGGCGTCGTTCATCCACATCGTCTTGAAGGCCGTGCCGTGACCGCATTCGTGCCAGCGGCTGTCCGAGGCCGAACCGTAGAGCACGCCATAGATCAGGAAGAAC
>JASGEG010000319.1:0-16131 GCA_047606605.1 Rhizobium sp.
ATCTTGCAACGCCGATGCGAAGTCAATGAATCGCAAGGGGAGTTTCCCATACCCGCGCCGGATGACGCGGGTATGGGCGACGCGCATCATTCAGCCGCCTGATAGGCACCCGGACGCGCTGTGGCACCGCGCGGACCCATGGCCGCAAGCACGGTGATCGCCGTCGCCAGGATGGCGACGAAGCCGGTGCCGGCGACATAGGGGTTCCAGCCGAATTGCGGCGCGGCGCTGAAGATGGCCGAGGCGGCCGCCAGCACGATGCCGCCACCGATCTGGAAGGAGGCGAACAGCATGCCCGAGGCGAGACCGGATTGATCGTCGCCGACATCGGCGAGGGCTGCGACCTGCACCGAGGGATAGGTCATGGCGTAGCCGAGGCCGAGCAGGAGCTGGGAGACGCCGACGAGCACGACGGTGTCGATATGCCCGACCGAGATCGCCCAGAAGATGTAGCTGACGGACTGCAGGGCGACGCCGAGCGTCATCAGCCCCGTCGTACCGCGATTCTGGCCGATTGCCGCAAAGCGCGGCGCCAGGATCATGACGCAGACGCCGCCGAGGGCGAAGGAGAAGCCCGTGGCGAAGGCCGACCAGCCGACCACGGTCTGATAGTAGAGCGTGGCGATGAACTGGAAGCCGACATAGGCTCCCTGGAACAGCGCCGCGATCGCATTGGCGTGGCTGAGCTTGGCACGGCGGAACATGGCAAGCGGCACCATCGGGTCGCTATGCCGGGATTCCACCAGCAGGAACAGCAGGATCAGCACCAATGCGGCCGCCAGCGCTCCCCAGGTGGGAAAGGCCTGCCAGCCGTCGGCGGCGGCGTTGGTGATGCCGAAGACGAAGAGCAGGAGTCCGGGTGTAATGGTCAGCGCGCCGGCCCAGTCGAAGCGGGCGCGTTCCCCCGTGCGCCGGTGATCGGCGGGCAGGACGAAGGGGGCGAGCAGCAGGGCGAGGATGGCGACCGGCGCGCCCATGACCAGTGTCGCCCGCCAGCTGATGATGGTCGCCGCCCCGCCCAGCACCATGCCGAGCACGAAGCCGGCAGCACCCGTGGAGGCGAAGACGCCGAGCGCCTTGGCGCGGCCGCTACCTTCCCCGAACACCGAAAGCAAGAGTGCGAGCGCTGCCGGCGCGGTGAAGGCGGCGGCGATGCCCTTGACGAGGCGCGCGGCGATCAGGGTCGGCGCGCTGTCGACGAAGCCGCCGGCAATGCTGGCGGCGGCGAAGATGCCGAGCGACCAGAGGAACACGCGGCGATGGCCGAAAAGATCGGCGACGCGGCCGCCGAGCAGCAGGAAGCCGCCATAGCCGAGCACATAGGCGCTGACCGCCCATTGCAGCGATGTCGCCTGCATGCCGAGCTCCGTCTGGATGGCGGGCAGGGCCACGCCGATGGTGGAGACATCCATGGCATCCAGGAAATTGGCGGCGCAGAGCAGCAGCAATGCCAGCCCCGCTCCGCCCTTGGATTGGGAGAGAGTCATCGGATCGTTCCTTCCTATCTGCCGCCTCTCGGGAGGTTGGCGGGCGGCAGGGAACGAGAAAATGTACAGCTTTAAACCCTATTGCAAATTGATAGTAACCATGTCAGGTATTACTGGTGATGATGAATGATGCCACGCTGCGAAAGATCGACCTCAATCTGCTGCTCGCCTTCTCCGTGCTGATGCAGGAGCGGAATGTCAGCCGTGCCGCCGAGCGCCTGCTGCTCGGACAGCCCGGGCTTTCGGCCGCATTGCGGCGGTTGCGCGAGACGCTGGATGACGAATTGTTCGTGCGCGTCGGGCGCGGGTTGCAGCCGACGTCACGCGCGCTTTCGATCGCGCCTGCCATCGAAGAGGCGCTTTCGGGCATCGAGCGCGCCATCCGGCCGCCGGTGGCCTTCGATCCGGCAAGCTGGCAGGGCGAGTTCCGCATCGGCATGTGCGACAATCTCGAATCGGCCTTCTTCGGTCCGCTGGCCGCGCGGTTGCTGCATGAGGCACCCGGCGCGCGCCTGACCGGCGTCGCCTTTCAGAAGCGCGATGCCGCGCGCCTTCTGGACGAGGGCGCTTTCGACTTCAGCGTCTCGGTGCATGAGGAGCCGGCATCCTGGCATATCCGGGCGCCCTTGTTCGAACAGGCGTCGGCCTGCATCTACGATCCCCGGCACATAAAGCTCGCGGCACCGCTCGGCCTGAAGGATTTTGTCGCCGCCGCCCACATCGCCGTTGCCTTTGAGAGCAATATGGCGAGCAATCTCGATATCGCCCTCGACCGCCTGGGGCATCGCCGCCGGGTCGTCGCGACCGTGCCGCGCTTCTCGGCGCTGCCGCTGGCGCTGGGCGCCATGCCGGCCATCGCCACGGTTCCGGAATCATTGGCCCGCTGCATGGCGCAGCTTCATGGCCTGGCGGTGTCGCAGCCGCCTTTCGATCTGGCGACCGATCCTGTGACGATGCTCTATCGGCGCGTCGATCAGGCCGACAGCCGTTCGCTCTGGTTCCGCAGGCTGTTCGTGGAGGTCGCGACGGAAGCTCTGCGGGCATGCGGATGCCGCATGGGCGTTTCCACGGCCGCCTGCTGCTATTATGAGGGAGAGCCGCTGGCCGAGGCGGTGTAAGCCCGCGGCGGCGGCATCCGCATGCAGCGAAGGTTCTAACGCAGTTCGGACGCCCTCAGCGCCGGAAGCACAGGCAGGCTAGGCAGTCCGGGGATCGAAGGTTCGCCGTTTCCGCGCCAGATCGCGCAAAGCACGGCAAGGATATCCGCGCCTTCGGCGCTCACCAGTTTCGCGGCGTCGACAACCGCGCCGCCCGTGGTGATCACATCCTCGATGAAGGTGACCTTCCTGCCCTTGATATCAAGGCCTTCCACGGCCTTGCAGGTGCCGTATTCCTTCGCTGCCTTGCGCACGAAGACCGCCGGCAGGCCGCTTTCGAGCGACATTGCCGTGGCGATCGGGATGCCGCCCAGCTCCAGTCCGGCGAGCACCTGCGTATCGCTCGGCAGGAGCTGCAGCATGCGCTGGGCTATGCGGCGGAGAAGACGCGGGTCCGATTCGAATCGGTATTTGTCGAAATATTCGTTGGAGACCTGTCCGGACCGCAGCGTGAAGGTCCCATGGATGCGGGCAATTGCGGTGATATCCCTGCCCAATGCGTCGTCGCTCATCGTCATCTCCCAAATGCTGATGGGTTCGATTTACATAATCCGCCGACGACCGCAAACTATGGATCGTGATTTCCGTCCGCCGCCTCGGATCTGTCGTCCAGGCGGATTGCCAGAGTGAGCCATGACCGATCGCATTCGACGCACGAAACGCCTGCTCCTGCGGATGCCGGCACAGACGGATCTGGGCTTCGTGACCGCGCTTTTCGCCCGGCAGGAACTGGTCGCGCACCGGCCCGATCCGACGCCGGATACGCCGGAGGAGAGTGCCCGGCGCCTGTCGCGCGATATCGAGCATTGGCGCAGCCACGGATTCGGGCGCTGGGCGGTGGAGGCGGATGGAAGGCTCATCGGCTTCGGCGGTGTGACCGTCTCGAAGGAGTTCGAGGGATTGAACCTTTCCTATCATCTGCATCCGGATAGCTGGGGCAGGGGCTATGCGACGGAACTCGTCGTTCAAGTGCTGGACATTGCCTTCAACGAGCTGGAGGCCAGGCGGGTGATCGGTCTGGTGCGCCCCGTCAATATCGCCTCGGGGAAGGTCTTGGAAAAATGCGGCTTCGCCTTCGAGCGTGAGGTCATGCTGCACGGCGCACCGACCAATCTCTTCGCGCTGATGGCGGATGCCCGCGGACAGCCAAGCCCCGGTTAAGGCAACGCCTCGATTTCCGCCATAAGCCATTGGCGAAACGCTTGCATCGATGCCGTTTCCGCGCGGGATTTCAGCCGGGTCAGCCAATAGCTGCCGGTCAGCACCGTGATCTCGAACGGCTGGACGATCCTGCCCGTCGCGATCTCCTCGGAGAACATCGCGACGGGGACGAGCGCGACCCCGACGCCGCGGGCCGCGGCCTCCACCAGCGTCAGGGAGGAATCGAACATCCAGCCGCGAAGATTGGGCGGGGCGACCCCGGCGGCCCTGAACCACAGCGGCCATTCGTCGACCCGGTAAGATCGCAAAAGCTCGACATTGGCGAGATCCGCCGGCTTGCGAAGCCCCTCGCTCAAGGCGGGCGCGCAGACCGGGGAGAGGGGCGCATCCATCAGATGGATCGCCTCCGTCCCATGCCAGGCACCGTCGCCGAAGCGCAGGAAGAAATCGAGGCCGTCCATCAGCATGTCGGCGCGATTGTTGTTCGTCTTCAGCCGCAGATCGACATGGGGATGTTGCGTCTTGAAGGCCGTGAGGCGCGGCAACAGCCAGCCGATCGCGAACGTGCCGACGACGCCGACGGTCAGGATCTCGTCGAAATTGCCTTCCTCCAGCTGGCTGAGCGTCGCGCTCATGCGGCCGAAGGCGTCGGTCAACACCGGCAGCAGGGCATGGCCCTCGTCGGTGAGCATCAGGCCGCGCGGCAGGCGCTTGAACAGGGTGACGCCCAGCACATCCTCGAGCGCCTTGACCTGATGGCTGATGGCCGTCTGCGTGACCCGAAGCTCCAACCCGGCCCGCGTGAAGCTGCAGTGCCGCGCGGAAGCTTCGAAGACGCGCAGGGCGTTCAGCGGCAGCTGCGAGATGTCCATCCGTTCCTCAAGGCCAAGTTTTTCTCATGTCTAAGCTCAGAATTGATCGTTTGTCTAGGGCAAGGCGCATCGCCATAGTCTGTTGCAAGAGAGCAGGCGGGCCTGACCGAGGCCGGCACAATGACCCCGCCGGCCTCTTTCCAACACCAACCCGAAATGGATGACAGGAATGACGATGTTATTGTCACGCCGGCAGGCTTTTGCCGGCAGTTTGCTGGCGATCCCGATGCTTGCGGCATCCAGCGCGGACGGCAACGCCAAAGATGCCCGTGTTCGGGACATCAAGGCCGCCAAGGCTCGGCTGGCCGAGCTGGAGCGCAGGCATCCGGGCCGCATCTGCGTCAGCATCCTCGATCTCGGCAACGGCAAGCGCCTCGACCACCGGGCCGACGAGCGCATCCTCATGTGCAGTACCTTCAAGGCCCTGGCGGCGGCCTTCGTCCTCGCCCGCGTCGACAGAGGCGAGGAGAAACTCGACCGGCGCATCAGGTTCGTGGAGAAGGATCTGGTGCCATCCGGATCGCCGGTGACCGAGGCGCATATCGACGAGCCCGGCATGACCGTTGCCGAACTCTGCGACGCCGCAGTGACGCGGAGCGACAATACGGCCGGCAACCTTCTGCTTGAGAGCTTCGGCGGGCCGAAAGCGTTGACCGGCTTCTGCCGCAGCCTTGGGGATGAGGTTTCGCGTCTCGACCGCACCGAGACCGAACTCAACTATCACGACGGCCCCGACGACATCCGCGACACCACCTCGGCCGCCGCCATGCTCGAGACCCTGCGAAAACTGCTTTTCACCGATGTCTTGTCCGGTCCTTCGCGCTCGCAATTGGCGGCATGGCTGATCCTCAACAAGACCGGTGACACGCGCCTTCGTGCCGGCGTGCCGAAGACCTGGCTGATCGGCGACAAGACTGGAACCAACGGCGACAAGGCCGGCAATGCCAATGACGTCGCGATCCTGTGGCCGCCGGATCGGGCGCCGATCATCGTTACGGCCTTTTGCGAGATCCCCTCGATCGACGGCGACGAGCGCAACGCCGTCATCGCCGAGATCGGCCGGATCGCGGCGCGGATTTGAGACGTCGCCGCTCCACTCTTCAATGATCGCCACCCCGACAGGATTTGTCCGCATGATGAAAACAATGTCTTTTGCGAAGCTTGGCGTGATCGCCGCCTCTCTCATTTTATCGAGCAATGTCTATGCCGCCGATGGCGTCGATCAGGCTCGGCTTGAGCGCGCCGTCGATGACGCCGTCCATCCCCTCATGGCCAAGAGCGGCGTGCCGGGGATGGCGATAGGGGTCACCGTCGAGGGGAAGCGATATGTCTTCAACTACGGCGTCGCCTCGCGGGAAAGCGGACAGAAGGTCACCGGCGATACGCTGTTCGAGATCGGCTCGATCAGCAAGACGTTCACGGCAACGCTGGCATCCTATGCCGCAACGCGCGGAACGCTCTCGTTCTCCGACAAGGCGAGCAAATATATGCCGGCGCTGGCCGGCAGCAGCTTCGACAAGATCAGCCTGCTCGATCTCGGCACCTATACGGCGGGCGGACTGCCGCTGCAATTTCCCGACAGCGTGACCGGTCAGGACAGCATGGTCGCCTATTTCAGAGGCTGGCGCCCGGCCTATGCCCCTGGCACGCATCGGCTCTATTCCAACCCGAGCATCGGCCTCTTCGGTCATCTGGCCGCCGCAAGCCTCGGCGAGCCTTTCGACGTGCTGATGGAGCGGAAGATTTTTCCGGGCCTCGGCCTGAGCCACACCTATATCCATGTTCCCGGCGACCAGATGGGCAATTATGCCTATGGCTACTCGAAGGCCGGCAAGCCGCTGCGCGTGACGCCGGGTGCCCTGGATGCGGAAGCCTATGGGGTGAAGACGACGGCCGCCGACATGCTGCGTTTCCTCGAGGTCAATCTGGACGGCTCGACGCTGGACGAGACGATGCGGACTGCGGTTGCCGCGACGCATGCCGGATATTACCGCATCGGCGACATGAGGCAGGGGCTGGGCTGGGAAAGCTACGCCTATCCGATCGGCCTCGACCGGCTGCTGGCGGGAAATTCCAGCCACATGTCCCGCAATGCCAACAAGGCCAGCAAGCTCGTACCGCCGCAGGCGCCACATGGCGAGATGCTGTTCAACAAGACCGGCTCCACCGGCGGCTTCGCAGCCTATGCCGTCTTCGTTCCCGCCCGCCGCATCGGCATCGTCATCCTGGCAAACAGGAACTATCCCATTCCGGAACGCATCGAGGTGGCCTACCGCATCCTGGCGGCGCTGGACGGCCGGCTTGGCGCGAAGGGGGCTGACTGACGACAGATGAGACGAAAAGACCTTCCACGCGTCTCTGGCATGCGTGGAAGGTCCATCCTGTCGGCCGATATCATGCGGCACGGCCGGCCGCCAATGGTTTAAAATCCTGCTATCGCCTGCGGGAAACCGCTAAGGGCGCGCTCGCCTGGGAGGCGTCCACGCTGTTGAAGAGCTCCTGGATGATCTGAGTGATGTGCTCCGGGGAGGTTCCCTTCGCACGTTCCTCTTCGATCCGGCGTCTGACCAACATTTCCAAATCTGTCATGTCTATCACCTCATCTATCCGGCGCGAGGGAAATGTCGCTCCCAACGAGGCAAGAGGCAAGTTACAGTTTTTTCATGCTTTTGATCGCCGGCCGCCATGCCGCCGTCGCCGAGTGGCCGTTCGCCCGGCTCATCTTCGCGGCGAAGAGATGGTATCCGCTCCGTCGAAAATCGGGCCGATACCATGAATTTCGCAAATTATACCTTATTGTTGTTGCTGTGAAATTCCTTTCCTGGTCGAAATATTTAAAATAAGTTCGTGTTATTAAAGAAAAAACATCATTGACCGCCGTTTTATCTTAACTTTTAATTGAATTTATATGGATGATGGGAGGGAATATATGACTTCCGAATTCGTCGCTTCCACGGGTGCTGTTCAGCCCGACGACCCCATTGCCCTTCACCAGCCTTCCGATTGCCGAGACTTGTCGGAGGAGGAGATTTCGACGCTGGTGCAAGAGATCAACCGCGATGGATATGCCGTCCTTCCCCGTTACATCGCGCCCGCCGACATGGATGCCTTGCGGCAATTCGTGCGGGACAAGGTGACGGAGGCGGGCAATCGTTACACGATGATGCGCGGGCCGGAACCCGTCGCGGAAACCGTGCTCGGGCGGATGGCATCGTCCCCGGCGCTCCGGCATATTTGCCTGCGTGCTTACGAGATTGCGACGTCGAGACCCGCGCCGGACCAGCCCTATTATCAGATTCTGCGATGCCTGACCGGCAGCACGGGCCGCAAGAATTCGATGATATTTCACTTCGATTCCTACGTTCTGACCGTGCTTCTGCCCATAGAGGTGCCAAGCGGAAAAGACAGCGGCGAACTCATTGTCCTGCCGAACTTTCGGCGCGTCAGGCGCTGGTACGCCAGCAATCTGATCGACAAGATCCTGCTCGACAATCCGCTGACGCAATGGGGTCTGCGCAGCATCGCGAAATCGATCCCGGACCAATTCCTGCGCATTTCCATGGTGCCCGGAAACCTCTATTTCTTCTGGGGCTATCGCTCGATCCACACGAACGCGCCTTGCGACCCCGACAAGATCAGGGCCACGGCGCTGTTTCACTATGCCGACCCGCATCGGGGGAGCAGATTGAGGGCGTGGCTGGGGCGGTAGGTTGGGCGGCCGAACAATTTTGAGTTGGAAACGGCGAGGCCTGCGGGAGCGAGTCCAAGAGGCGGGATCGAAGGATACTGGAGGGTTATAACTGCAATTATTGCGATTATTTAATGGGAAAGTGAGACGACTATGAAAACAATATTTCTTGTCACTTTACCTTCGATACTTGTTTTTGGCTGCGCTGACGCCGCCAGCAGGGTTGGTTTTAGCAACAGCGATGTCTGTGTCCGTATCTGTTCGATCCGCAAATGTATCGTATAAAGCGTTGCCAAGCCAGGTTCACCGTTCTTGGCAATGAGCTGCGACCAATATCTAGCGCTACAGCCTGGCTATAGGCTGGAACTTTCACGGCAAGAGATAGCAATATCTCAGTCAAGAATAGTTTGCGTGTGACAATTGAACTGTAGATATGTGAATACCGGCTGACGGCCATTGCTTTTTCGTGGAAGAGCAGCCGTCGAGATGGCGTTTTCTACATTATGAAAATGAAATTTACCGCTTTTGAAAAATCATTGGATCAAGCAACCGTCGCTTGCGATTATGGCGATGACGCTGCTTCCCTTGCTGCAACCTTTAGTGTATTTGAAAGCTCAAATCGTTTTTAGAAGACTGAAGTTATTTGAGGATCAAGGAATTTTTACTTGTGCCCTGAAGCTAATCGTCATTCATATTCGTCTTTCGCGGCGGTTTTATCGTCTTTACGGCGAGCATTTGTCGTTATCGGCCTGACGAGTGGCTTCATCAACATTCTGGCATTGACCGGGTCGTTCTTCATGCTGCAGGTCTACGACCGGGTTGTACCGGGTCGCAGCCTTCCGACGCTGGCCGGGCTCGCGATCATTGCCGCAAGCCTTTATATTTTCCAGGGCGTGCTTGAGCTGCTGCGCTCGATGCTGCTCGTGCGCATCGGTACGTCCGTGGACGAGCGCCTGAGCCGAAGCGCCATCAGTTCGCTGATCTATCTCCCGGCGCGAATGCAGATGCCGGGCAATGGCCTGCAGGCGATCCGCGATGTGGATCAGGTGCGATCGTTCCTCAGCGGAAGCGGCCCGGCGGCGCTATTCGATCTCCCGTGGATGCCGTTTTATCTTGCGCTCTGCTTTGTTTTTCATTTTTGGATCGGCGTAACCGCCCTTTGCGGCTCCATAATACTGATTTCGCTCACGATTTTCGCGGAGTTCATGACGCGCGAGCGATCGCAGAAGGCAACGCGCCTTGCTGCCGCGCGCATAGAATTCGCCGAAGCGACCCGGCGCAATTGGGAAGTCGTGCTTGCCATGGGGTTCATGCATCGCGTTGCCGACCGCTGGGCCGATGTGAACCGGAGCTTCCTCACCGGCCAGATGCGCGCCAGCGATATCGTCGGCGGCCTGTCCATCATCTCCAGAATCCTGCGAATGATGCTTCAGTCGACCATGCTCGGCGTCGGGGCGATCCTCGTTATCGAGCAGCAGGCAAGCGGCGGCATCATGATTGCGAGCTCCATCCTGGTCAGTCGCGCGCTCGCGCCTGTCGAACTTGCGATCGGGCAGTGGAAAGGCTTCGTGTCCGCCCGGCAGAGCTGGTCGCGGATGCGGCGTCTCATGGAGATGCTTCCCGACAACGACTGGAGCGTTGAGCTTCCGGCACCGACGTCTTCGCTCAGCGTCGAGAACATCGTCGTTGCTGCGCCCGGCACCCGCGAGATCATCGTCCGCAATGCGAAATTTGAGATCTCTTCCGGTACGGCGCTCGGGATCATCGGACCGAGCGCATCCGGAAAATCCTCGCTTGTCCGGGCAATCGCCGGCGTATGGCCGGTGCTTGCCGGCTCGGTTCGGCTGGATCATGCGCCTCTCGCGCAATGGCGCCCTGAGGAACTTGGAAAGCATATCGGCTACCTGCCGCAAGATGTCGCTCTTTTCGATGGTTCCATCTCCGAGAATATCGCCCGGTTTGACCCGGATGCTCCGTCTGAGGCCATCATTGCAGCGGCCAAGGCCGCCGGCATCTATGAGATGATTGTGGAGCTTCCCGATGGTTTCGACACGCGGGTCGGCGACGGCGGCTCTCGTCTTTCGGCCGGACAGCGCCAGCGCCTTGCCCTTGCCCGCGCGCTTTACGGCGCGCCGTTTCTGGTGATCCTCGATGAACCGAATTCCAATCTCGACGCTGACGGCGATGCGGCGCTGACACAAGCTCTGCTCGGCGTTCGTGCCCGCGGCGGCATTGCCATCATCGTCGCGCACCGGCCGACGGCCCTTGTCGCCGTCGATCAGGTCCTGGTCATGCAGAATGGGCAGGTCCAGGCCTTCGGGCCGAAGGAAGAGGTGCTTCGCAAGGCATTGCGCGTCGAGCCGGGAGAGGCTCCGGCACCAGCGGTGCGGCTTGTCGCAAACGAGGAGGCCGGCTGATTGTGAAATCTGAATTTTCGCCCGCCGAGGCAGCCGTCAGGCGTCTTTCCAGAATTGCGTTTGCCATCGTCTTCGTTGCCGGCAGTGGCATTGGCGTGCTCGCCGCCACCACTAAGATCAGCGGTGCCGTCATCGCCGCAGGCACCTTGGTTGTCGACAGCTACGTCAAGCCGGTTCAGCATCTCAAGGGCGGCATCGTCGACAGGGTGGCCGTCAAGAACGGTGAGGCCGTCAAGGCGGGCGATCTGCTCGTTCATCTCGACGATACGCAAATCAAGGCCAATCTCGGCGTCGTTACAAAACGCTCGAACGAGTTGACGGCCCGCATGGCGCGGCTGCGCGCCGAGCAGGATGGTCGAAACTCGATCGAGTTCCCACCCGAATTACTGGTGCAATCGAACCGCGACGCCGTGATCGACATGATCTCCGGCGAAGAACGGCTCTTTGCGGAGCGGAACGCGTCCAGGGCCGGTCGCAAGATGCAGCTTCGCGAACAGATCGATCAGCTCAACCAGCAGTGCGAAGGGCTGGAGGCGCAGGTCGTGAGCCGGCGGCGGCAGATCGAATTCGTCAACAAGGAGCTGGAAGGCCAGCACAAGCTGCTCGACCAGGGCATCGTCTCGGTAAGCCGCGTCTACGCCCTCGAACGGGAGGGCTCGAGCCTCTCCGGCGAGCTGGGTTCGTTTCTGGCGAAGATAGCGGAGACGAAGGGCAAGATCAGCGAAACCCAGTTGCAGATCATTCAGATCGACGACGACAGGCGCAGCGAAGTGTCAGACCAGTTGCGGCAGGCTGAAAGCGACGCCGGCGAATATGCGGAACGCATGATCGTCGCCGAGGACGAGTTGAAGCGGATCGATATTCGCGCGCCGCAGGACGGCATCGTGCATCAACTCGCCGTGCATGTGCGAGGCGCGGTGATCGCACCCGGCGAGACCGTCGCGCAGATCGTGCCCGATGCCGACGTGCTGACGGCGGAGATCAAGCTTTCGCCGCGCGATATCGATCAGGTTGCCATCGGCCAGACGGTTGTCCTGCGCTTTTCGGCCTTCGCGCAACCGGGAACGCCCGACGTGAATGGGGAGATTTCGCAGGTCTCCGCAGACCTGACCGTCGATCAGCACACCAATAGCAGCTTCTATCTGGTTCGCGTCAAAATCGCTCCGGAGGAGTGGCAGCGCCTTGGCCGCCGCGCGGTTCCAGGCATGCCGATCGAAGCCTTTATCCAGACCGGTTCTCAGCCGGCATTTGCCTATTTCGCAAAGCCGCTGACGGACCAAATCCACCGTGCCTTCAAGGAAGAATGACATCGCCTCCTTGGGGGAGGAGGCCTGAGAATACTGCAAACCACCACATCACGATTGTTTCCGAGACTTTGATCAACAACAGCGGGGGCTGATATGTCTTTCTCGTATACGGATGCTGCATCTCAAAATTGGTCTATCAATAATTATGGCCAAGTGCGTGTCAGCAGCAACGGCTATAGTCTTTACGATACCGGCTCGCTGTTCTCGATCGGGGTCGTTTCCGGCGGAACCTATACCGCCAACTCCCTGAGCTACGGAACCGCGACGGCGACGGCCACCAGCCAGGTCGTGACCGCGACGGCAACGGGCGTCTCCGTCGAGCGCGCATCCAGCGTCATCACGAGCGGCGGCGTTTCCTTTCTGAGGCTGACGGAAACGATCACCAACACCGGCTCCGCCACCACGACATTCCGCGCCGCGCTCAATGATGACATCTACGCCGACAGCAACACCAATCTGCTGACGACATCCAGCGGCGATGCCACCTATAGTTCGGCCGATGACTGGGTCATGACGGATTCATTGTCGTCGACCACCTATCCGAAGCTCGTGCATGTCGTGTCCGGCGGGACGAAGGGGCCGACAAGCGCGAGCCGCCTCGATGCCGATAGTTTCGCGACGAGCTACGATTTCACCCTTGCGGCGGGCAAGTCCGCCACTATCGTGCATT
The DNA here is from genome assembly GCA_047606605.1 of Rhizobium sp. Classification (GTDB taxonomy): domain Bacteria; phylum Pseudomonadota; class Alphaproteobacteria; order Rhizobiales; family Rhizobiaceae; genus Rhizobium. Next base: position 12,760 of record JASGEG010000319.1, read on the forward strand.
TCGTGGCCGTGGGCGCGACCCAGGCGGCTGCGGCCAGCCTCGCCAACACATTGGACACCTTGCCTTCCTATGCCCTGGCCGGCCTCAGCACGGCACAGCTCAACTCGATCATCAATTATGGCGTCAACGCCACCAGCAGCACGACGGTAACTGGCCTCAAGTCCTATCAGGCGAATTTGACCTTGACCGGAACGGCTGCGATCGACGGAACGGGCAACGACCAGGACAACATACTGATCGGCAATGCCACCGCCAACAAACTTTACGGCCTGGCGGGCAACGACAAGCTCGACGGCGGAGCTGGCGCCGACACGATGGTCGGCGGCCTCGGCAACGATACCTACGTCGTCGACAATGCCGGCGACGTGGTGACCGAGCAGACGAACGAGGGCGTCGACACTGTTCAAAGCACGATCAGCTACAGCATCGCTGCACGGCCTTATGTCGAAAACATCACGCTTCTCGGCAGCGCTGCCATCAATGCCACCGGCAATACCGCGGGCAATGTGCTGACCGGCAATGCCGGCAACAACGTGCTCGACGGTGGCGACGGCAACGATACGTTGAACGGCATGGGCGGCGTCGATACGCTGAAGGGCGGCGCCGGCAACGACACCTATATCGTCGATACCACGACCGACGTCATTACCGACACCGCCGGTGTGGACACAGTGAGATCGTCGGTAACATTCTCGCTGGCGGCCCTGGCCTCCATTGAAAACCTCGTATTGACGGGCACCGCGGCGATCAACGCGACGGGCAACGCCGCCGCAAACGCCATCACCGGCAACGCCGCCGCCAATACGATCGACGGCGGTGCCGGCAACGACACCATGACCGGCGGTGCCGGCAATGATATCTATATCGTGCGCGATACCGGCGACACGGTGGTCGAGGCATCCGGCGGCGGCACCGACACCGTGCGGTCCTACGTGAACCATACGCTTGCAGCCAATGTCGAAAATCTCGAGCTCCTGGGCACTGTGGCGCTGACGGGAACCGGCAACAGCCTGAACAATTCCCTTATCGGCAACAGCGGCAACAACGTGCTGCGCGGCGGCGATGGCAATGACACGCTGGATGGCGGCGCGGGCGTCGATACGCTCGACGGCGGCAATGGCAACGATACCTATGTGGTCGATTCCACGACGGATACGATCATCGACGCCTCCGGTGTCGATACGATCAGGTCGTCGGTGACCTACAGCCTCGCCTCCCATACCACGATAGAGAACCTGGTGCTGACCGGCTCGGCCGCGATCAACGGCACCGGCAATGCCCTGAACAACGTCATAACCGCGAATGCCGCTAATAACGTCATCGATGGCGGTGCCGGCGCCGATATGGTGAGCTACAGCGGCGCCGCATCAGCCGTCACGGTTTCATTGGCGGTGACGACTGCGCAGGCCACCGGCGGCTCGGGGACGGACACGCTGACCGCCATCGAAAACATTCAGGGATCGAACTACAACGATGTGCTGACCGGCAACAGCGGCGCAAACACGCTGAACGGCGGTGCCGGCGATGACAGGCTCAACGGCGGTGCCGGCAATGACTATCTGATCGGCGACAAGGGCAACGACATCCTGACGGACTCGACCGGCGATGACCGGATGAACGGCGGCGTCGGCAACGACACCTATCGTGTTGCGGGCAATAGCGGCAGCGTATTGATCGAAGATTCCACCGGCACCGATACGCTCGACGCATCCGGAACGGCCGGCGGCGTCACTATCGATCTCACGCCCGGCGCGACAAGCAACATCAACGGCCGCATGGTTACGCTCGCACCCGCCAGCGGCACGGTGAATGCGCCCTTGGATGTCATGTTCCTGCAGGATCTTTCCGGTTCGTTTTCCGACGATATCGCCACAGTCAGAACCCTTGTTCCGAATGTGATCACGGCCATCAATGGCATTCAGGCCGACAACCGCTTCGGCCTGGCCTCCTTTATCGACAAGGGCGAATATGTCTACCGCACCGACCTCGGGCTGACGACGAACCAGGCGAGCCTCGTGAACGTCCTGAACGGGTTGAGCATCGGTAGCGGCGGAGACACGCCGGAGGCCCAGATCGAAGCCCTGATGCAGATTGCCGTTCGGGGGTCGGAGGTCGGCTGGCGGGATACCTCGCTGCGCGTTGCCGTCGTCTTGACCGACGCGCCCTTCCACATTGCCGGAGACAGCAGCTATCCGGCAAACGACGGCGATGCCCTGACGGAAACGGAGGATTATCCGACGCTCGCCCTTCTAAAGAGTAAGCTGATCGCCGGTGACGTCATTCCTGTTTTCGCGGTCACCGCCGGCAACGAGGCGACCTATCAGGAGCTGGTCGACTATCTCGGGTTCGGCAGCGTCGTGACCCTGGCGACGGACAGTTCCAACCTCGTTTCCGCCCTTTCGAGCGGCATAACGAACATCACCGATACGCGCATCGAAAATGCCATAGGCACGGGATATAACGACACGCTGATCGGCAACGGCCTTGCGAACGTGCTGACGGGCGGCGGCGGCAACGACACCTATTACGTCCAGGGGGCGGAAGACACGGTCGTCGAAGCAGCCGGGGCGGGCATCGATCTTGTCCAAAGCACCGGCACGTTTACCCTCGGCGCGAATGTCGAAAACCTGACGCTGCTCGGCACCGATGCGATCAACGGCACCGGTAATGCGCTTGCCAACATGATTGTCGGCAATCGCGGCAACAACATCCTTGACGGCGGCGCCGGCGCCGACAAGCTCATCGGCGGCATTGGCAACGATACCTATATCGTCGACAATGCTGGCGATACGGTCACGGAATCGGCTGGCGGCGGTGTCGATACGGTGAAGTCGTCGGTCAGCCACACGCTGGCCGCCAATGTCGAAAACCTGGTGCTGACGGGCACTGCCGCCATCAACGGCATCGGCAACAGCCTTGCCAACACCATCACCGGCAATGCTGCCTCGAATATCCTGACCGGCGGCGCCGGAGCCGATGCGTTCGTTTTCAACACCGCGCCGAAATCCACCAATATCGATCACATCACTGATTTTGTGGCCAAGGACGATGTCATCCATCTGGAGAACGCAATCTTTACCGCGCTCACCCAAACCGGCACGCTGGCGGATACCGCCTTCTACGCCAACGCGACCGGCACGGCACACAACACCAGCGACCGCATCGTATACGACACCGCGACCGGCAAACTATACTACGATCAGGACGGCACAGGCAGCGCCGCAGCCGTCCAATTCGCCGTTCTCGACACCAAGCCGACGATAACTCATGACGACTTTTTCGTTGTCTGAGATTTCGTGTTCTGACCTGGCGATTGGATGATGCGTTGTTCTCCTTGGTTGGAGGGGCGTGCTAAGTGCCAGATTTTACGCG
>JASGEG010000320.1:0-11603 GCA_047606605.1 Rhizobium sp.
ATGGAAACCCAAGAACTGCACGTCCCATACTCTAAGCCCCGATGCTGGAAACGATCGAAAGTGATCGGCCTGCCTGCGCCCAAACGATGAGACGTTCGGCAATCCGTGCTTAGAATATTGTCTATTAAATTAGTGGACTAAAGGCATTCTGGTTCTTTTGCCGCAAGCTTCGAAAAATACCGTTTCAAACTCGCGCTATGATTTGCCGCTTGTCGCCCTCGCCCGGCACGGAGCGCTCAGGCGACGCGCTCGAAGCGGGTGCGGATATGTTCGATGTAATGCTGGCCCGGCGAGGATGCCGAAACCATGGCGAGAGCAGCCTTTTCCGGAACGCCGGTGAAGAGACGCTCCTCGCCGTTCTTGAAGCGAATGTGAAGACGGCCGTCGTCCGGGTGAAAATAGACGGATTTGATGATCTTCGATGAAACCGGGAGCTCTTTCATGGGATAACCTCTTCTTTGAAACGCTTATCCCATGAAAACCCCAATATCGCGTGAAGTGACCTAGTTAAGGAACGGTAGCCCCGAACCGTTGCTTTTTAGCGAATGGCAAAGTGGCTCCCGGCCGGAGAAAACCGCTTGGGATCGTCATGGGAAAATCAACGGCGACGCCTGCCCAATAATCGCAGCATCGTGGCCGCGATCACCGCGACGGCGGAAATGGCCGCCGACAGATAGAGGGCTCCGGCCTGTCCGTAGCGGTCGATGACGACGGCATAGATCACGGGTGCGGCGGCTGACAGCACGAAGCTCGGCACAATCAGCCGCCCGACCACGGTGCCGTAGCTGCGGGGATCGAACAGCATGAGCGGCAGCGTGCCGCGGGTGATGGTCAACAGCCCGTTTCCGACGCCATAGAGAGCGGCAAAGACGATGGCGGCGATGACGGACGAAGCGGAAAACAGTCCCGCGACGAAGGCTATCGGCAGCAGCAGCGACGCGAAAAGATTGAGCGTAAGCGGATCGGTGTCACGCCCGAAAAGCACCTCGCAGAGCCGCGCCAGCGATTGCCCGACGCCACGCGAAGCGGCGATCCAGACCGCGGCCGACGCGGCCAGACCGAGCCCGGTCAGAATGCCGATCATATGGGCCGACATGCCGGCGTTCAGGAAATTGGCAAGGCCGGTCAGCAAGGCGTAAAGCCCGCCGAAGACGATGATGTCGCGGCGTTGGTTTGCAAGGGCCGGAGACTGCGTCACGGTCTCGGCGGCGGATGCCGCGCGCCGTTCGGGGATCGCCAGATAGAGCGGAATTGTCAAAAGCGCGATGACGCCGTAGGTCACAACGGCACCGCGCCAGCCGAAAGCCACGCCCAGCGCGTGACCGATCGGCCAGAAGCTGGTGGAGGCAAGGCCGCCCAACAAGGTGATCTGCGACATGGGACGACGCGCCGCAGGGCCGCCGATGCGCGCAAGAGCGGCAAATGCCGCGTCATACAGCGTGCATCGCATGGCGATGCCGAGACAGATCCAGGCGACATAATAGCCAGCCAAGGTCTCGCACAGGGCGAGCAGGAAACATCCGGTCGCCGTCAGCAGTGCTCCCGCAATCATCACCCTTCGCCCGCCCAGACGGTCGATCAGACGTCCGGCCGGCGACGAGATAAGCCCCATCGCCAGCAATCCTATCGCAAAGCCGCCATGGATGGTCTCGCTCGACCAACCAAGATCGGCAGCCATCTGCTTGTCGAACACGCCGATCAGGTAATAGGTCACGCCCCAGGCGATGAGCTGGGACAGGGCAAGGCATAGAACCGTTCTGCCGGAAATCACCGGCCCGTTTCCTGCCCGACCAGGTCCGGCGCGGTGCCGTCGCCTTCACCGAGCATCCTCTGCATCAGCACCGTGTCGACCCAACGACCAAGCTTGAAGCCGACGGAGCGAAGCGTGCCGACGGGTTCGAATCCCATGCTGCGATGCAGGCCGAGCGAGCCGGCATTGCCGCTATTGCCGACCACGGCCAGCATCTGTCGCCAGGGACCTTTTTCGCAGCGGGCGATGAGTTCCGCCAGAAGCGCGCTGCCGATGCCGCGGCCGCCGAACCCATCGGCGACATAGACGGAATCCTCGATCGTGAAACGATAGGCCGGGCGGGGCCGATAGGCGGTCGCATAGCTGTAGCCGACGATTTCGCCGTTCAGCTCAGCAAGCAGATAGGGCAATCCCATCGCCAGTACGTTCGCCCGGCGGGAGCGAAGCTCCTCGACGGAGGGCGGCACCTCCTCGAACGTCGCCAGGCCGTAGAGAACATGATGGGCATAGATATCGCATATCGCCTTCATATCCGCTTCGCTGGCGTCGCGAACGATAGGCCGTTCCTGATCTTTCAAAGTCTGTCTGCTTTCCATTGCACAATTCTCTTCTCACGTTGCGAAAAGCACCATGAGAAACAATTCCACATAAATGAAGATTATGGTCCTTATGAAAACCATAAGTAATCCTTTACGCCACAGGCAGATCTCAACCGGCGGCTTGCCTAACGCCCGATCCGATAGTGTTCCGGGGTCTTGCCGGACAGACGTTTGAACATGGCGATGAAGGCCGACGGCGTGCTGTAGCCGAGATCGAAGGCGATCGCCTGGATCGTACGCCCCTTATCGAGCCATTCGACGGCGCGCAGGAAGCGCATGCGTTGCCGCCATTCCCCCAAAGACATGCCAAGCTCGCGCTGACAGCGGCGCTCCAGCGTGCGCACCGTCATATGGAAACGCCCGGCCCACGCCGCAAGCAGCAGGTCGCTCGCGGGCTCGGCCTGCAGCGCATCGAGAATCGACTGGATCTCGGGCGAAACGGCATGAGGCAGGTAGGCGTCATGCGGTTGCGCGATCTCGATCTGGTCGAGCAGAACCTCGGCGAGGCGCCGATCGCGGTCGCTCTGCGGCACACGGATGTCACGTTCGGCGAAATCGACGAGGATCGCGCGCATGATCGGGCTGAGTTCCAGCGCACAGGGCCGGTCGGAGAACCGCCGCGAGCACTTCGCCGATACATAGACGGAGCGGTAGGCCGTGGCCGCCTCGTTATAGGCGCTGTGCTGCCAGCGTGGCGGAATCCAGACGGCATAGTGCGGCGGCGACAGAAAGCGCTTTCCTTCCACATCGATATTCATCGAACCGTAGGAGACGAAGCTCAACTGCCCGAAGACATGCGCATGCGGCGCCATATAGGTATCGGGCCCGAAATCCTCCGCCCGGAAATAGACGTCCGAGGGCAGATCGTGCAAAGGCGGCGGCACGGCGATGGTGGGCATCTGTCAGTCTCGCAGTATCCTTTGTCGTAAATGAAGCATATACTGAAAAGGCGACGCAATCTACCTTGGCCCGAACCAATCGGGTAAGGCGGATGAGCTACAGTCTTCTTCTCCTCACGGCATTGATCTGGGGCGGCAACGCCATCGTGACGAAGGCCTCGGCCGGTCTTATCTCCGCGTCGGAAATCGCCTTCTACCGCTGGGTCGTCGCAATCGCCGTTCTGACGCCGTTTGTCATCCGACCGATCTGGAGAAACCGCGCCGTTCTTGCCGCACATGGCTGGCGCCTGCTGATCCTCGGTGTCCTTGGCGGTGCGGGGCTGCCCTATCTTTCCTATATCGCCGCCCAATATACCTCGGCCATGCATCTCGGCATCATCCAGTCGCTGATGCCGCTGCTGTCTCTCGTGCTCGCCATCATCCTGCTTGGGCACCGGATGACCTATGGCGCGCTGGCGGGCGGGATCGTCTCCCTCTTCGGCGTTGCGCTCGTGGCCTCGCAGGGACACATCGCGATCCTGTTCACGCAGGGGCCGAATGTCGGCGACGCGATCATGCTCGCCGCAACGATCTGCTATGCGCTCTACACCGTTCTGCTGAAGCGCTGGCCGATCGGCCAACCCTTGCTGCATTCCCTCTATCTTCAGGCATGTGCGGCCGCCCTCACGCTGCTGCCGATCTATGCACTCTCGCCGCGCCAGGGCATCACCGTAGCAAGCCTGCCGCTGATCGCCTATGCCGGCATCGCCGCCTCAGTCGTGGCCCCTCTCCTGTGGATGCGCGGCATCCATCATATCGGGCCGGCAAGAGCATCGCTGTTCTTCAACTTCGTGCCGGTCGCAACCGCCATCCTGGCGATCCCCCTGCTGTCCGAACAGCTTACGGCCAGCCTGGCGCTCGGCGGCATCATGACCATGAGCGGCGTCATTGTCGCTGAATTCTGGCGCCGTCCGTTTCGCGACCGATCGCATCCCTCCGCCGCCAGCCCGGCATGACGGCAAAATCGCCGCCGATTGCTATGGAAAACGCGAAGTCTTCTTCTTCGCGCCGGAGGATTTCCGCAGCTTGGTTGCCACCATGCTCAAAAGCCCCTTGAGTTCCGGCTCCCAGACACGGGTCGCCGCTTCGTGCGGCTCCTGCCAGGTGAGTACGCGCTGGCCGCGCTCGGGAAACTCCGTGTCGAGAGCCGCAACCTCGAGAAGATGAACCTGGACGAGCGACGCAACCTTTTCGCCCGTGTCGAGCGACTTGAGATAAGTGTAGTAGCCGAACGGCTTCTTCTTTGCCTTGCCCTTGACGCCCGCCTCCTCCCAGGCCTCGCGCTCGGCGACCTGATGTGGAAGCTTCTTGTCCATCGCCCATCCCTTGGGAATGACCCACCGACCGCTTTCGCGCGATGTGATCAGCAGGATTTCGATCTCTTCGCCAGCCGGCCGTCTGCGGTAGCAGAGCGCGGCATATTGCTCGATCGTCCGCCCGTGAAAAATCTTGTCGGCTTCGCCCGCCAACTGCCCCAGATAGGTCTTGCTCTTCTTCCTGGGCATCGCTTTCCATGACGAATTGTCTATTGGCTGGGTCCGCTTGGCCTTCACGAAAGCTCACCCTCCCCTTACCGAACCGCGCCAGACCAGATCGGCATGCAATGTCAGCGAATGGCCGTCGGGCGCATCCTCCCGCCCCTCCACCAGCCAGGTCACCGCCTCGCGCGCGATCGTGACGACCGGCTGGGCGAAAGTCGTCAAATGGTATGAGGTCCAGGAGGCCTGCTCGATATCGTCGAAACCGACGATGCAGAGCTGGTCGGGAACCGACAGCGAAAACTGGTGCCGCGCCGCATCCATGAAGCCGCATGCCAGAAGGTCGGTCGCGCAAAACACCGCATCGGGCCTTTCCTTCCTGGTCAGCATCCGCTGTGCGACGATCCGGCCGGCCTCGTATCCCGTCGCGCCATACCGCTCGACGATGACATCGAGACCCTGCGCATTGGCCGCCGCGACAAAGCCCTGCTCGCGCGCCATCAGGCTCGGCGTCCCCGCTTGCGAATTGGCGAAGGCAAGCCTGGTGCAGCCTGCGCGAAGGAAGGCGGTGACGACACGGCCCGCCGCCTCGCGATCGTCGAGATTGATGCGCAACGGCCCCGGCTGATCGTCGTCGCGATTGATCAGAACCAGCCGCTGGCCGCTGCGCAGACAGAGCTGCGCGATCGATTTGTCGGGGAAGCCGGACAGGATGATCGAAGCATCGGCCCGGTATTGGATGGCCCGTCGCAGCGCAAGATCGACGCTGGCGTCGGAAGGGTCGGTATTGATCAGCATGGCCACCTTGCCGGCGGCCTGCAATTGCTGCGTCAGCTCCCGCAGCAATACCGACCGATAGGGCGTGGCAACGTCCGAGGCGATCAGGCTGACGATACCGCTTTCGTTGCGCATCAGCCCGCGCGCGAGGTGATTGACGTGATAGCCGAGCTCCTCGGCCGCCGCCATGACCTTGATCCTGGTCTTCTCGGAGACGCTCGCCCCCGGCGTGAAGGCGCGCGAAACGGCCGAGCGCGATACGCCCGCCTTCCTGGCCACCTCCTCGGCGCTGACGAAAATCTTTTCCGACAAGAGCTGTCCCCATGCTGCTGGAGATGTCGATTGTGCATGATTTGCAAACGTGTGCAACATTGCTCAATGCATCTGTTATGAAACTTTTATGACAAGCTGCTTGTGCGAGAAAATAGCTCTTGCAGCATTTGCACACGTTTGCAAAAGTGCGTGACGTGAAGGCGCCGTCATCACAGGGGGGACATGCGATCGGTTCAATTGGCTGCCACCGTGCTTGCCGCGGGCGTGTCTTGCCCCGCCTATGGGCTGACATCCTCAAGCATCCGGCGACAAGGAAGGGCATACGAGCGAGGACCGCAACGACGTCGGAGGGCAAATTGACGAAGGGGTCGGCCGTTCTGGCCGCCACACCCGCCACAATCGACGATTTACATCGGATAGCCGGCTTACCAAGGGTTTAATTCCATGCGGAAATCGTTTTAAGTAATGGTTTTACAATGAAATGTTCCGGTTTGGATTAAGGGAAATCCGGTCGGAAATCCAACTTGGCGCAATTCGCGCCGAATGCGATAAATGGGAGGAAACATGTCCATACGTCTTATCTGCGCGTCAGCCGCGGCAATCACCGCGTCGCTGTCTTTTGCATCGAACGCCTTTGCGCTGACCGAGCTGCAATGGTGGCACGCCATGTCGGGTGCCAACAACGAGGTGGTCGAGCAGCTCGCCAAGGAATTCAACGAGAGCCAGAAGGATTACAAGATCGTTCCGGTGTTCAAGGGCACCTATCCGGAAGCACTGAATGCCGGCATCGCCGCCTTCCGCGCCAAGCAGGCGCCGGCGATCCTGCAGGTCTTCGATGCCGGCAGCGGCGTGATGATGGGCGCCGAAGGCGCGATCATGCCAGCGGCAGACGTTCTGAAGAAGGGCGGCTATACGTTCGACAAGTCGCTCTATCTGTCTGGGATCGTGTCCTACTATTCCAAGCCGGACGGCACGATGCTGTCCTTCCCCTACAATTCGTCCTCGCCGATCCTCTATTACAACAAGGACACCTTCAAGAAGGCCGGGCTCGATCCCGAAAACCCGCCGAAAACCTGGCCCGACGTCTTCGCGGCCGCCAAGAAGATAAAGTCGAGCGGCGCATCGGCCTGTGGCCTCACCTCCACCTGGCTCACCTGGATTCAGACGGAGAATTTTGCCGCCTGGAACAATGTCAGCTATGGCTCCAACGAAAACGGCCTCGGCGGCACCGACGTCAAGCTGGCCTTCAACGCGCCGCTCTTCGTCCAGCATTTCCAGGCGATCGCCGATCTCGCCAAGGACGGCACCTTCCGCTATGGCGGCCGTACCTCGGAGGCCAAGCAGCTCTTCACCTCGGGAGAATGCGGCATCCTGACGGAATCGTCTGGCGGCCTCGGCGATATCGTCAAGAGCGGCATGAATTACGGCATCGGGCAGCTGCCCTATTACGAGGGCGAGGGCCGGCCGCAGAACACCATTCCCGGCGGCGCCAGCCTTTGGGTTTTCGCGGGCAAGAGCGACACCGAATACAAGGGCATCGCCGAATTCTTCCACTTCCTGTCGCAGACCAAGATCCAGGCACGCCTGCATCAGGTGTCCGGCTATCTGCCGGTGACGATGGCCGCCTATGAGGAAACCAAGAAGTCCGGTTTCTACGACAAGAACCCCGCCCGTGAAACGCCGATCCTGCAGATGCTCGGCAAGGCGCCTACGGCCAATTCCAAGGGCGTGCGTCTCGTCAACCTGCCGCAGGTGCGCGACATCATGAACGAGGAGTTCGAGGCGATGTTGTCGGGCAAGGAAGATGCCAAGACGGCGCTCGACAAGGCCGTCGAACGCGGCAACGCCGCCATAAAGCAGGCCATCGGCAATTGATGCGCTGATGCGGTTTGGCCCGCAGCCGTCAAGGCTGCGGGCAGTTTTGCGCGACATGCTTTAGGAGATCGCCGTGCAGCGCGTCGTCTTTCCGAACAAGATCCTTCCTTATTTCCTGGTCGCTCCGCAGATCATCCTGACGGTCGTCTTCTTTTTCTGGCCGGCGAGCCAGGCGCTGTATCAATCGACGCAGCGCGAAGACCCCTTCGGACTGAAGAGCGGCTTCGTGGGGCTTGCGAATTTCCGCGCCGTCCTGTCCGACGAGACCTATCTGCATTCGCTGCAGGTGACGGTAATCTTCAGCGTTGCGACGGCGCTGCTGTCGATGATCGTCGCGCTGGCGCTCGCGACCGCCGCCGACAAGGTGGTGCGGGGCCAAACGCTCTATCGCACGCTGCTGATCTGGCCCTATGCGGTCGCACCCGCCGTCGCCGGCATGCTCTGGCTCTTCATGTTCAACCCGGCCATGGGCACCTTCGCCTATATTCTGCGCCGCAACGGCTTTGCCTGGGACCCGCTGCTGAACGGCAACCAGGCCATGGTGCTGGTCATCATCGCCGCCGCCTGGAAGCAGATCAGCTACAATTTCCTGTTTTTCGTGGCCGGCCTGCAGGCGATCCCCAAATCGCTGCTGGAAGCCGCCTCCATCGACGGCGCACGCGGCAACCGGCGCTTCTGGACGATCGTCTTTCCGCTGCTGGCGCCGACGACCTTCTTCCTGCTGGTGGTCAACACGGTCTACGCCTTCTTCGACACGTTCGGCATCATCCATGCCGTCACCGGCGGCGGACCGGCAAAGGCGACGGAAACCCTCGTCTACAAGGTCTACAATGACGGCTTCGTCAACCTCAACCTCGGCTCCTCGGCGGCTCAGTCCGTTATTCTCATGGTGATCGTCATCGCCCTCACGGCTTTCCAATTCCGCTTCGTCGAGAAGCGCGTGCACTATGCGTGAGGCGAACCGATGATCGAAAAACGTCCCGTCGCCAATCTCATCGGCCATCTGATGCTGATCATCGGCATCATCATCGTCGCCTTCCCGATCTATTACACCTTCGTCGCCTCGACGATGACCTCGGCCGAGATCCTGCGGCCGCCGATCTCGCTGTTGCCCGGCAGCCATTTCTCTGAAAATTACGGCGAGGCGCTGAACGGCGGCGTCGAGCGCGTGGTCGGCGTCAGCCTGGAACGGATGCTCTGGAATACGTTTGTGGTGGCGGTCGTCATCGCCGCCGGCAAGATCGCGATCTCCTTTCTCTCGGCCTTCGCCATCGTCTTCTTCCGCTTTCCGCTGCGGATGGTGTTCTTCTGGATGATCTTCGTCACGCTGATGTTGCCGGTGGAGGTGCGCATCCTGCCGACCTACAAGGTCATCGTCGATCTCGGCTTGATCGACACCTATGCGGGCCTGACCCTGCCGCTGATGGCATCGGCAACGGCGACCTTCCTGTTCCGGCAATTCTTCCTGACGGTGCCGGGCGAATTGCTGGAGGCCGCCCGCATCGACAATGCCGGCCCCTTCCGCTTCATGCGCGATATCCTGCTGCCGCTGTCGAAGACCAATATCGCCGCCCTGTTCGTGATCCTCTTCATCTATGGCTGGACGCAGTATCTGTGGCCGCTCCTCGTCACCAATGACGCGAAGATGTCGACGATCATCATCGGGCTCAGGAAAATGGTGGATTTCGCCGATGCGGCGACACCCTGGAATTTCGTGATGGTGACGGCGATCCTGGCGATCATTCCGCCCATCCTCGTCGTCGTGCTGATGCAGCGCTGGTTCGTCAAAGGTCTTGTGGAGACGGAGAAATAATGGCTGGGATCACCCTCAAGGATGTCCGCAAAACCTATGGCGGCAATGTCGAAGCGATCAGAAGCGTATCGCTGGATATCGCCGATGGCGAGTTGATCGTGCTCGTCGGGCCTTCCGGCTGCGGCAAGTCCACACTGCTGCGCATGATCGCCGGTCTTGAAAGCATCACCTCGGGCACGGTGTCGATCAATGGTCGCGTGGTCAACGACCTGGAACCGTCCGACCGTGATATCGCCATGGTCTTCCAGAACTATGCGCTCTATCCACATATGACGGTGCGTCAGAACCTTGCCTATGGCCTGAAGAACCGAAGCATGCCGAAGGACGAGATCGATCGGCGGATCGCCGCAACGGCGCGTTCGCTGGAGATCGAGCCATTCCTGGAGCGCAAGCCGCGGCAATTGTCCGGCGGCCAGCGCCAGCGCGTCGCGATGGGCCGCGCCATCGTGCGCGAGCCGGCGGCCTTCCTGTTCGACGAGCCGCTGTCCAACCTCGATGCCAAGCTGCGCGTGCAGATGCGCGTCGAGATCAAGCGGCTGCAGCGCTCGCTGGCAACCACCAGCGTCTATGTCACGCATGACCAGATGGAAGCCATGACGCTGGCCGACCGGCTGGTGGTGCTGAACGGCGGCCGCATCGAACAGGTCGGCACGCCCATCGAGCTCTATGAACGCCCCGCCACGACCTTCGTCGCGACCTTCATCGGCTCGCCGTCGATGAACCTGCTGAAAGCGGCCGCAAACAGCGGCATCGCGCTGTCGCCCGGCGCCGGACCGGCCGCCGCCGACACCACGATCGGCATCCGGCCGGAGGATCTGCACCTGGCCGACGGCCCGGGCGGTGCGGCCTTCAGCGCCAAGGCGCGTGTCCAGGCGGTGGAACTCGTCGGGGCCGAAAGCTATGTCTACGGCGTCCTTGCCGACGGCCAGACCATCGTCTTCCGGGTTTCGGGGCGGTCCCAGATCGCGATAGACAGCGAGTGCGTCGTCGCGGCGTCCGCCGCGAGCCTGCATTTCTTCGACGCCCAGGGGAACCGGACAGACCCCGCATAACAGTTCAAATCCTGTGACGACGCTGCCAGAGAGCGTCGTTTCACAGTCACATCGGCTTTTCATGTCTGGCTCCGTCATTTATGACGGATTTATGACAACGCATGTTTGGAGCGCCGAGAGTGAAATGGTTTCGTAAATTGATGCCGCGGGAAGATCGCTTTTTTGATCTGTTCGAGCGGCATTCCCGCACAATCGTCGGCGCCGCGGAAGCACTGAACGAGCTGCTGGCCGGCAAGGACACCGAACGGCATTGCCAGCGCATCATCGCGCTGGAAAACGAAGCCGACGAGATCACCCGCGAGGTCCTGCTCGCCGTTCGCCGCAGCTTCATTACCCCCTTCGATCGTGGCGACATCAAGGATCTCATCATGTCGATGGACGATGCCATCGACATGATGCACAAGACGGTCAAGACGATCCGATTGTTCGAACAGACCAGTTTCGACCCTATCATGCAGGAGATGGGCGGAGCGGTCGTGCAGGCGGCCAAGCTGGTCGCCGAAGCCGTTCCGCTTCTCGATCGCATGGGCGCCAACGCGCAGCGCCTCAGCGCCCTGACCGAAGAGGTGGTGAAGGTCGAGGGCCGATCCGACGAATTGCATGAGCAGGGATTGAAGGATCTCTTCCGTCGTCAGGGCAGCGGCAATCCCATGGCCTATATCATCGGCAGCGAGATCTATGGCGAGCTGGAAAAGGTGGTCGATCGCTTCGAGGACGTCGCCAACGAGATCAGCGGCATCGTGATCGAGAACGTCTGATGGAGGCGACACTTGCCCTTCCGCTGCTGGCGGGCCTGATCGCCGTCGCGCTGTTCTTCGATTTTCTGAACGGCCTGCACGACGCCGCCAATTCGATCGCCACGATCGTCTCCACCCGCGTGCTGCGACCGCAATATGCGGTGATGTGGGCGGCCTTCTTCAACTTCATCGCCTTCCTGTTCTTCGGCCTGCATGTGGCCGAAACCCTCGGCACCGGCATCATCGATCCGGGCATCGTGACGCCGCAGGTCATCTTCGCCGCGCTGATGGGGGCCATCGTCTGGAATATC
>JASGEG010000321.1:0-14551 GCA_047606605.1 Rhizobium sp.
CAAATCGCTCGGATAGCGCAGACCATCGCGATTGTATTTCCCAAGGTTTGCCTTCGTCCACATCGTTGCCATGTCCTCGTCGAATCAAATCAACTGCATGGAATCACAAGCGATTCATATCATTCAACTTCTTTGTGAACAGACACTCAGAGGTGAGGATTATCAACGAACTGGAGAAGTTATGCTGACGGCCAATGCCTGCCCCCGCAACCAAATCCTACGCTACATTATCCCGCAACAGCCGAAAATTGCGATCCAGTACGCTAAAGCTCTACGATCATCGGCGCTAAATCCCTGCGATAAAACACAAATTCCAAGATCAACAGGTCCAAAACGGGGTCTGGCCGCAAACACTGATCATGCGGCGTATCCGATGGATATACAACGTGACCCGACGCGTCCATCGATAGGATAGCGGTCTTGAGCATCTGCGTTATCGCCACCTGTAGACGACGTCGCGCACATCCTGCAGCGGAATCTCACCACCATCGAGACTGATCGTGCCGATGTCCGTCGTCCTTTGTTCGCAGCGCTGGGCAGCGAGGACGCCGTTCGAATAGGTCCAGTAGTCGATCATCGTCCCGGATGGCGTCTGGATGTTCGGAACGACCTTGTAGATGTCCCGCGGCCGGGAGAAATCCGCGGCGCCGTTGGCGCAAAGCGCCAGGAGTGCGTCCCGATCGGCGATCTTTCCGAAGTGCAGCGCATTGTCGGCTGTCTGCACCACATCCCTGCGCAAGCTGAGCGCCTTGATCGGGTTCAGCCGGCCTCTGCTCCACGCGAAACTGGTCAGACGCTCATCCTGATCGACAGATGCCAGAATGCGCGTCTTGATCCCGTTTGGATTGCTGATGCCCAAAGAGCGGAGGAGTCCGGCCGTGAACGAGACGAGCGCCGTCGAGGGGGATGAACCTGTGTCGGAGACGACGGAGCCGTCGCCGTCACGGGTTTCGATACCGCAACCCGGCGCGAGCAGATCGACGTAGAGGTTCGAGAAATGAGAGAAGGGCGCCTTTTTTCCGCTGCGGCCATAGGCAGCAACCGTCAGGATGTTCTTTCCGTTCGGTCCGCCGTAGCTTGCCGGAAAGAGCGTCGTTGTGAGAAGGTCCGCGCCAGGCCCCCCCTGTTTGTTGCCGGCGGCGACAACGAACAGCATCCGTGATTTTTCGCGCAGCGCCTGGCGCGTGCCACTATGATCGGAGTTGCTTGAAAGGCTGATGTTGACGATGTCGACCTTATCCTGGTCCAGCTGCTCGACAGCGGTCGCCAACCGTTCTGGCGACACCATTCCGCCCTTTGTCTGGGCCGAGGCAAAATTGACGACGCGCAGCTTGAGCGGCGGGCGTTTCCCACCCCAGGACGCCGTTATGTCAGGCCCTCCCAGGACAAGGGACGCCATACGGGTTCCGTGATATTGCCAGGAGAGCTTGTCGGCATCATAGGGCTGGACGTCGCCGGTTTTCGGGACGAAATTCAGGTTGATGCCGTAGTAATCATCGATCGCGCCGTTTTCGGGATTGTCGTCGTCTTGCCCGTCGACTCCCTCGCTCTCGTAGCGATTGACCAGCAAGACATCCTCACTGAAGAAATCGTCCTCCGGGTTAGCCAGGCCGGTATCGACAACGCCGATGTTGGCTGTCTGGACCTGCTCGCCGAATTCCGCCAAGAGGCGGGCCTCCTCGTCGAAGACGGCCTTCAGAGCGGCCATGTCGATTGGGCGACCGATGTCTTCGGTCGGTCCACACGGCGTCCCGCCATCAACGGAAGCGATCTCGACGGACTCCACGAGATTAAATGCATTTTCTCCCGAGGTCGCAATCTGGGGCGATGCCGCAGCCGTCGTGACGATTGCCTCTGCGATCTGGGGCGCCGACAAGTCGTGGACGATCTGGTTCAAGTCTGTCCCGACCGTTCTCGGGATGAAGACCCGAGGATCAGCGCCGTAGGGGAGCCTGATCTTTTGCCCGACGGTCAGATTGCGAAAGAAGGCTTCCGGCGTGCGGGCAGTGGTCCTGTCCCGATTAAGATCGAACGTCTTGCGCAGCGTGCGTTTTCCGTAAACGCCGGTGTTCTTCCGCAGCAGCGTTTCAATGGTATCGCCTTGCTCGACAACAACCTCGACGGAGCGCTCGATCGGCAGGCAAAAGGGAATTGCCACTGTGACGCCCTTGTCGATAACGGCATCCGGCTGCTTCAAGCCATTCAATGCAAGCGCTTCGGCGGTGAGAGCCTGCTGCACATGTACAGGCTGATCTCCGCAGCTCGCCGAGATCGCGCCTTCGAGTGTTGTTTGCGGGTCTTCGATTTTCAGGAATTTGGGTACGCCCGTCTCCGCCAGCTTGACCTGGAGTGCCGAGGTCATCCCGTCGACCCCGCGCAATTCCACAGCCGCCGATCCGTCCTGGGTATGAGCGACATTCGGGATCGCCGCCGCTATTGCCAAGGGAAGCGCACAAAGTGCTCGCGTCAAAAAGGAGCTAGAGCGCATCGGATACTCCCTCGATGGATACAATCGATACCGCGCTGTTGCCTGTCCGATCGCAATCCCCGCGAATATGAACACCGACAATATCACCGTTTTCATCTCGAACGCCGGCGCCCGAGGAGGCGCCGAGAGTGTCGATATTGTCATAGAAAATGAATGGCTCGGCGCGGTTGGTCGCTGTCCCGGTGCCGATCTTTTTCGGGAGGCCGCTGGGATGTTGGATGATCACGAGTTTGTCCCCTGACGCAACGGCATGTGTTGCGATCTTCGCGGGTGGAACGATATCGCCAGGCACTTTCCCATCCTGGCCGGCAGCCACCTCGACAATCGCGTAATCGATGCTGGCGCCATTTACGCCAGTGCCATCGAATTTCCTTTCTACGAGACGCTCTATTGGAAAATCGCGGGGGATCCGCTCGGCGCCTGTAGCTGCATTCACCTGATAACCGACCCGAATGTACTGCAACTTCGCGAGTTCGCCATCACGCGCGAGGACCGCGCGGCGCTGCTCGTCTCTTGTATAAGGCGTCGTGAAATCGCCAGTTCCATCCTGAGGCTCGAAACAGTGACCGGCCGTTAGCACCATCGTCGGCGCGATCAAGGTGCCGGTGCACCAGGCCCGCCCGCTGACCGTTCCCGGTGAATAGCCGGCTTTGCGGATCGCCCGATCGATCTGCCAATGCAATTGAACGGTCGAACCAAGATTTGCTGCGACGTAGTCCTTACTCACCCCAAGGCTGCCATCATAGGTCTCGACATCCTGCAAATCATTGGATGGGCCGCACACCGTTTGCGGGTCCATCCCCGGGGGGCGTGGCAGCCCGAAGCGGACCAGGCTCAGCCCCTGCGTATACGCTCCTCCAACGGCAGCCAAGGCCCCGAAAAAAGCTAAACACATGAATAACTTAGGTTTCGACTTCTGCGCCAAAGTGAAGCTCCCATCCTGAAAATGCAGAACTTGGCATCCGAAATGCGTTTATTGATCTTTTTGGAATAATTTTCCGCTTTTGCTTTCTATCATACGCTGGTCTAGTCTGTCATTGCATTGCAATCATTGACAAGCCTTAAAACATACTCTTGAATGCGAAAACACTATTTGGGGTAGCATAGACGTTTAGCCGCTTGAAGCTTGGAAGCCGAGGTTTCCGGGGAGGGGTACTTCATGTCGCGTGCATTGTTTTCCTTATTCACCGGTATCTCCATATTTTTCTCTGCAGGCCTAGCTTCTCACGCAGCGGAGCCCGTTCAACAGTTCGTTTCGGCATCGGAAAACTGGTGCGACCAGGCCGGCGGAAGCAGGACCGTGTGCGCCGATATCGTCGCCCTCGACCAGACGCTCGTCTACAATCGCTTCGGCTCCTTCAACCCCTACGGAATGATGTTTGCTCTTCGGCGCGACATCGTCCCGACCAGCAAGGACCCGCAGAAATACGACGCAGACGCCTGTGCCGGCGTGGACGGTACTGAAACCTATGACGGCGCAGAAAAGCTTTTGCCGGGCAAGGTCCGCCTGAAGGATTGCAAGCGCGCGCGCCCGATGGTCCTGCGTGCCAATGCGGGTGACACCCTGCGTTTGCGTGTCACCAACCTCTTGCGCGACACGCAACCTGGTTTCACCAAGGATTTCTGCAGACGGGCGAAGGCCCAGCCGTTAGACGACAAGATGTGGGAGATGTTTTCGACCGTCCGGTCCTGGGTGTCCGAGGGATCCGACAGCGTGGTCCAGCATGGCGAGGCCGATTGCCTGAAAGGGTCCGCCGGAACGAAACCAGAAACCGTTGCTGCCGGCGAACCAGAGGGCGACTGGCCTGCAACGCGGCGCCTCGCCTTTGCAATCCAAGGGCTTACCCTCGTTGCGACCGCGGACGAGAAAATCAATCGCGCCTGCCTCGGGCTGGGCGGCATCGAACCGGGTGACGACATCGTCTGCACCTATAGAGTCGACCAGGAGGGCACATATTTCCTGTCGAGCACGGCCGCGCCGTCGGGCGGGGAGGGCGACGGCGGATCCATCACCCATGGTCTTTTCGGCGCCGTGATCGGAGAACCGAAGGGGTCGACCTGGTATCGCAGCCAGATCAGCAACGCCGCGTTCAAGTCGGTCTGGGGCGAAAAATCCGCGCCGCGCCACGCCGTTCAGACGCTTACGGACAGCTACCCGGAGAGGGACGGGGTGGGCGGGGTGCCGATCCTCGCCATCGCAAAGGTCTTAAAGCCCGACGGGCTTCTCGAGATCGTGCATTCCGACCTGAACGCTGTTGTCCAGCGCCGTGCCAACGACCCGGCCAATGACAGCCACCCGCGCAGTTTCCGCGAGTTCTCGGTCTTCTTCCACGATGAGCTAAAGGCTTTCTTCACCCGCAATTTCTCTGAACTGAGCAAATTCGGCGAGGGTCAACTCGCCGGCGTGCGCGACGGGTTTGCGATCAACTACGGTTCGAGCGGGATGGGAGCGGCCCTTCTCGCCAACCGCAAAGGCATCGGTCCGGCAGCAAACTGCGCCGAATGCCTTTATGAGGAATTTTTCCTGACCTCATGGGCCAACGGCGACCCGGCTCTCCTGGAGCAGTTCAGTGACGATCCCTCCAACGTCCATCACTCCTATCTGAATGACCCCGTCGTATTCCGGAATTTCCATGCGGGGCCGAAGGAAACCCACGTCTTTCACCTTCATGCCCATCAGTGGTTTTCGGGCAATGACCCGAGCCGAGGCGCCTATCTCGATTCCCAGACGGTCGCGCCCCAGCAGGGCTTTACCTATGACATCTATGGCGGCGGGCTGCAGGTCTATCGCCGCGGCGCCAAGGGCGAAAAAGGATGGTACGACACGCTGGGGTCGGGCAACCGAAACCGCACCATCGGCGACTCGATTTTCCATTGCCATCTCTATCCGCATTTCGCCCAAGGCATGTGGGAACTGTGGCGTGTTCACGACGTCCTTGAAGACGGCACACGCAAGTTGCCGGACGGACAGTTTGAAGCGGGCCTGTCGCTTGCTGAAATGAGCAAGGACACCAGGGCAAAGAAGCGCCCCGGTTCGGTGAGCGCGAACGGAGAATGGGTCCGTCCAACCGATGGAGCGCCGGGCTATTCGGTTGGCACGCCGACGCCCGCCATCATTCCGCTTCCCGGTGAAGCTTGGCCGCTTCTGCCGACCTATAGCGGCGAGACAACCGTTGCCGACGTCCAGGCGGGCAACACGGACGAGGTCAAGGAAACATCGGCCTTCCCGGGATATCCCTTCTATATCGGCGGAAGGCCGGGACATCGCCCAGCACAGGCGCCGCTCGATATCGCCAAGGCCACCAAGGATGACGGCGTTGCCGAGGGCGAATATCTCGACGGTGGTCTGCCTCGCCACATCATGCTCGATGAGGCCGTGCGCAAACCGGGCGTCGAAGTGCCGGAGGATTTCCTGGCCGCCTATGCGCCCGACGAGGTAACTGATCTCGCCAGAGCACAAGACAATGAAGAACTGCGCAAGCGCGAAGCCCGCCAGACGCAACTCGTCGCCAAGATGCTGGCGATGGGGAGCCTGACGATGCATTTCGAGAAGGCGCCGCTTAAATTACTGCCCTACGACGGGACCGCGCTCGAAAAGGCCGCCATGCGCTTCCATCACAACGGGGCGAACCTCAGCCTGCTTCTCGCCGACGGCAGCGCGGCCCAATACAATGGCCTTCGTGGCGGATACGCGCGCGCCTCAGCGGGCGCCGGCACGCTTTTTGCGGTCAATGGCGGCAAAGCAAAACCCGGTGCGCCCTTCGCGGATCCATGCGCCGCTCCGGACCAATATTTTGCTCTCGTCCGGGTCCCCGAAAACGGCACGTCGCCGTTGCATTTCACATTCGACGGTCGCCCGCTTTACGCATCGTCAGGAGACCCAAGCGAGGGGGCAAGCGGCCACACCTATGCCAAGGAAATTGACGTTACGAACTGGGTGAAGTGGCGCCACGAAGTTCCCAATCGCCCGGAACGGTCGACCCTCTATACGCTCGATACCAACAACAAACCGGTCAAGCTCGACCCGAATGACCTTCTCTCCGTCCAGGAAGCCGACCCCTTTACCGGCGAGACCGATCTCACGACGGACCCCGCCGTCGTCGGCTTTCGCAGGTACAAGGCCTCTGCCGTGCAGTTGGACATGGTGACCAACCGGGCCGGATGGCATGATCCACAGGCCCGCATCAACGTCCTGACGGAAACCTCGGACAAATATAAGGACGCCTCCGCCGGCAAGCGGATCTCGCCGCTTATCAGCGCCAGCGAGCAGCCCTTCTTCTTCCGCGCGCTCTCGGGCGAATGCATCGAGTTCAGACACACGAACGAATTGCCCAAGGAACTCGCTCTGGATGATTTCCAGGTTCAAACGCCGACCGATACGATCGGTCAGCATATCCACCTCGTCAAATTCGACGTGACCTCGTCTGATGGCTCAGGAAACGGGTTTAACTACGAAGATGGCACCTTCGCGCCCGACGAGATTGCCGCGCGCATCTGCGCTGCGAAAAACGCTGGCATGCAAACCTTTCCTGACGGCGACGCGGCCTCACCACGACTGCGCGAATCCCCGGGACTTTGCAAAAACACAGCAAGCTCAGGCGAGGCCGCTCATTGGGTCGTCGATGCCGCGTTCAAGGACATCTGGCGCAAAAAGTTGCATGACGGTCAGAACCGCAGGCTGTTCCAGACGACAACGCAGCGCTGGTTTGCCGATCCGATGCTATCGCCGTTGCGAATGATCGGTGACGGAGGAAAAGATAACGGGACCAAGGACAAGCAGTCCGTCGACCGGACGCTAAGAACAGTCTTCAGCCACGACCATTTCGGTCCTTCTTCGATCCAGCAGCACGGTTTCTACACCGCCTTGCTCATAGAACCCCAGGGCTCACAGACCTGCGAGGTCGACGGCAAGGCCTGCACGACGCCACGAGTCGATCGCAAGCTGATCGATGCAAAGCTCATCGATGTCGGGGCTAAGAAGATCATCGTCGATTTCGACAGTCTCGACGACGTCTCGAACCGTGAATTCGCGCTCGCCATTGCGGATTTTGCGACGCTCTACGATCCCAGCGATGTCATGTCGAAGGACACGTTGCTCGCAGGCTTCCCTGAATTGAATGCCGACGCGAAGCCGCGGCCTGAAGAAACCGACGCGGAACCACGGTTTGCGAAGGGCTTGGCGACGCTCTTCTGCGAGGCGCAATATGCTAGCAAGGGCCAGACCAAAGCCATGAACCGTTTTTGCGGTTCGGGACTCACCAAGGATCAATACGGCATCTTCAAGCAACCCGGCGACCTGCCGCCGGCCTGGTTTGCTGCAGGCATGCCGAGTGATCGCGGCCCCTCGCATACGGATTCTCTCGCGGCGGGCCTGATCACCAAGGCTGACGTCGATAGCCTGCGCGACTATCTCGTATCCTACCGGCAGAAAGCCGCCGGATACGGACAAGATGGGCTGCTGGCGCGACCGGTCGCGGCGGTCAAGCGCCCCGAAAGCATTTCGGTCGATCACCATGATCCCTATGTTCTGAACTACCGCGGTGAGCCCATCCCGTTGCGGATCGGCACGGATTCCTCGGGGAACTGCGATTTCACCAACAAGACGCCTGAACAGTGGGCGGGCGATCTCGCCAGCGGGGTCCCGAACCGCAAATCATGCAGCATCAGCGCCCAAAAGACTGGTGAAGCGGGCGATCTCGCCAATGTCTTCGTCTCGGACTATCACAAGGATCCGGTGACGCCGATTATGGAGACCCAGACCGGGGACCGGGTGCAGTTCCGGTTGATCCAGGGCGCACAGGAAGTGCAGCACACTTTCAATCTCGAGGGATATACTTGGCCGCGCAATATCGATCAGCGGTTCCCTTCCACGATGCGCTCGCTCGATGACACCGCGTCTCGGGAGACGCTGACGCAGAAATGCGACGACGCAACGTTCTCGCCTTTGGCGGGTCCGCTCAAACTCACCGCTGCCGGTCATGTCGACGAGTATTACAAGTGGCTCCGGTCCGGGTCTGCCGGCTTGACGGGTTCGATAGAGTTCTGGGAAGCCTTCGAGAAAAATATCGAGAATTGCTTCAACCGCGAGGGTCGCGTCTCTGCGCAGGAGATCGGCATTTCCGAGCATTTCGAGTTCAACGGCACGTATCGCAACGACGTGCCCCTTGAATTCAAGCGGGAAGGCGAGATTGCGACAAACGCAGCCGACTTGTCGTCCGACACACTCCAGCATTTCGGATCGCAGGATTCGCT
Organism: Rhizobium sp.; assembly: GCA_047606605.1. Classification (GTDB taxonomy): domain Bacteria; phylum Pseudomonadota; class Alphaproteobacteria; order Rhizobiales; family Rhizobiaceae; genus Rhizobium. Next base: position 8,741 of record JASGEG010000321.1, read on the forward strand.
CTGGAACGGCGCATGGAGCCTTCTGAGAACCTACCCGAGAGGGGACAAAAAGATCGCTTCCCTGCAGGAGGTCCAGAAGACGGCCGAAAGCCTGCGAGAAAAACTCGTCGGTCCGGTCGTTAACGAGAGTGCCGGCCGCGCCACCAACAACGCGCAGCCGACCGCCTGCAGATATGAAGCGCCGCTCGTCCATGTCGCGGTCGTTGCCATCGAGGCGAAAACCGTGTTCGGCCCGGATTCTGTCCTTCATGACGTCGGAACGCTCTATGGGCGTAATCTCTATGACCGCAACGGGCTGTTCCTGGCTCAGGTCGATCCGACCGAAGTCACAAATGCGAAGCCAGCGGATGTGACATGGGCCGATCATCTCAAAAGCGCCGAGGCGTGGCGAGATATTCCGCTGCAACGGGTCGTGCAGTCGATCAAGGTCCATTACAGCCGTCCCGAGCCTCTTGTCCTTCCGGTTCTTGCCGGGGATTGCGTGACGGTGACGGTCATCAACGCCTTGCGAAACTTTCGGGGCAGGACCGGCCTGATCGATGATCTTGGCGATGCGAGGATGCCGGCCATCGTGGACTTGAATACGGAACCTGACTGGCAGACCAGCGACTGGGAAAAGGAAACAGGCGCCTGGCAGTTCCAGCAGATGGACCAGACCAATGTTCGTCCATCGTCGCGCCTCGCCCTCATGTTCCCGCTGCCAACCTCGAGCTTCATCAACGAAATTGCGCGTCCGTTCGGGATCAACGCAACCGGAGCGCTTGCCGGCCTCGCGAGTGGCGCAACGACGCTGACGATCGACGAAAAAGGAACGTTGGGAACGAACCGCACGGCCCAGATCGAGCAGGTCACCTTCTATGCCGGGCGTGCCGCCGCCCAGGGCAATGCCGACCTGACAATCGTCGAGGATGAGTCCAACAAGAACTTCAGGGAATTTTTTTGGTCATCCCTGAACACGGTGCTGGAAGGGCGCTTGAACGGCCGAACCGTAGCAGGCGTCGGAATATCGATCGACACAACGACGCCCGCTCCCAAAGACCGCTTTGGTTTATTAGGTCGGAAATATCGGCTCGCCATCACTCTTGATGACAACAATGTAGTCGACCTTGATAACCTCGTAAAAGTGAATGATCCTTTGCGTGCGGACGTCGACCGTATCTGGACGGCTTACGCCAAGCTCATGCTGAGCAATAAGATCAACTTCATCCCTTACGCTTTCGGCGCACTTCCGGTTAAAAGCTTCGGCGATGTGATCGGCCACCCGACCCACGGTCTGGTCGGCTCGATCAATATCGTACCGAGTGGGGCATCGATTGCCGGAAAGGCCGATACCGAGATCGGAAGCCTCAACGAAGATCAGGATTTCTGCTTCAAGGGTACGGATCGCGATTGCTCGATCTTCGTCGTAAAGCCGGTCAAGGCTGCGTCGGGGCGGGCTGCCGCTTTCGGAGAAGTCCGGCTCTCCACGAAAGACCCGATGGGGGCCTTGCATGACATCAGGGAATTCACCCTGTTCTGGCAAGACGGGCTCAACCTGCGGGATCGCGCTACCAATGACAGTTTCAAGGCGATCGGCACGAACGCACCTGACCTTGTGACGGATTGCCTGGTCTGTGATGACACATATGATTTTGGCGATCAGGGCGTGAGCTACCGTTCCAGCCCGTTCCAGATCCGGCTTCGGGGTGAACAGGCGAATGCCCATCTCCCACAACCCGAGCGCCACACGAACCTCAATGCCTATACCTTCCCGTCGGAATTCTTCCTGCTGAAAGCGGACGAGGTCGGCAAGACGTCATCGGCGCCGGTCTTGAAGGTCGTGGCAGGCGAGGAAGTCATCATTCATGTGGTGCATGCGGGCGGTCGGGCGCGCCAGCATTCTTTTGCGACGATCGGCCAGAACTACAACGATCTCTTCCCCGGCTTCGGCTTTCCCCGATCTGCTCTTGTCGCACCGGGCAAGACCATCACGGCATCCTTCACCCGGAAGATGGCCGTCGGCTGCTATCTCTTCCACGATGGTCCGACACAGTTGCGCGCCGGTGGGCTGTGGGGTCTGATCGACGTCGTCGCGACCAAGGAAGACTTGTCGAATGGCGCCAAGACCTCGTGCGCGCGAAGCCCAATAGGTCGAGCGCGATGACGAGTATCCCGTCCAGGCGGCTGGTGTCGAGCGTGGCTTCTGCGGTCACTATGCTTTCTGCCGCCATGCCGGCGGCGGCGCAGCAGAACGATAGCGGCATGCGGGTCACGATGACCACCAGCGACCGTTCTGGGCGACCACACCGACCGGAAGGCGCGGAACCGTTCCGTTTGGCTCTTCAAGTTGCCGATGCAAGGACCGGTCAGCCTCGTGTCGGACTCAAGCTCGCCAGTTGGATACGCCCGGTTGAGCAAGGCAATTCCTCTTGTCAGGACGCTGCGCAAAGCCTTCGGGCGACACGGGGCGTGCCGCGCGGCGCAACCGATCTGAACGGCGAACTGGTTGCCGTCCTGAATGACGATAGCAGCTTCGGTGTCGTTGATCGCCGCCTCGATCAAAGCGGAGCAAACATGACCGCTGCGGCGACGTTCCAAAGCCTGCCCGAAACGATTTCTTTCGACCCAGCGAGGATGCGCGCATTGGCGGTCATGGGTGCGCAGGGCAGCATCGAAGAGGTCGATCTTCTGACGGGAGCCCAACAGGTTCTGTCGAAAGGTTTCTCGAGGCCAACGGACGTGCGCGCTACGCGCAATGGAAACGTCTGGATCGCCGAGTCGGGACGCGGCGATCTGGCCAGGATCGATATCGACGGTCGGGTGACCGGCCGTCTCGCGGTTTCCAATGTCATTGGACACGGCGCCCAAGCCAACAGCGGCCAGATCGCATTTCGCGACACCGGCGTGACCGACCTCATCGGTGTCTTCTCGACCGATGGCGGTCTGGCATTGATTGACGATCTGACCTCTTCGATCCGATGGCAGTCGTCGGGTCCAGCGATCGAAGATGCCCGCTTTGTCGGGGAATCGACCGCTATCCTGCTGCCGTCCGGCGAAAAGGCAATCGATATCCGATATACGGACGATCCCGGCACACCCCTTCGTATTCCGATCGGCATCGATGTGACGCGCCTGGCCGTAACCGAAAATGGCCGTTACGCCATTGCCTACACGCCTGGAGAGCCGCTGTTCGTCATTGTCGATCTCGCGAAAGGCCAATTGCTGGAAGCGGGTCATATGCGAGAAAACATGGCGATCCAGGAAGCGGCTTTCATCGGCAAGAACCTTTATCTTCTGAGCGAGGCCGGCGGGTATGTCGCAATTATCGAAATCGCTGCCCTCGGTCGGAAGGACAGGCCTGAACCACGCCTCATCGGCCTTGCGCAAGGCGAGGCACAGGGGCAGGCTCGGGTCCAGCATCCGGCAAAGTCGGGTGGTGACGGGGTAAGGATCGCCGCACTCGATCAGGCGCGGGCGCTCGTGGTCGATCGGTCGGGCTATATCGGCCTTGTCCTTCATGACGCCATGGCGATCGGCAACATGCCGCCGGACGATTACGTTCGGCTGCGCAGTGGCGTTCCGCGTTCGATCGGTATCATCGACAGGAGCCTTCGAGAGATTGCGCCTGGCCGTTTCGAGACAGTTGCACGCCTGGAAACCACCGGCGAGCACGAGTTGATCCTCACCACCGGTGTCAGCGGTTTGACCACATGCATTCGCTTCACGGTCGATGGCGAAGAGGCGGATGCCGAGCACGTTTTCACGGTGTCGGCCACGCCCCGCGACGGCTCTTACAAAGCCGGCCGAACCGAGACTGTGGATTTTGCGTTCCGGTCCGCCAGCGGTGACGAGATCGCCGTGCCGAACGCCCGCTTTCTGGTATCGAGCCTTCAATCGGCCTGGACGCTGCAGGTCGATGCAAACCGCGGTCCCGACAACCGATTGCAAGCTCAAATCCGCTTCCCCCATCCCGGACTGTTTTCGATCAGTCCGATCGACATCCCCCAGGCCTTCATCCTTCACGAGCCTGTTTTGACGGAGGTCTCGCCATGAGTAGAAACACCCTCTCGATCGTCGTACCCTCGGCGCTCTTCGTCGCTCTGGCCGCCGCACTCGCCCTCATGCTTGGTGGCTGGCTGCCGTTTGCACAAGCAAGCGGAACAGCCACATTCGTTCAGGATTCCATCAGCTTGCCGGATGTGGAACTGACCGATCACCACAATCGAAAAGCTGCCTTGGTGCGAGAGATGGTCGGAGACGATCTTCTGGTGGTCACTTTCAACTATACGACCTGCGAGTCGATCTGTGGCGTTGGCAACGCCATCATGCAGCAGATCGACTCGAATATCCCCGGCAAAGCCAAACGCCCGATCCGACTGTTGTCGATCACCATCAACCCGACGGTCGACACGCCACAGCGGCTTGCCGATGCCGCGGCCGCGTTCGAGCCGAGCGACCGCTGGCTATGGGCGACGGGTCGGCCGGCCGACATCGCCGACATCCTCAAGCAGTCCAACGCTCAGGTTGCCGATATCGAGTTGCACGAACTCGTCTTCATCGTCGGTGACGGAAAGCGCAAAATCTTTCGTCGGTTGCCGTCGTCAAATATGACCGCCGACGATCTTATCGCGGCGCTGAAAGATTTCGACACGTGAACCTTGGATTGAGGACGCTCGCCGTTTTATCCGCGCTTTTCCTATGTTGTGCTCGGTCGGCCGATGCGCAGGACATGCTTGACCGGGGGACAGCCCTTTTTTCCGGGACAGGCGAGACGGGCATCACCGCTTCCGTTGGCGGGCCGGCGCGGGTCTCTGCAACAAGATTTCCATGCCGATCTTGCCATGGCCGGGACGGCTCCGGCGGGAGGGAAGGGGCGGCGCCGCCGATCAGGGCCGCCGATCTGTTTCGAGCGACATCGTCAAGGCCGGCCTACACGCCGGAAGGCCTTCGTTTGGCATTGATCGAGGGGCGGGCCTCGGACGGGCGCACCTTATCCAACACAATGCCACGCTATGCCCTCGATGAAGCAGCATTTTCGAGTTTGTCCGCCTATCTGGGTCGGATCGATGCATTGCAAAGGGCCGGCATCAAACCTCGATCGATAACTTTTGGGGTCGCAGTGGTTGGCGACAACCGGGCGGCAGCCGAGCGATATGCCGCGTTGCTCCAGAGCGCATTGCGGGCCGCCGTCGGCCCAAACGGCCTGAGCGGGCGGCAGATCGATGTGGTAGCGATGAACGGTTCGCCCGCCGAAATCCTCTCGCAAGCGCAAGAGACGGCAGCGGTCATCGGTCTGGCTCCCTCTGCAGTCCTCGAGGTGAAGGCATTCACCGATCGGCAGATACCGGTTCTCTTTCCTCTTTTTCCGCTTTCGGGCGCAGAGGAGTCCGCGCTTGTGCGGGGCGTCATGGCGGATCGACGAGACACGCTGAAGGCGATCGCGGATCGGATCGGGTCGGACCAGATCCGCAGCGTCAGCGTCATCCAGCACCCAAAGTGTGGAGATGGCGCGGCGGATTTCGCGCACCGCTACGGTGAGGGCAGTCCGATTTACCGGCTATTACCGACGCTCTCAACCGCGACCGTCGAGACGGGGGCTGAGGTCGCCGCCCTCCTGATCTGCTCCGATCGCGCAACCGCACGCGAAATCCTCGGCGAGTTGCCCCCGGACGCGAAATTGTATGGGATTGCGAGCGAGTTGATTATACCGGTGAAGGAGATGCGTCGATCCGCTGTTCTCGCCATTCCGGAAGCAAAACTGACCGAACGCAAGAGCGCGGACACCGCTGCATGGGCTTGAAGCAGCGAACCCGCGCTCTTGCGTTCGGTCAG
>JASGEG010000322.1:0-13821 GCA_047606605.1 Rhizobium sp.
GAAATGGACCAGCTATCAGCAATGCGGGCCTTCGCACGCGTGGTGGAGACAGGCAATTTCACCCGCGCCGCCGCAACTCTTTCCATGCCGAAGGCGACGGTGACGACGCTCATCCAGTCGCTCGAGGCGCATCTGCATGCCAAGCTGCTGAACCGCACGACGCGCCGGGTCATGGTGACGACCGACGGCGCGCTCTACTATGAACGCGCCGTGCAGATCCTGTCCGAAATCGACGAGCTGGACGGCAGCGTCAGCAATTCTCAAAGCCTGCCGAGCGGCCGCCTGCGCGTCGAAATGGCCGGCGCCTTCGCCGAAAAGATCATCATGCCGGCGCTTTGCGATTTCTACCAACGCTATCCGGATATCCATATCGATCTCGGTGTCGGCGACCGGCTGGTGGATTATCTGGCCGAGAATGTCGACTGCGCGCTGCGCGCCGGCATGCCGAGCGATCAGTCGCTGATTGCCCGGCGCGTGGGCGAGATACCGCTCCTCACCTGTGCCGCGCCCCGCTATATCGAGAAATTCGGCCTGCCGGAACGACCGGAAGAGCTGGAGAGCACGCATTATGCCGTCAGCTATTTCCGCGCCCAGACCGGGCGGGTCATCCCCTTCGAATTTCAGCGCGGCAATGAATCGCTGGAAATCAACCCGCGCTATATCCTCTCAGTCAATGACAGCCGCAGCTATGTCAACGCCGCACTGGCCGGCCTCGGCATCGCCCAGGCCCCGATGTTCATGATCCGCGACGAACTCGCCAGAGGCGACCTCATTCCCGTCCTTCCCGGCTGGACCCGCACCCCCATACCGCTGCACATCGTCTACCCCCCGAACCGGCATCTGAGCAACAAGGTGCGCGTCTTCGTCGACTGGCTGGCGAAGCTGCTGGTGACGTCGAAGGTAAGCGAAGCCTGACCGTCTCCCGGCGGGAGACGGTCCTTGGCCGAAGCAATCAGTTCCACGAGGCACCGGCCGGCTGCCGCACCGTCGCATTCAGCCGGTTCCAGACATTGTCGACCGCGATCGAGACGATCAGCGCGGACAGCGCCTTCTCGTCGTAGTGTCTGGCGGCTTCATTCCAGACCTCGTCGCTCACCGCTTCCGGCCGGTCGGCAAGCCGCGTCACGGCTTCGCCGAGCGCCAGGGCGGCACGCTCGGCCTCGGTGAAATAGGGCATTTCGCGCCAGGCGGAGACGCCGACCATGCGCTCGACCGTCTCACCCGCCTTCTGCAGTTTGCGAAAGCCCATATCGGTGCAGACGCTGCAGCCGTTGATCTGGCTGACCCGCAGATGCACGAGGTCCATGGTGTTCTCGGACACGCCGCGATCCTTCAACGAGGCGCTGAGGGCCAGCAAGGCTTGCAGGGTGTCCGGCAGGATGACGGCGGGATTTTTCATGCGGGCTTGCATCATTCTCTCCTTGAAACATTTGCTATGATCATGACGATGCCGCTTCCATGCCGATCCGTTGTCACACCGGCCGGATGTCGTTCGTCATGGGCATGACGCAACAGGATCAGGGAGTGTGACCGATGGACGGAAAAAAGTGGCAGGCGGAGAAATTCGAGGCCAACCGCCCGCATCTGCGCGCCGTCGCCTACCGCATGCTGGGCTCGCGCACGGAGGCGGAGGATGCGGTGCAGGAGGCCTGGCTGCGGCTCAGCCGCACCGACGCATCGGAGATCGACAATCTCGGCGGCTGGCTGACGACAGTGACGGCCCGCATCTGCCTCGACTTGCTGCGCGCCCGCAAATCCCGGCGCGAGGAGCCATTGACCATCCATGTTCCCGAACCCGTCGTCAGCCATGAGGCCGGAACCGGCACCGATCCGGAACAAGAGGCGCTATTGTCGGATTCGGTCGGCCTGGCGCTGCTGGTCGTCTTGGAAAAGCTCACGCCCGCCGAGCGGCTGGCCTTCGTGCTGCACGACATGTTCGACATGCCTTTCGACGAGATCGCCCCGATCGTCGGGCGCAGCACCGTCGCCACGCGCCAGCTCGCCAGCCGCGCCCGCCGCCGCGTGCAGGATAGGCCGGCGACGGAGGAAGCCGATCTCACCCGTCAGCGTCATGTGGTCGATGCCTTCTTCGCGGCGTCGCGCAACGGCGACCTGAACGCGCTCCTTGCGGTTCTCGACCCGAACGCCGTCTTCCGCGCCGACGCGGTCGGCGTGCGCATGGGCGCGCCGGCGGAAATCCGTGGCGCCAGCGCGGTTGCCGAAACCTTCCGCGGCCGCGCCCAGGGCGCGCGTCTGGCCGTCATCGATGGCGCGGTCGGCGCCGTGGTCATTCTCGGCGGCCAACTGCGCGTCGCGCTGCGCGTTGCGGTGACCGAGGCTGGCAGGATCACCGGCATCGACTCGATCGCCGATCCTGAGCGGCTGCGCCTGCTTGAGATCGTGATGATCGAGCCGTAAGGGCTACCCCATCTGCGTCGGACTGTTTCCCGTCAGCCGGCGAAACATGGCGATGAAGGCGGAGGCGCTGCTGTAGCCGAGCCGGGCCGCGATCCGCTGCACCGGCTCGCCCGCCTCGATCAATGCCAGCGCCTCGATCAGCTTCAGCCGCTGGCGCCATTCGTTGAAGGAAATACCGAGATCGTCGTGACAGCGGCGGGAAAGCGTTCGCTCGGTGGTGCCCATCCGCCGCGCCCGCTCGGCCAGCGAATTGCGGTCGCCGGGATCGGCCTGCAATGCCCTGAGCACCGGCTGCAGCAACGGATCGTCGGAGAGCGGCAGATAGCTTTCACAACGCGGAGCGAGCCGGATCTGATCGACCAGAACCTGCGCCAGCCGCAGATCCTCCTCCGTCTCAGGAAGCATGACATCGCGGGCCGCGAAATCGGCCAGGATCGCCTTCAGCAACGGGCTGATGCTGAGCGTCGACGGTTCGGAGGGCAGGTCGGCGCAGAGCGCGCGCTCGACATAGACGGTGACGTAGCGCAGGTCATGCTGGTTCCAGGCGCCATGCATCGTATCCGGCGGCAGCCAGATGGCGTAGTGCGGCGGCGACAGATAGCGCACGCCCCGGATCACGAACTCCGCGACACCCGCCAGCGCATAGTTGAGCTCGCCCCATGGCTGGCTCTTCGACGGAAAGACCGTTCCGGCCTTGTACGTCTCCGTGCGGAAGGAAACCGGCCGCGGCGGATCTCCTTCTATGCGTGGTTCGCGCGCCATGCACCTGCTCCGCCCTGTCCGCAATCCGACATCCTTGTCCGAAAGTCACTATATACCGGAAACCGGACAGACGCTAGAAACAAGCGCATCCCGAACGATCCGACCAGGCCGATCGCCTGACAGGAGGACGCCATGCGCGCCAACCCGACGCCAGCCACCGACACCGGAACCGCCGCCCGGACGAGCGCGGTGCTCGCGCCGCTGCTCACCGTGTTCATCTGGTCCGGCAACACGGTCGTCACCAAGGCGGCGGCCGGCGTCATCTCGCCCGGCTCGATCTCCTTCTATCGCTGGCTGCTGGCCTTTCTCATCCTGCTGCCCTTCGTCGGCCGTGCCGCCTGGGACAACCGCGCCCTTCTGAAGCAGCATTGGTTGAAACTGACGACCCTCGGCGCGCTCGGCATGGTGATCTACCAGAGCCTCGCCTATGAGGCGGCCAGGACCACCTCGGCGGTCAACATGGGTGTCATCGTGGCGCTGATGCCGCTGCTGTCGACATTGCTGGCGGGCATGCTCGCCGGCGAGAGGCTGACGGCCGCGAGCCTTGCCGGCGGCGTCATCTCGCTGATCGGCCTGATCTATCTCACCTCCCAGGGCCAGCCGGCAACGCTGCTGACCGGCGGCTTCCACATCGGCGACGGCCTGATGATCATCGCCGTGCTGTCCAATTCGCTCTACGGCGTGATGCTGAAGCGCTGGGCGATGCCGATCCCGGTCTGGCAGCAGCTCTTCTGGCAGATCGGCTTTTCGACCCTTCTGCTGATCCCGATCTTCCTGATGGGCGATATCTCGCCGATCACGACGGCCAATCTGCCGCTCATCCTCTATGCCGCCATCCCGACATCGCTGGTCGCGCCGCTTTGCTGGATGATCGGCATCCAGAAGCTCGGCGCGGCGCGAACCTCACTCCTCATCAACCTCCTGCCGATCGTCGTCGCAGCGCTCGCCTGGGCGACCCTTGGAGAAGAATTGCACGCCTATCACGCCATCGGCGGCGCGCTCGCTCTCATCGGCGTCGGCATCGGCCTACGGCAAACGAGGATCGCCAAGGGCGAGGAGACGCCCGAGGCCGATCAAGCCGCTTGGGAGACGGAGGAGGTTTGACGCGCGGCGCCGGCGAAAACCGCTACGCCGCCGAGGATAAGAGCGTAAAGAGTTCCTGCGGCCGGTTGACGCCGCGCAGTGCGTAACGTCCGACCGAGACAAGATCGTTGCTCTGCTCCGCCGCCGACAAGGCTTCGACGAAATTCGACGACATCAGGATATTGCGATCGGCCGAACGGCACATGGAGGCGATACGGCTGACCTCGTTGACAGCCGGGCCGATGACGGTGAAATCCAGACGGTCCATGCTGCCGATATTGCCATAGAAGACATCGCCGATATGCAGGCCGAGATAGACCTCGGTAACCGGCCGCCCCTCGATCTGCCGCTGGGCGTTGAGATCGCGCAGGCGTTGGCGCAGCAGCGATTCCGCCATCAGGGCGGCGGCGCAGGCATCGGCTGAATCCCTCGCCTTGAAGATCGCCAGCGTGCCGTCGCCGATCAGCTTCAACACGTTGCCGCCGGCCTCGTGGATCGAGGAGATCACGGCATCGGCATAGGCATTCAGCATCGGGATGATTTCGTCGGGCTCTGCCGTGTCCGAGATGCGCGTGTAGTTGGCGAGATCGGAAAACCACAGCGCCGCCGAGATGCGCTCGGCCTTGCCGCGCGTGATCTTGCCCTCGAGCACATGGCGCGCGGCATCCTCGCCGAGATAGACCTCGGCGATCGTGCGCGCGATGCGCCCCATGCCGGTGCATTTGATCGCCAATGCCAGAGCCGGCGCGAGCTTGCGCAGCACGCGCAGGTCTTCATCGGGAAAACCCACGGCGGCGGCGGTCGCGAAATTGGAATAGAAGCAATCCATCTCGCCGATCGTGCCGCCCGCCTCGAAGCGGTGCACCATCGCGACATAGTCGGTGTGGCCGTCGTTCAGCAGCGTGTCCAGGCCGAAGAAATCGGCCGGGTCGCCGAAACCGATGCGGCGACGCACCTCGTCCCCGCCGGTCGTCAGCATATGGTAGAAGGAGGTGCGCAGCCAGTTCTCGGCGGCGATGCCCTGATGCGACGGCCCGTATTCCAGTTCGCGCTCGATCGACTGGTTGCCGTCCCAACGGAAGGCGCGACCTTCATAGACGGGATGCAGCGTATCCATCAGCACCATGGCGCGATCGACCCGGAGGCCATGGCGACAGCAGCCCTCGCAGAACCCCGCCAGGATATCGGCCTCTCCCATGCCCTTGAGGCCGCTCTGCATGAGCCAGCCGGCGATTTCGCCGATGTCCTTGTCGTCCATGGATTATCTCCCGACTCCCGAAAGGATTCGCTTTAGTACGAAATATGTAGGCTTGGAATGCAGTGCAACGCAAAAGTAAACCGCCCGAAAATAAACGATCGCCGCTCCTGTGGCCCAGAAGCGGCGATTTGATGCGTTGAGACGGTGCATCAAGGTCGCTGGTTCAACCCTTCACATGCGGCTTCAAGAGATCTTCCAGACCGATGCGGCGGAAAAGTTCGGCACGAACGCGGTCTGCGACGCCATTGACGATTTCCGCGCCGTCCTCGGAGGGATCGACATGCGTGCGGAACGGACGCGTGCCGAAAGGCATGTTGACGACATCGACGATGGCAGCGGCGACCGAGGCGGCGTCGGCATCGGCGGGCTCCAGCGAGGCCAGACCCTTGAGCGCCTGGTCAGGAACCCCGGCATAGGGACCGGTGTCGTATTCGGCAGCGCGCGCCTTGTCGGCGGGCGAGCCGGAATGAGCGAAATGGTTGGTGCCCTTGGTGAAAGCGCCGGGCACGATGATGGCGGTTTCGATGCCCCAGCGGCTCAGTTCGGACGCGTAGGAGACGGCAAGCGAATCCATGGCGGCCTTGGCGGCGAAATAGGGTGAGAGATAAGGCGGCGTGCCGCCGCGGGTGCTGGACGACGAAACCCAAACCACCAGGCCGCTGCCCTGCTTGCGCAGATGGGGAAGCGCCGCGCGATTGACGCGCTGGGTGCTCAGGACGTTGATGTCGTAGAGTTGGGCAAACTGCTCCGGCGTGAAGGCTTCCGCCGGGCCGAAGGACATATGACCGGCATTGTGGATGATGGCGTCGATATGGCCTTCCTGCGCGATAACCCTGGCGATGCCGGCATCGACGGAGGCGTCCGAAGCGACGTCGAGTTCGACCGTCTTGAGATCGACACCGTTCTCCTTGGCGAAGGCGGCGACCTCGGCCACCTGCGGCGCGTTGCGGCCTTCCGTTTCGCGCATGCTGGCGTAGACGATGTGGCCGGCCTTGGCGAGAGCGCGGGCGGTGAGAGCGCCGAAGCCGCTCGATGCGCCGGTAATGACGATAACTTGCTTGCTCATGATCGTGTTCCTTTTGGAAGCAGCTGTGATGCGAATGATGAAATGGGTTCGTCAGTCTCGGCGGGCGGCGACGGGGCTTGTCCTGCCGCCGCCGTGACGCTCAGACCATGCCGCCGTTGGCACGCAGCGTCTGGCCGTTGATCCAGCCGCCGTCCGGGCCGGCAAGGAAGGAGACGGCAGCGGCGATATCTTCCGGCGTGCCCAAGCGTTCCAGCGGGTTCATCTTGGCCATGCGATCGATGAGTTCGTCACTCTTGCCGTTGAGGAAGAGATCGGTGGCGGTCGGGCCAGGCGCCACGGCATTCACCGTGATCGAACGCCCGCGCAATTCCTTGGACATGATGCCGGTCAGCGTTTCGACGGCGGCCTTGGTGGCGGCATAGACACCGTAGGTTTCGAGCTTCAGCCCGACGATGCTGGTGGAGAGGTTGACGATGCGGCCGCCGTCGCGCAGGCGCTTGCCGGCCTCGCGCAGCGTGTTGAACGTACCCTTCAGATTGATGGCGATGTGGCGATCGAAATGCGCGTCGTCGGCCTCGGCGATGCGGGCGAGTTGCATGATGCCGGCATTGTTGACCAGCACGTCCACGCCGCCGAACGCGGCCTCGGCCGCATCGAACATGCGGCGCACGGCCTCCGCATCGGCAACATCGGCCTTGGCCGTCAGCGCGGTTCCGCCATTCTCCTCGATCCTGCCGACCACCTCGGCGGCGGCGGCTTCGCTGCCGGAATAGTTGACGACGACGGTAAACCCGTCCTTTGCAAGGCGTTCGGCGATTGCGGCGCCGATGCCACGGGAGGCGCCGGTTACGATGGCTACTTTCTTGGAAATGCTGGTCATTCTCTTCATCCTTCATGTTCGAGCGCCGCAGCGCGTTTCGATGAGGAGAAGATGCCCCTTTTCATCGGGCGGATAATCATCCAATAATCGCCATCACTATCCGAAATTAGCGAACAAATGAAAATGGACAGATTCGATGCCATGCGGGTCTTTGCCCGCGTCGTGGAACGGCGCAGCTTCACGCTGGCGGCCGAGGATACCGGCTTGCCGCGTTCCACGGTGACCGATGCCGTCAAAGGGCTGGAGGCGCGGCTCGGCGTGCGCCTGCTGCAGCGAACGACACGGCATGTCAGCCCGACCCTCGATGGCGAGGCCTATTACCAGCGCTGCCTGCGCATCCTGTCCGACATGGAAGATGCCGAAGGCGCCTTTGCCGGCGCCAAGCCGAAGGGGCTGCTGCGCGTCGACGTGCATGGCACGCTTGCCCGCCATTTCGTGCTGCCGAACCTCCCCTCCTTCCTCGAGACCTACCCGGAGATCGAGCTTCATCTGACCGAAGGAGACCGTTTCGTCGACCTGATCCGCGAAGGCATCGACTGCGTGCTGCGCGTTGGATTGTTGCAGGACAGCGACATGATCGCCCGCCGCCTCGCCATGCTGGAAGAACTGACACTGGCCGCTCCGGCCTATATCGAGCGCCACGGCATGCCGTTGCATCCACAGGCCCTCGACGGCCACCGCATGGTCGGCTTTCGCTCCTCGGCAACGGGCGGGATGCTGCCGCTGGAATTCACCATCGGCGGCACGATCCGCAACATCACGCTCCCCGCGACCGTTGCCGTCAATGCCGCCGAAAGCTATTTTTCAGCCGCCAAGCTCGGCCTTGGCCTGATCCAGATACCGCGCTATCACGCCGAACAGGCCTTGTCATCCGGGGAACTGGTTTCCGTCCTCGAAGACTTCCCGCCGACCAGGACGCCGGTCTCCGCGCTCTATCCCCGCAATCGCCAGCTTTCGCCGCGCGTGCGCGTCTTTATCGAATGGCTCGCCGCCGTTTTCGCCCGGCGGGCCAGGCAGGAGGAAGACGGTGGATGAATATTCCTCGCAATCGATCAAATAAATGAAAGCCGTCCTTTGAATGCGGCGGCCGCGCACCTACGTCGAAGGCATATTCCCGCGGTCATAAGCCGCCACGATCCGTGATTTGCGAGAGGGATTGACCCATGACTGAACAGAAGCAATTGAAGCTCGGGGCCTTCATGCGCCCCGTCAGCCTGCATACCGGCGCGTGGCGCTATCCCGGCGCCTATCCGGACGCCAATTTCAATTTCAAGCATATTGCGAGCTTTGCGCAGGAGCTCGAAAGGGCGAAGTTCGACGCCTTCTTCATGGCCGATCACCTGGCCGTGCTGAACATGCCGGTCGAGGCCCTGAAGCGCAGCCATACCGTGACCTCCTTCGAGCCCTTCACGCTGCTGTCGGCCCTTGCCGCCGTCACCGAAAGGATCGGCCTCGTCGCCACCGCCTCCACCACCTTCGACCAGCCCTATCACATCGCCCGCCGCTTCGCCTCGCTCGATCATATCAGCGGCGGCCGCGCCGGCTGGAACATCGTCACGACCTCCAACCCGGACGCGGCGCTGAATTTCGGCCTCGACGAACATATGGAGCACGGCGAGCGCTATCACCGCGCCCGCGAATTCTACGATGTCGTCACCGGCCTTTGGGACAGCTTCGCCGACGATGCCTTCCTGCGCGACGCCGAAAGCGGCATCTTCTTCGATCCGGACAGGATGCATGTGCTGGCTCACAAGGGCGAGGAACTGAGCGTGCGCGGCCCGCTCAACATCGCCCGCCCGCCGCAGGGCTGGCCGGTCATCGTCCAGGCCGGGCAATCCGACGCCGGCCGCCAGCTCGCGGCCGAGACGGCGGAGGCGGTCTTCGCCGCACCCCGCAATCTCGCCGACGGCAAGGCGATCTTCGCCGACATCAAGGAGCGGATGAGAAAGATCGGCCGCAATCCGGATCACCTGAAGATCCTGCCCGCCGCCTTCATCGTCGTCGGCGACACCGTCGAGGAGGCCAGGGCCAAGCGCGCCAAGCTCGACAGCCTCGTCCATTACGACAGCGCCATAGCCTCGCTGTCGATCGCCCTCGGCCATGACGCTTCCAGCTTCGATCCGGATGGGCCATTGCCGGCGACGCCGGAAACCAATGCCAGCAAGAGCGGGCGTGAACGGGTGATTGCGCTGGCCGAGGCGGAAAAGCTGACCGTGCGCCAGCTCGCCCAGCGCCTCGGCGGCTATGCCGGCCTCGCCTTCGTCGGCACGCCGCAGACGGTGGCCGACGAGATGGAGCAATGGCTGCACGAGGAAGGCTCGGACGGCTTCAACGTCGTCTTCCCCTTCCTGCCGCAGGGTCTCACCGACGTGACCTCCCGCGTCGTCCCGGAATTGCAGCGCCGCGGTATCTTCCGCCGCGACTACGAGGGAAGCACCTTGCGCGAGCATCTGGGGCTGCCGCGCCCGGAAAACCGGTTCTTCCCCAAGACGGCGCAATGAAAGACGACAACCGATGAGCCATATCACACCGATCGATTACGACACCGCCTCCGAAGCGGTCCGTGCCGAGCATGACCGCGAAGTACAGCTGCGCGGCCGCATGACGAACATGAAGCGGACCCTGCTGCATTCGCCCGTGGCGCATCGCATCTATGCGGAATGGTTTACCCTGCGCGAAGAACTCCGCCCGGCACTGGACGACCGCGCCGTCTGGCTGTTCTGTCATGCCGTCTCGCTGGAAAGCCGCTCGATCATCCCGGTCGGCTTCTTTCGCCGGGCACTGATCAATGCCGGCCTGACACCCGAGAGCATCGTCCCCACCGAAGACGAGAGGCTGCTGATCGAGTTCGGCAAGGCCATCGTCAGGGATTCCAACGCCGTATCGGAAGAATTATGGGATCGGCTGAAGGCGCGCTACGACGAACCGACCCTGGTCAACCTCGTCGCCTTCGCCGGCATCATGATCGCCACGGCGGTCTATACCAATGTGGTGAAGGTGGATATCGACCCGGAGCTTGGGCCTTATCTGGAAGGGTTTGAATTGCCGGGGCGATAGGGTCCGATCTATCCCGCCAAGGGCGAGATAGGGTTCCGAACCTGCCGCCCCTCCGAACTACCCCGAAACCACCGTCTCGAATTTCGGATTTCCCCGGATCGTATTGCTGACCGTGCAGATCTCGTCTTCGGCGGCATGAGCGATGGCGTTGCGGATCTCGTCGC
Organism: Rhizobium sp.; assembly: GCA_047606605.1. GTDB lineage: Bacteria > Pseudomonadota > Alphaproteobacteria > Rhizobiales > Rhizobiaceae > Rhizobium. The sequence goes on from JASGEG010000322.1 coordinate 10,650, forward strand.
CGAAATCGCCCCTGATCGTGAAGGCGATGGTGAATTTCTCGACGCGCGACAACCCCTCCGTGGCTTTTTCGCCGGTGACAGCGGCGGTGACCTCGGTCAGCTTGTCGAGCACGCCGAGGCTGCTGGCGGCGTTGCGGGCGCTGAGCACAAGGCAGGCCGACAGCGACGAATAAAGCAGGTCGAGCGGATTGAAGCCCGGCTGCGAGGGCGAGGTGACGATATCGATCTCGCCGCCCGTCACCGTCGTCACATGCGGAAGGCCGGTGCGGCCGAGCGTGGCAGTGGCGCCCGTCTGTCTCGTCTTCACCCTCAATTCGGCCATGTCGAAAATCCTTCGGATAAATGCGTTGAAACGACTGTCCGCAACATAGGGATTCACCTTGCCCGGCACAATCGGCGTTGCCAGCCCTTGCGCCATCGCGCCAGTTAAGCCACCAAATGGTTACAGCATCATCGCAGACAGGCAGAGACCGACATGACCGTTTCCGATCCCCGCGCCTTCCTGACCTCCCTCTTCGACGCGGCCGTCCGCGCCGCCGACCCCTTGGCCGGCATTCGCGCCCACCTGCCCGCTCGCCCGAAAGGGCGCACGATCGTCATCGGCGCCGGCAAGGGCTCGGCGCAGATGGCGGCGGCGCTGGAACAATGCTGGGATGGCCCGCTGCAAGGGCTTGTGGTGACGCGCTACGGCTTTGCCGCCCCCTGCCGCCACATCGAGATCATCGAGGCCGCCCATCCGGTCCCTGACGAGGCCGGGCTCGTCGCCTCCGGGCGGCTGCTGAAGCTGGTCGAGGGACTGAGCGAGGACGATCTGGTGATCGCCCTGATCTCCGGCGGCGGTTCGGCGCTGCTGCCCTCTCCTGCCGGCACCCTTACCCTTGCCGACGAGATCGCCGTCAACAAGGCGCTGCTTGCCTCCGGCGCGCCGATTTCGGCCATGAATGCCATCCGCAAGCACCTGTCGACCATCAAGGGTGGCCGTCTTGCCGCCGCCGCCCATCCGGCCAAAGTCGTCTCGCTGGTGGTGTCCGACATTCCCGGCGACGATCCGGCCCTGGTCGCCTCCGGTCCGACCGTGCCGGGTGCGGGCACGCGCGCCGAGGCGCTCGATCTCATCGACCTCTACCGCATAGACCTGCCCGCGGCCGTCATCGCGCATATCAGGCAGCCCGACGCCGATGCGCCGCGGCCGGACGATCCGCGTTTTGCCCGCAACGAGGTGCACCTCATCGCCTCGGCCAGCGTCTCGCTGGAAGCGGCCGCGCAGGTGGCGCGCAAGGCCGGCATCGAGGCGGCGATCCTGTCGGATGCGATCGAGGGCGAGGCGCGCGAGGCGGCCCACATGCATGCCGCCCTCGCCCGCGAAATCCTCCACCGCAATCGCCCCTTTCCCAAGCCGGTCGTGCTGCTCTCCGGCGGCGAGACGACGGTGACGCTGACGGGCAAGGGCAAGGGCGGGCGCAACTCGGAATTCCTGCTGTCGCTGGCGATCGACATCGACGGCCACACCGGCATTCATGCCATGGCGGCCGATACCGACGGCATCGACGGCAGCGAGGACAATGCCGGCGCCTTTGCCGACGCCAGCACCGCGGCGCGGCTGCGCCGAGCCGGCCTGGTGCCGGCGGCAATGCTCAGAAACAACGATGCCTGGACGGCCTTCAACGCGATCGGCGACCTCTTCGTCCCCGGCCCGACCGGCACGAATGTCAATGATATCAGAGCGATCCTGATTGGCTGATCGTCATCTCAGGACGGGATGAGCTCGGCACCTTGCGAGCATTCCTCGCAGCGCCCATAGCCTGATGCCGTCGATATCCAGCGGAAGAAGTGCCGGCGGCAATGCGCGCATTCGATTTCGACGACATGCGTCTTTTCGGCAACGACGCGTGGCTTGGGTCTGCTTCTACGCTCGTTCTTCCACTGCTCAAGTTTCGTGACGGCCACGGCCACCCTCCACGCAATACTTCCGCCTCGATCTACGCCTTTCTAAAGTAGACTAGCCTGATGAATAAAATATTGCGAGGGGGTGAAGCCCCGGCTTCGCATTTCTTACGTCGATACCAATACGAGCGCGCGGCGGCGCGACCGGCATTTAATACTGGGCAGTCCCGAAGGCCGACAATGGCTCCGAGTATCGCGGCGGGAAAGCTGGCTTCCGTCCGACCCGTCCCGTATCGGCGATGACGACAATGGTGTCTTTGCGCGGGCGCAATTCGCGCTCCGCGCACTGGACACCATGCCCGCAATGGGTTCCTCTGTCGCGATAACAGACACCGAGAGGGACCATCATGCGCCATTTCCGCCAACGGGCGATATCCTCGGCAACCATCTTCGCCTTCGGGCTTTTCTCCATAACCACAGTCCAAGCCGCCTCGCCGCAGCCGGTCGAAGCCGAGCACGGCATGGTGGTGACGGCCCAGCATCTGGCGACGGATATCGGCGTGGATGTCCTGAAGAACGGCGGCAACGCCGTCGATGCCGCCGTCGCGGTCGGCTATGCGCTTGCCGTCGTCTATCCGACCGCCGGCAATATCGGCGGCGGCGGCTTCATGACCATTCGCCTCAAGGACGGCAAGACGGCCTTTCTCGATTTCCGCGAGCGCGCGCCGCTGGCCGCGACGAAGGGCATGTATCTCGATGACAAGGGCAATGTCGTCAAGGGCGCCAGCACGGACGGCTATCTCGCCGTCGGCGTTCCCGGCTCCGTCATGGGCTTCGAAACCGCCCGCGAGAAATACGGCACGAAAACCCGCCAGGAACTGATGGCGCCGGCGATCCGCTATGCCAAGGAAGGCTTCACGCTGAACCAGGCCGACGCCACCGAGCTCAACGAGGGCAAGGAATGGCTGTCGCGCGATCCGGCAACCGCCGCGATCTTCACCAGGCCGAACGGCGCCCCCTTCTCGACCGGCGACAAGCTGATCCAGCCTGATCTCGCCGCCGCGCTATCGAGCATTTCCGAACAGGGGCCGGACGGCTTCTACAAGAGCGCGACCGCCGATGCCATCGTCAAGGCCAGCCAGGACAAGGGCGGTATTCTGGCGAAGACGGATTTCGAACAGTACAAGGTGCGCGAACTCGATCCGGTCAAGTGCAATTACCGTGGCTATGAGATCATTTCCTCGCCGCCCCCCTCTTCCGGCGGCGTGATCATCTGCGAAATCCTCAA
>JASGEG010000323.1:0-3600 GCA_047606605.1 Rhizobium sp.
ATACGTCATCGCATGGTCATGTTGGAGACGCGCCCATCAGGCAACCGCGCGACGAGCTCATTTGAAAATAAAAATGCAACTGTAATGCTAGGTGCCGGCGGGCCGGTTCGCCGCGCCCTTGTCGATGGAAAGGCGATATTCCTCATAGATATCGCCCTGCACCCTTATATGCTCGCGCATCACGGTTTCCGCGCGCAGGACATCGCCGGCCTCGAGCGCCAGCAGGATCTCCCGGTGCTCGCTCATCGACTGGGAGAGCCGGTCGCCGAAGGAAAGCTGCGCCTTGCGAAACGGCTTCAGGCGCCGTTGCAGATTGCGCGCCTCTTCGGCGAGGAAGCCGTTGCCCGAAGCGTCGTAGATCATATTGTGAAACGCGGCATTTTCCGCGTAGTAGCGCCCGTAATCCTGCAGCTGCAGCGCCGCTTCGCAGGCCGAAGCCTTCTGGCGCAGCATCAGAATCTGCGCCTTGGTGATGCGGCTGGCCGCAAGCCGGGCGCACCAGGCTTCGACCTCCGCCATGACCTCGAACATTTCCACGAGGCGCGTGAAATCCGGCTGGCGCACGAAGGCGCCGCGATTGGGAATGAGCTCCACCAGCCCGCTCGCCGACAGCAGCCGCAGCGCCTCACGCAGCGGCGTGCGCGACACGCCGAAATCGCCGGCAAGGCGAACTTCGTCCAGGCGCTCGCCATCCTTGAAAAACCCTTCGGCGATCAGGGTTTCGATGCGCTCGTAAAGCATGTCCGCCGCGGGCGGTCTGATTTGGGTCACGGTGATCTCTCCGATCACATTATGGGTCTCAAGGTCGCGCATAGCAAGATTTTGTATGCATAAATAGTTTTATGCGCTCAATCTGAAATTTTTGTATACAAGATTGAAAGACTGGGTATACTGAATGCATTAAATAAAAATGCCTAATAAATAGGCTGAACAGGGGATTTTCATGAAGTTAGCCGCCATCGCTGCTGCATTGTTTTTGCCATGTCTCATCGGCACCGCCGCTTATGCCGGCAAGTCGAACGATACGATCTCGATCGCGTTTTCGAAGGAGCTCGAGCATGTCGATCCATATTTCAACACGGCGCGCGAGGGCGTGCTGCTTGGGGCCGCGGTCTGGGACGGCCTGCTCTACCGCAATCCGCAAACCGGTGAATATGTCGGCAATCTCGCGACCAGCTGGTCCTGGGTGGACCCGACCACGCTGGAGCTGACGCTGCGCCAGGGCGTCAAGTTCCACAATGGCGAGCCTTTCGACGCCGACGACGTCGTCTTTACCTTGAATTACATGGTCGACCCGAAGAACGGCGCCAAGAACAAGGTGGCCACCGGCTGGATCAAGAATGTCGAGAAGGTCGATCAGTTCAAGGTCCGCATCCACACCAATGGACCCTTCCCGGCGGCGCTCGAATATCTTGCCGGTCCGGTCATCATTCATCCGAATGAATATTATGCGGCGGTCGGCCCGGACGGGATTGCGACCAAGCCGATCGGAACCGGCCCCTACAAGGTCGTCAGCGTCGAGCCGGGCAAGCATTATGTCCTCAAGCGCAATGACGATTATTTCGCTGCCGCCAAGCCGAAGGCCAAGGTCGAAACCATCGATATCCGCACGATCCCCGACATCAACACGCAGATGGCCGAGCTTTTCAACGGCACGATCGATCTCGTCTGGCAGGTGCCTTCCGATCAGGCCGACAAGATGGCCAGCCGTGGCAATTTCCAGGTGATCAATGCGCCGACGATGCGCGTCGGCTATCTCTCCCTCGATGCCGCCGGCCGGAGCGGAGCCAAAAATCCGATGACGGATGTCCGGGTGCGGCAGGCCGTCTACCATGCGATCAACCGCGAGGGGATCGTCAAGGCGCTGATGAAGGGCACGACCGAGGTGATCAACAGTGCCTGCTCGCCCAGCCAGTTCGGCTGCGCGACCGATGTGCCGAGCTACGCCTACGATCCGGCAAAGGCCAAGGCCCTGCTGGCGGAGGCCGGCTATCCCAACGGTTTCGACATCGATTTCTATGCCTATCGCGATCGTCCGCTGGCGGAGGCGATGATCGGCATGCTCGCCGATGTCGGCATCAAGGCCAATCTCAAATATCTCCAATATGCGGCGCTGCGCGAAAAGCGCATCAAGGAAGGCGTGCCGATGACCTTCCAGACATGGGGTTCGAATTCGATCGCCGATGCCTCGGCCATCACCAGCGAGTTCTTTACGCTGGGAGGCGAGGACGATGCGCGCGACAAGAGCCTCGCGGACCTTCTGGAAAAGGCCGACGCCTCCATCGACACGGCGGAACGCAAGACGCTCTACAAGCAGGCGCTCACGGATATCGCCGACAAGGCCTATTGGGTGCCGCTTTGGAATTATTCGACCAACTACGTCATGAGCAAGGACATCTCTTTCGCGCCCACGCCGGATGAGCTGGTCCGTTTCAACGAAATCGGCTGGAAATGACATGCGCATGGGTCGGTCGGTTCGCCTCAGGCCGGCGGATCGACCGACGTGTTCCAGCGTGACGAGGCAATGGCCGCGTCGCGCCTCCTGCTTGAGGGAATACGATGCTGAAATTCGTCCTGACCAAAATCGGCATGGCGGCGCTGGTGGCGCTGACGGTGTCCTTCATCAGCTTCATTCTCCTGTTCATGGCAGGCGATCCGGCCATCGCGATTGCCGGCGACAGCGCGCCGGCCGACGTGATCGCGGCGATCCGCAGCCAGTACGGTTTCGATCAGCCGCTGATGGTGCAGTATTTCGACTGGCTGATGCGGGCGCTGACCGGCGATTTCGGTGTGAGCTATTACTTCAAGACGCCGGTTTCGGGGATGATCACCGAGCGGCTGCCGGTGACCATGACGATCGGCTGCCTCGGCATGAGCTTTGCGCTCCTGGTCTCAATCCCGATGGGGGTTCTTGCGGCAGCCTTTCCGAACACCATTATCGATCGTCTGGCGCTCGGCGTTGCCGTCGTCGGGCAGGCGATCCCGAGCTTCTGGTTCGGCCTGATCCTCATCGTGATCTTCTCCGTCAATCTCGGCCTTGTGCCGGCTTCCGGAACCGCGGACTGGACCGGCTATATCCTGCCGACCGTCGTGCTCGGCTATTACGCGACGCCCGCCATCATGCGGCTGACCCGTGCCGGCATGCTGGACGTCTTGTCCTCCGATTATATTCGCACGGCCAAGGCAAAAGGGCTGAAGCCGCGTCAGGTGCTGTTCAAGCATGCGCTGCGCAATGCCATCATCCCGGTGGTCAGCCTGGCGGCCGTGCAATTGGGCTTCATGTTCAGCGGCTCGGTCGTCGTCGAAACGATCTTCGCGCTGCATGGGGCAGGGTTTCTCGCCTGGGAATCGATCTCGCGCAACGACCTGCCGACCATGCAGGCGCTGATCCTGATCTTCTCGATGTTCTACATCGCCTTCACCTTCCTGGCCGACGTCCTGAACGCATGGCTCGACCCCCGTCTGAGGACCGCCTGAGATGAGCGACACTTCACAAGCCGCCGACGCCATGCGCACCGCCGCCCCGGCGCCCTCCAGGGCGCTCGCCCGCAAGATCCTGCGGCACCGCGGCTTCATGATCGGCTTTATCATCCTGCTGGC
>JASGEG010000324.1:0-2872 GCA_047606605.1 Rhizobium sp.
CTTCAAGATGGACGAGATCAGCGAATATCTCGGACGGGAGATGACCGCCGAGATCTTCGAGGTCAACACATCAACGCACTATGGCCGCATGGTCCGGATCGACGACAACACCGTGATCCTCTTCGGCAATATGGACGAGGTGTTCGAGTACATCTGACATCCGGAATAGCGACTGGAGGCGCGCCCTTCGAGAGTGCGCCTCCCCCAAAAACAAGACAGGTTTAGAGGAGAAAACCATGTACGTGACACCCGAAGGCAAAGAGATATTCGTGGTCGACGGCCATACGCATTTTTGGGACGGCAGCCCGGAGAACCAGAGCAACATCCATGGCAAACAGTTCATCGACTGTTTCTATGGATATCATACGGGCTTCAGTCCGAAGGAAGTGCTGTGGCCCAAGGAGAAGTTCGAAAAATACAGCGCCGATGATCTCTACCATGATCTCTTCATCGATGGGCCGGATGACATCGCGATCATTCAGTCCACCTATCTGAAGGACTTCTATAAGAACGGCTTCAACACGATCGAGCGCAACGCCGAGGTCGCCAAGCGCTATCCGGAGCGTTTCATCGTCAACGGGTCATTCGATCCCCGTGATGGCGAAAAGGCCCTCGAATACATCCATTTCATGAAGGAGACCTACGACATCAAAGGCGTGAAGATGTACACCGCCGAATGGAACGGGTCCTCGAAGGGCTGGAAGCTCACCGATCCGGATGCCTACAGATGCTTCGAACTGTGCGAAAAGCTCGGCATCAAGAATATTCACGTCCACAAGGGTCCGACGATCATCCCGCTCAGCAAGGACGCCTTCGACGTCGGCGACGTTGACTACGCGGCGACCGACTTCCAAAACCTGAATTGGATCATCGAACATTGCGGCCTGCCGCGGCTTGATGACTTTACCTGGATCGCCACGCAGGAAACCAATGTCTATGGCGGCTTGGCCGTTGCGCTGCCGCTGATCTACAACCGCCCTCGGCATTTTGCCGAGATCCTGACGGAGCTGCTGTTCTGGATCGGGCCCGACAAGATCCTGTTTGGGTCGGACTACGCCATCTGGACACCGCGTTGGCTGGTCGAAAGGCTGTGGAATCTTCAGCTCTCCGAGGAGGTTGTCGCCGGTCGCGGCGTGGAATTGACCGACGAAACCAAGGAGAAAATACTCGGGCTGAACGCTGCACGGCTTTACGGAATCGACGTTGCGGCGAAGAAAGCGGCATTTGCGAAAGCACCGGTCCAGCTAGCAGCCGCGGAGTGAGCGATATGATGTCCGCCACTCTTTCAGAAAGCCGCCAGAAGGAACTCTGGCGGCATCTCGAAGCGGTCAATGATCCCGAGCTCGATGAACCCATCACCGAGATGGGTTTTGTCGAGCGTGCCGACCTCGATGAGGACGGCGGGGTGACCGTAGGGTTTCGCCTGCCCACCTACTGGTGTTCGCCGAACTTCGCCTTCCTGATGCTGGACGATATCCGCAGGGCACTCGACAGCCTCTCATGGTCGCCAGCCTATCGGGTCAGCCTGCACGATCACATGTTTGCCGACGAGGTGAACAAGGGTATTGCGGAGGGGCGGAGCTTCGCGGACATCTTCGGTTCGCTTGCTGACGATACCGATCTCGACGCGGTCAGGGAGACGTTCCGGATGAAGGCCTTCAAGCGGCGGCAGGAGGCCCTGATCCTCGACCTTCGGGCCGCCGGACTGTCCGACAAGAGGATCGTCGGCATGCGGCTTGCGGATCTGGACGTCCTCCCTGCAGGAGACGACGAGACGGCCAAGCGCAGGCGCCGCTATCGCGAGGCCTTGCTCGCACGCCAGCCCGATTTGCTCGCTCATGACAGTGTGATCGTCGATTGGGACGGCAGGCCGGTCGAAGCCGATGCGCTCACCGCTTATCTCATCGATCTGCGTAGCGTGCGCATCAACATGGAGTTCAACGGTGCGCTCTGTCGCGGGCTGAAGCAGACGCGATACAAGGAGATGGAAATGATCGACGGCGAGCCGACCCTGGTCGATTTCATCGTCGGACGCGTTCCCTCGCCTGCTGCACGAACGCCCGCGACCGATCGCTAGAGCAATTCCAGGAAAAGTGCTGAGCGGTTTTCCGTCCGGACTTGCGTCAAATCGAAGACCACGGCCTGCGGGAAGACCCAGGCAGAAACCGCCGCCAAGGCGGAAGGAGGAGGAGTCATGCCAAAACTGATGCTACACAATTCCGAAGCCCGGCGCGCGCTTGCCCGCGGCGTCGGACGACTGGCCGCCGCGGTCGAGCCCACGCTCGGGCCGCGGGGCATGAATGCCATGATCGATCGTCCGATCGGCACGCCCCTGGTCACGCGCGATGGCGTCAGCATCGCTTCGGAAATCGAACTGTCCGATCGGTTCGAAAACATGGGGGCGCAGGTGGTCCGCGAAGTCTCGATGCAGACAAACGAGATCGCTGGCGACGGCACGACGACCGCCATCGTGCTTGCCAATGCGCTGGTGCAGGAGGGGATCGCCGCCAGTGAGCGGGGCTCCAAATCGGTCGACCTCTGCAAGGGGATCGATCTTGCGGTCGAGAAGATCGTCGAGGCGCTGAGAAACAGGGCCAAGCCCGGCAAGGGCAATGGCGTGCTGTCGGCGGTCGCCAATATCGCCGCCACCGATCCGAAGCTCGGCGCCCTCGTCGCCGAGGCCTATGAACGGGTGGGAACGGAGGGCGTCATCACCACCGATTTCAGCGTGACGACCGACACCACCCTGGACGTGCTCGAAGGCATGTCGTTTGACCGTGGTTACCTCTCGCATCATATGGTCACGGATCAGGAGAAGATGGAGGCCGTCCTCGAACGCCCGCTCATCCTGATGACCGATCTCAAGATCAAG
>JASGEG010000325.1:0-6332 GCA_047606605.1 Rhizobium sp.
ATCCGGCCCGTGCCCAAAACTATCAAGCCGTTGAAACTGAAAAATCAATGGGGCAGAGACGGCGGATACGTTGATACGGCCATCAGGCTTCGCGATAGCTTGAATGAGTGCATCGAGTTTGCGCGCAAATATCAAGAGACTCGCGAGAGTGCCTCGGATAGCAACGCTAACAAAATCGTATAATTGCGGCCACAAGCGCGGTTTCGATGCCCTGCTTGATGTCTAGCGCGCCCGGCTCTGACGCAACATCGACCAGCTATACAGCACCAGCCCGGCCCAGATCAGCGAGAAAGCGATCATCTGCGTCGTGCCGAAAGGCTCCTTGAACAGGAAGACGGCGATGAGAAAGATCATGGTCGGCGCGATATATTGCATGATGCCGATGGTGGAGAGCCTGAGCAGCTTCGCCCCATTGGCGAAGATCATCAGCGGCAGGGCGGTCACCAGGCCGCAACCGAGCAGAAGCGCTGTATCCGAGATGCCCGTGCGGTAGAAATGGCCTTCGCCGCGCGCTTCCAGATAAAGGATGTAGAGCATCGCCGGAATGCAGAGCAACAGCACCTCGAGGAAGAAGCCCTGGTTTGCCCCGACCGGCAGCGTCTTGCGGAAAAAGGCATAGAAGCCCCAGGACAAGGTCAGCGTCAGCGCCACCCAAGGTACGGTGCCGGCCTCGATGGTCAGAATGATCACTGCTGTCGCAGCAAGGCAGATCGCCACGATCTGCACCGGAGCTAGCTTCTCCTTCAACAGCAAGGCCCCGAGCGCGATACTGAACAGCGGATTGATGAAATAGCCGAGCGCTGCGTCGAGTGAATGCCCGGCACCGATCGCCCAGACATAGGTTCCCCAGTTGATGGTCACCAGCGTCGCCGTCAGCGACACCATGGCGACCGTGCGTGGACTGCTGAGCGCCGCCTTGATATCGCCCATGCGGCCGAGCGCCAGAAGCACGACGCCGGCAACCGGTACGGACCATAAAATGCGGTGGGCGACGATCTCCGTGGCGGGGATATGTGCCAGGGTCTTCATGTAGAGCGGCAGGACACCCCAGAAGAGGTAGGCCGTCAGCGCAAAGCCGAAGCCGCGCAGGCTGTCCTCGTTCTTGACGTCAGATGCGGCCGTGTCGGTAGCCATTGGTGTTTCCCGTCATGCTATTCTTATTGAGGACGGGATTACTCCAAAGCGTCGTGCGGGGCCAATTCATTTCCTTGACGGCATGGTCAAGGTTTTTGATATCTTGCGAGCGGTGGCGAATTTCAAACGTAAATGCCAGTCGGCTATTAGGCCGTATTCGCGCGCCATTGCGCTTGAATGATTTGAGCTGCGGACGGTTCGTCCTCTAAAATGGCGTTCTCGAACCAGATCCCTCTCCCAGGGATGATTTCTACTCTCCGCGTTTTTGTTTTCAGAAACTTGGAAAGCTTGTTGTAGAAGGCTTTTAGCTCTGGCGACGGGTCAATATAGGTGCCGTCGATTTTGGTAAAGAAGCTAATATATCCTATCTCAACCCCAAAAGTATCTCTTTCAAAGCAACTTTGTCTATGTGCCGATAGCCTTAAGTGGCCCTTGCCATCAAGGATGCTCACAGAGAATATCTTTCCCATATGGGTATTATCGATTTCTTTAATTATAAAGTCGTCATCGGCGAAAGACGGATGTTTTAAATAGAAGGAAACTGAGCCTTTCTCTAAATCGATCAAGGCATTGTTGAGACCAGATACGGTCTTGTCAGCACTTTTCTCATCGCCAGTACGCACGACATGACATCCCTCGGAATACAAGAAATCAATAGCGTCACGAAGACGCTGTTTCGATAATAGAAATTCCGTTGTCGCTGCCATACGTGGTCCGTGCGTTGGTAATATTAGACCTCAGATAATGCACTTGAAAAAGCTTCAAGCTGCGGCAGGAGCCGTTCCGTCGCAACCATGCTCTATTCCGCCGCGATCTTGCCCGCCATATGCCGGTTCTTCATCAGCTTGTAGATGACGGAATCCATCAGCGCCTGGAACGACGCATCGATGATGTTCTCCGAGACGCCGACCGTCCACCAGCGCACGCCGCTGCTGTCGGTGGATTCGATCAGGACGCGGGTTATGGCCTCCGTGCCGCCATTGAGGATACGCACCTTGAAGTCGGCCAGTTCCAGATCGTCGATCTCGTGCTGGTATTTGCCGAAATCCTTGCGCAGCGCCAGATCGAGCGCGTTGACCGGGCCGTCGCCCTCGGCGACCGACATGACGGTCTGGCCGTCGATGATGATCTTGACCACCGCCTCGGAGACGATTTTCACCCGGCCGTGCGAATCGAAACGGCACTCGACCATGACGCGGAAGCCATCGACCGCGAAGAATTCCGGGATGGTGCCGAGTGTGCGACGGGCCAGCAGCTCGAAGCTGGCGTCGGCGCCTTCATAGGCATAGCCCGTGGCTTCCCGTTCCTTGACGATCTGGATGAGCTGGTCGAGCTTCGGATCGTCCTTGCCGACCTCGATGCCGCGCCGCTTCAGCGCATTGATGAAATTCGACTTGCCGCCCTGGTCCGAGACCATGACCTTGCGGAAGTTGCCGACGCTTTCCGGCGGCACATGCTCGTAGGTGCGCGGGTCTTTCAGCAGTGCGGAGGCATGGATGCCGGCCTTGGTGGCGAAGGCGGAAGCGCCGACATAGGGCGCCTGATGGTCCGGCGAGCGGTTCAGCAATTCGTCGAATGCGTGGGACAGCCGGGTCAGGCCCAGCAGCCGTTCGCCATCGATCGTGGTTTCGAAACGCTCGCTATAGGTTCTCTTCAGCGCCAGCGTCGGAATCAGCGTGATCAGATTGGCATTGCCGCAGCGCTCGCCGATGCCGTTGAGCGTACCCTGGATCTGCCGCACGCCGGCTTCGACCGCGGCAAGCGAATTGGCGACCGCCTGGCCGGTGTCGTTATGGGCATGGATGCCAAGACAGTGCCCCGGAACGCCCTCGGCGATGACAGCCTCGACGATGGCGCGCACCTCCGGCGGCTGCGTGCCGCCATTGGTGTCGCAAAGCACCACCCAGCGCGCGCCGGCCTCATAGGCCGTCTTGGCGCAGGCGAGCGCATAGGTCGGATTGGCCTTGTAGCCGTCGAAGAAATGTTCGCAATCGACGAGCGCCTCCTTGCCGGCGCCGATCGCGGCCTTGACGCTCTCGGCAATGCTTTCGAGATTTTCCTCGTTGGTGCAGCCGAGCGCCACCTTGACGTGATAGTCCCAGCTCTTGGCGACGAAACAGATGGCGTCGGCCTTGGCCTGGATGAGGCTTGCAAGGCCCGGATCGTTGGAGGCGGAAACGCCGGCGCGCTTGGTCATGCCGAAGGCGACGAAGGAGGCCGCCTGCGTCCGCTTCTCGCTGAAGAAGGCCGTATCGGTCGGATTGGCGCCGGGATAGCCGCCCTCGACATAGTCGAGGCCGAACTCGTCCAGCATGGTCGCGATGGCAATCTTGTCCTCGACCGAAAAGTCGATGCCGGGCGTCTGCTGCCCGTCGCGGAGCGTCGTGTCGAATAGGTAGATCTTCTCGCGTGTCATACTGTTTCCTCCGGCGAACCGGTTCTTCTTGCTCAGTTGCGCCCTCTCCGATCAATGGGGTGAGGGGCTTTACTCGGCATTACACTTTCCCGGCAAACTTATCCGTCGCGCGGATCAATTGATCGAGGATGCCCGGCTCGGAATAGGCATGGCCGGCGCCCTCGATCAGATGGAACTCCGCCTTCGGCCAGGCCTTGTGCAGCGCCCAGGCATATTTCGCCGGGCAGGGCATGTCGTAGCGGCCATGGACGATGCTGCCGGGAATGTCCTTCAGCCTGTGGGCGTCGCGCAGGAGCTGACCTTCCTCCATCCAGCCGGCATTGACGAAGAAATGGTTCTCGATGCGGGCGAAGGCATGCGCGTATTCCGCGTCTTCGAAGGGCGTGCTGGTTGCCGCGTCCGGCAGCAGGGTGATGGTCTCGCCTTCCCAGATCGCCCAGGCCTTGGCGGCCTCCAGACGAACGGCCTTGTCCTCATGCGTCAGCCGCCGGTGATAGGCCGCCATCATCGCATGGCGCTCTTCCGGCGGGATCGGCGCCACGAAGCGCTCCCATTTCTCCGGAAACATTTCGGAGACGCCGAACTGATAATACCAGTCGAGCTCGGCCCTGGTCAGCGTGTAGATGCCGCGCACCACGAGTTCCGAGACGTGTTCGGGATGGGTCTCGGCATAGGCGAGCGCCAGCGTCGAGCCCCAGGAACCGCCGAAGACCAGCCATTTCTCCGCGCCGGCCATCTCGCGCAGCCGCTCGATATCGGCGACCAGATGCCAGGTGGTGTTGGCGTCCAGCCCGGCATGCGGGGTCGAGCGGCCACAGCCGCGCTGGTCGAACAGCGTCACGTCGTAGAGCGACGGATCGAACAGGCGCCGATGGCTCGGCGAGATGCCGCCGCCGGGGCCGCCGTGCAGGAAGACGGCCGGTTTGGCGCCGGGCGTGCCCACGCGTTCCCAAGAGATGACATGGCCGTCGCCGACGTCGAGATGGCCCGAGGCGTAGGGTTCGATTTCCGGATAGAGTGTGCGCAGTGCCTCCGTCATATTTTCAGCCCTTCCGCCGGCCAGACGTCGGTGTCGTGATCGGGATGCTGGAAGGAGATGATCTGCTCCTGCCGGGCATAGAAATCCGGGTCCTGATGCACCGGCTGCTGGAAGATCGTGTCGACCCAGGGCAGGCGAGAGGCATGGTTCACCTGGATCTGCGGCGCCAGATCGTCGCGCTCATCGAAGGCGCCGATGGCAATCTCCACGCCGCCGGGATGGCGGTAGGTCAGCGGCGTGCCGCAATTCTTGCAGAAGCCGCGTTCGATGTTGACCGACGACTGGAAATAGGTCGGCCCGCCGCGCGTCCAGTCCAGGCCGTCCTTCGGCACCGTCACCAGGGCGGAGAAGAAGCTGCCGAACTGTTTCTGGCACATGCGGCAATGGCAGATCGAGGGACGGCCGAGCTGGCCGTGAATGCGGAACCGCACCGCGCCGCACTGGCATCCGCCGCTTCTGGTGACTTCAGTCATCGCTCTTCTCCTGTGGCCAATCTGGGGTATCGTGATCGGGATGCTGATGGTTGGACGCGCGGATCGCCAGGTCGCGGTCGGAACCGTCCTCGTCCGGCTCCACCGGCAAGCCATCAAGCGCATGGAACCGGGGCATCTTTGCCGCGAGATTCGATTGCGCGACGGGCCTGACCGCCATCGGCTCATCCAGCGAGCCGAGCGTGACATTGATGGAATCCGAGCCGGGAATATCATAGAACAACGGCGTGCCGCAGACGCCGCAAAAGCCGCGGCGCACGAGATCGGACGAATGAAACCAGGATGGCTTGCCGCGCGTCAGCTCGAACTCCGCGCGCTTGGCGCTGCCCAGCGGCAGGGCGTAGTTGCCGGATGCCTTCTGGCACATGCGGCAATGGCAGAGATGCGGATAGCCGAGCGCGCCGGCGGCTCGATAGCGAACCGCGCCGCACTGGCATCCACCGCTATGTCCCGCCGCCTTCGTCATTGCGCTCTCTCCGGTGGCCATGCCGCCGTATCGTGATCGGGATGCTGATAGGACACGAGTTCCAGCACGAAGGGCGCCTGTTCCGCATCCTCTTCCGTCCGGTGACCGGGCAGCAGATGCAGCCCATCGACGAAGCCGATCTTGCCCTCGGTGCCATATTGCACGACCGGCGGCAGCGTCGACGGATCGTCGAAGGCGCCGGCCGCAACCGCGATGCCATCCGGCGCCTCGTAGGTCAGCGGCGTGCCGCAATCCCCGCAGAAGCCGCGCTTGACGTAGTTGGACGACTGGAACGTTTTGCGTTCGCCGCGCGTCCATGTGATCTCGGCGCCACGCGTCGAGACCAGTGGCGCATAATAGGCGCCGAAGGCCTTTTGGCACATGCGGCAATGACAGATCGACGCGTCCTTGAGCTCGCCGCGGACACGGAAACGGATTGCACCGCATTGGCAGCCGCCGGTATGGGTCGAGACGCTCATGATCTATCCTTTCCCAGAACGATAAGGATATGCATGCAGACATTGTCGATATCCTTCAGGACATCATCATTCCAGAATCGGAGCACGGTCCAGCCATCGGCTTTGAGGCGACGGGTGCGCTCGCGGTCGTAGGCCTGGTCAGGCTCATTGGCGTGCTGAGAACCGTCAACCTCGACGATAAGCTTCTCGGCCGGGCAGGCGAAGTCGACAATGTATCCGGCGATCGGCAACTGGCGCCGGAAGCCGAGGCCCATGAGGCGGTGGGCGCGCAACTCGTTCCAGAGTTTGAGTTCCGCATCCGTCATGA
>JASGEG010000326.1:0-17056 GCA_047606605.1 Rhizobium sp.
GCAAGGTTGACGCCGCCGGCCATCTCGACCATACGGCCGAAATTCTCGTTGCCGAAGGACATGCAGCAATCGTCGCTGTAGCCGCCGGCGCGCTCGATGAAGACCAGTGGCTTCTTGATGTCGCCGGCCTTGGCGAGCACGTCGGTGACGCGGGCGAGCTGCTGGTCGTGGAATTTCACGAATTCCTCGGCGCGCGCTTCCTTGCCGAACAGCTTGCCGATCAGGCGCATGGAGGGCGTGGTGTTTTCCATCGCCTTTTCACGGAAGTCGACATAGACAAGCGGAATGCCGACCTTGGCGAGCTTGTCGATATAGCCGCTTTCTTCGGTCGCGGACTTGGCGTCGATGTTCATGATGATGACGTCGGGCTTCAGCGTCACCGCCTGCTCGATATCGAAGGTGCCGTCCTTCATGCCGCCGAAGGTCGGGATTTTCTCCATCTCAGGATATTTCTCGAGATAGGCATTGTAGCCGTCGAGGTCGGCCTTCTTGAAATCGTCGCGCCAGCCGACGATGCGCTTGAACGGGGCATCGGTATCCAAGGCCGCGGTAAAGTAGATCTGGCGTCCCTCGCCGAGAATGACGCGCTCGACGGGAACGCTGACCTGGACGTCGCGCCCGGTGATATCCTTGACGGTGACCTTTTCTCCGGCGATAGCCATGCCGGTCAAGAGACCGAGCACGAGCATGGTGACCGAAGCCACTTTATGGATGTTGAACACTTGCCTCTCCTGAGTGATAAATTTGGCCTGAGCAATAGATTTGGGCGCGATTTATGTTTTTATGACTTTTACAGTCAAGAATTATCTTTTAGAAGATTTCTATTTTGAGCTGTGCCGCTGGAAAGAAATTAGGACATGCAAACCATTAACCTGCGCTCCAATCATGATCTGCGCGACGAGATAAAAGCCTATTGGTCGATCCGGGCCGAGACCTTCGACAGTCAGCCCGGCCATGAGATCTTCTCCGAGGAGGAGCGGGCCGCATGGCATGCGCTGTTCCGGCGTCATATCGGAGAGGGCAGGGGACGCGCGGCTTTGGATCTTGCCTGTGGCACGGCGGTGGTCTCGCACCTGCTTGACGATCTCGGCTACAAGGTCACCGGCATGGACTGGGCCGAGCCGATGCTGGAGCGGGCGCGCGCCAAGGCGAAGGCGCGGGGTCGCTCGATCCGTTTCCTGATGGGCGATGCCGAAAACACCATGGAGCCGGATGGTGCGTATGATGTTGTCGTCAACCGGCATCTGGTCTGGACGCTGGTCGATCCGCTTGCCGCTTTCCGGGAATGGCACCGTGTATTGAAGCCGGGCGGCAAGCTGTTGGTCGTTGATGGCGATTTCGTCAATCCGACTCTGGTGGCGAAGATCGCGGGCAGGCTCGCCGCTTTCCTCGCGCGTTTCGGCAGGAAGAGTGGAGGTCCGCAAAACGGGCCGGCAGCCGATCTGGCCGAAACCCACCGTAGCATTCTTTCCCGCGTCTATTTCGCCGACGGCGCTCGTGCGGAAGCGGTCGCTGCCCTGCTGCGGGAGGCGGGGTTCGCATCCGTCGTCATCGACACGGACATGAGCGCCATCCATCGCACGCAGCGCAAGAATTTCGATTTCCTCAAGGGTCTGGAACGCGCCGCCCAGCACCGCTACGCCATTTGCGCCAGTAAATAGGACCGGAGCTTTAGTGTTTTGTCGAACTTGAAAATATCGCAATTATGCTATATTTGTAGGCCGTATCCGAAGAGCATGGTGATGATGAGCTTTGAAAGCGTGACCGGTCTAGTGCCGTGACCTGGACGGTGGAAACTCTTGACGTCTCAGTCGATAATGAAATTGCGTCCATGCCGAGCGATATGCAGGCGGCATTCTTGCGACTGGCCGAGCGTATCGAAGCCGTTGGACTCGAGCGGATTAGGGAGCCGCATGTCAAGCATCTGCGTGGCAAGCTGTGGGAGATGCGCTTCGGTGGCTGTGACGGCATTGGTCGAGCCATCTACATTGCTGCCGTTGGCCGACGTATTATCGTCGTCCATGCTTTCGTGAAGAAAACTCAAAAGACACCGAAAGCGGCTCTCGAATTGGCTGAACAGAGGGCGAAGGAGATCAAAGGATGACCAGTCTCGCAAAACTTAAAGAGCGGCTTCTAACTCATCCAGACGTAAAGTCTGAATATGATCGATTGGGGCCGGTTTATGCGCTTGTTGGCGCAATGGTGGAGGCAAGGCACGAGGCAGGTTTGACGCAGGAGCAAATCGCGGAACGGATGGGGACGACGCAATCTGTTGTCGCCCGACTGGAGAATGCTCATCATATGCCGAGCTTTGATCTGGTTACACGTTACGCTTCCGCCCTGGGCCGCCGTGTTCGGCTCGATTTGGTCCCCGCCGAATAAAATTCACGATAATAGGAGCGTGCCGGCGATATTTCACGCACGTCTATATCGGTCGTGCGACGCAGATGCATCCGCCGCGACAGGTGAATGCCGCGGCGGATGGTTTTCAACTTTCGCCCGTCGGTGTTGCCGCCATGGCGGTGTCCGCTTCCTTCAGCGCCTGAGCGCATTCCTCGCAGCAGACCTCGACGGTCTTGCCGCCGAGCTTGACCTTGATGGACTGGGCGTCGAGTTCGCAATCGCAGGCCGCGCAAGTGCGTTGGGTCATTGCTGTTCCTCCGTTCGATCTCCCCGTTTTGGGGATGACGCCAGGAAATCATCTCGCCGGCATTGCCGCTGTCGAAATCTTTAGCGATCTATTTCGCGCGCAGATGGGCGAGCCGCTGGAATTCGGCCGGCGTGCGGTCATAGGCCTGTTTGAACGCCGCGCTGAAATGGCTGTGGCTTGAAAAGCCGAGATCCAGGCCGAGGGCGGTCAGATCGTCATAGTCGCCGAGCAGGTCGAGCGCTCGCGCCAATCTGAGGCGCAGCTGGTAGCGATAGAGCGGAATGCCTTCCACCTGCTGGAAAACCTGCGTGAGGTAAACCGGGGAGACGCCGACATCGCTGGCTATATCGGCGAGCGTCCAGCGGCGGGCGAGATCGGAAGACAGCACCAGCTTGGCGCGATCGACCAGTTTCTGCCGCCCTGTCGTCGCGCCTGCGGTATGCGAGGTCCGCTCGCCGAGCGAGCGCCGCACCAGGGTCAGTGCAAGGGTTTCCGCCTCGAGCGTCTCGGCGGCGCCGCGCCTCAGACCATGTCTCAGCAAGGCAAGCAGAGCCTGCGCGCGCGGATCGATCCGACGGCGCTGGCGGCGAAAGATCAACGCATCGGCCGTCTGCGCCTGTTCTTTCGGTGCCAGTTCTTCAAGCAAGGCCTCGTCGATGGCTAAATCGATGCAGGCATCGCCGCCCTCGACCGGATGGCTGATCGTATAGTCTTGCCCGCCGTTGAAGAAGACGACCTGATTTGCCTCGGCCACCACGTCCCTGCGCCCGACATGGCGCAGGAAGACCCCGCGATAGGGATAGACAAGGCTGGTCGAGCGCGCGCATTCCTCGGCACTTTTGTGCCGGCATGCACCGTCGCAGACGACATCCCTGATCGTGACCGTCTTCGTCTTGAGCAGGAGATCGATTGAAAAGCCCGACATGGTATAGTCCGATATCAGCCGTGCGGATGCATCCGCAACCCGTGATGTTCTAGCACGCTTACCTGTAGCGTGTGTAGATATGCTCATGGCTATAGGCCTGCCCGCGCGACAGCCCGATATCCTTCAACTGGTCATCGGACAGTTCCAGCAGGGCATTGCGGTTGCTGCGCGCCCTCAGCTTGGCGGCGATCCAGATCGAGATGGCAAGCCGCCGCCGCACGGTCGGATAGGCTGTCAACTCAGGGCGGCGAAAGGATGCGGGAATGGCATTCGTGGTCATTGTCGTCTCCATCGAGGTTGTTTCGATGAGGCAGTGTGACCATTGGCGGCAAAGCGCGCTGTCGAATTATTTAGCGATCATCCGTTGCCGGCCTTCCGGTTGAGGAAGCTGAAGGCGAGCACGGCGAAGATCAACACGCCCGTGCCGACCTGCTGCCAGTAGAAGTTCAGGCCCGTCAGCAGCAGGCCATTGGCGACGATGCTGAGCAAAAGCACGCCGAGCACCGTTCCGGCGACATTCGGCCGGCCGAGTGGCGAAAGCGTCGTGCCGATGAAGGTCGCGCCGATGGCGTTCAAGAGAAAGGCGTTGCCCGAAAACGGGATATAGACCGTGACCGTCGCCGTCAGGATCAGGCCGGCAATGGCGGCGATGAGGCCGACGAGGACGAAGGTCACGGCGACATGGCCGCGCAGCCGGATGCCGGAATAGCGCACGACGCTCGGCTGGATGCCGATCGACAGCACCACGCGGCCGAAGCGCGTGCGCGCAAAGAGCGTGGCGGCGGCTGCTATGATGATGATCGCGATGATAAGCGGCACGGGAATGCCGGCGATCGTGCCGTGGCCGAGGAAGCGAAAGGCGTCCGGTACGCCGCTCGGCGGCAGGTAGACCGGATTGCCGCCATTGGTCAGAAGCTGCTGGACGCTGCGGCCGATGAAAAGCGTGCCGAGGGTTGCAAGGAACGGCGAGACACCGATCCCCGAAATCAGGATCGCATTGAAGGCGCCGACCGCAGCACCGGCAGCCAGTCCCGCCAGGACCGCAAGCGCCACCGGCTGGCCGGCAAGCACCAGCGAGACGAAGGCGAAGCTTGCGAAATCGACCGCCGTTCCCACCGAAAGGTCGATCCCTCCTGACGAGACCGCGAAGGTCATGGCGATCGAGACGATGGCGAGCAGCGTGAAATTGTTGACGAGAATGCTTTGCAGGTTGCCCGGCGTCAGGAAGGTCGGCGTCGCGGCTGAGAAGATCGCAAAGACGAACAGGAGCGCCAGAATCAGGCCGTATCGCGCCAGGATCGCCACGGCGCGACGCTGCCAGGCCTGCGATGGGACGGTGGAATTCGACGGCGACATGCTCAGATCTCCCGCTTGCGCAACAGGGTCGTGGCGGAAACGACGATCAGGATGAGGAGGCCCTGAATGCCGTTGACCAGCGTGCTTGGCAGGTTGAGAAGCTGAAAGCCGTTGACGAGGAAGCCGACGAGCAGGGTGGAAAGCAGCGCGCCGGCGATCGTCGGCACCAGCCGCCTTGAAAAGACCGAGCCGAGCAGGGCGGCGGCAACCACGGGCAGCAGCATCTCGCCGGAGCCGGTGGTGCTGCCGCTGAGATAGGATACCGACAGGATGCCGGCAATGCCGCCGCAAAGGCCGCTGGCAAGGAAGGCGCCGGCAAGCAGGCGCTTGATCGGCAGACCCGCAGCACGCGCCGCATCCGGAAACTCGCCAACGGCATAGAGCCTGAGGCCGAGCGGCGTATATTGCACGATGGCCGTCACGATCGCCGCAAAGCCGAGGAGCACATAGGCCAGGACCGGAACGCCGAAACTGTCGGAGGCCGACAGCAGTGTCAGGACATCGGTGGAGGCCGGCAGCACCGTATTCTGCGTCAGCACCAGCTCGAGGCCGGCAACGATATTCATGACGGCGAGCGTGGCCAGCAGCGGCACGATGCCGGCGAGCACGACGGCCGCGGCATTGACCGCGCCAATCGCAAGACCCGTCAGCAGCGTCGCGACGATCGCCACGGTGTCACCCTGGCCGAGTTGCGTCAGCGTTGCATAGACGGCGGCGCTGAGGCCCATATTGGCGGCAAGCGACAGGTCGATGCCGCCGGTGACGACATTGGCGCCGCCGGCGATGAGCACGATCGTCAGCCCGATCGCCAGCACGCCGGAAATGGCGGACTGGCCGAGCACATTGCCGATATTGCCGAGCGTGAGGAAATAGGGCGCCGTCAGCGAGAAGACGACGAGGATCAAGGCAAAGGTAATCAGCGAACCGAACCGCAAGATCGTCGCGGCTATGTTCCCGCCCGCACGGTGCGTCGTTCGTGCAGCGCCGAAGTCGGTGACGGGGGCGTATTGAATGTCAGCCGACATGGCGCAATCCTTGTGAGGCGCCGGACGATTCCGCCAGCACCTCGTCCGTTGTGGTTTCCGACGAGACGAACTCGCGGCTTACGCGGCCGCGGAACAGCACGAGAATGCGATCGGTGATGCCGATCAGTTCGGGCAGGTCCGAGGACAGCACGATGATGCCGGCGCCGCGGGCGGCAAGCTCGCCGATCAGCGTGTAGATCTCCACCTTGGAGCCGATGTCGACGCCGACCGTGGGCTCGTCGAGCAGATAGATTTCCGAATGGCGGCTCAGCCATTTGGCAATCGCCACCTTCTGCTGATTGCCGCCCGACAGCGTGCGCACCAGGGCTTCGCGTCCGGCCGACTTGATCTGAAGGCGCTTGATGAGATCGTCGGTGTCGCGGCCCTCGCGCCTGCGGTTCAGGAAGCCGAAGCGCGTGTAGCGGACAAGGCTCGACAGGGTGATGTTTTCGGCAAGGTTGAGATCGAGCGCGACGCCGTGGCCACGCCGGTCCTCCGGCACCAGCGCGATCTGCCGTTCCACAGCCTGCGTGGGGCTGACGCTGCGCGCCGCTTTGCCGGCGACCTCGATGTGGCCGGAGGCGGTTTTCTCCAGGCCGAAAAGCGTTCGAACCAGATCCTTGGCGCCGGAGCCGAGCAGGCCGGTGATGCCGAGCACCTCGCCGCGACGAAGGGTGAAATTGATGTCGGTGAAGCGGTTCTGTGCCGTCAGCCCCTCGACCTTGAGGATTTCCTCGCCGAGTTCGATCCGGCGCTTGGGGAACATGTCGGCGATGTCGCGCTCGACCATCAGGCGTGCGATCGCCCCGGCCGATGTCTCGGCGACCGGCAGCGAGGCGACGTCGAGACCGTTGCGCATGACGGTGAGATGGTCGCAAAGCTCCTCGATCTCGTTGAGATAGTGCGAGATGTAGATGATGGTTACGCCTTCGTCGCGAAGGCGCCGGATCAGGCGGAAGAGGATATCGGC
Source organism: Rhizobium sp. (assembly GCA_047606605.1). Classification (GTDB taxonomy): domain Bacteria; phylum Pseudomonadota; class Alphaproteobacteria; order Rhizobiales; family Rhizobiaceae; genus Rhizobium. The sequence goes on from JASGEG010000326.1 coordinate 6,927, forward strand.
CTCGCGCCGGATCAGCGCCGCCGTCGGTTCGTCGAAGACCAGCACCTTCGGCTGGTTCAGCAGTGCGCGGGTGATCTGCACGATCTGCTTTTCAGCCGTGGACAGCTCGCTGATCAGCGCCTTGCTGGGCAGATTGATCCCGAAATAGTTGGCAAGCAGGTCGCCGGCACGCCGCTGCACGCGGCGGCGGTCGAGAAAGGGCGTGCGGCCGATGCGCGGCTCGCGGCCCAGGAACAGCGCTTCCCCAACGGTAAAGGTCGGCACCAGCAACCGGTCCTGGTGGATGAAATGGATGCCGAGTTCTTCGGCGAGATGCGGCGTCAGATGATCGAAGGAGTGTCCTTCGATGTCGATCCGGCCTTCATCTGGTTTGTGCAGGCCGGCAAGCAGCTTGATCAGCGTCGATTTGCCGGCGCCGTTCTGGCCAACGAGACCGTGGACGCTGCCGCGGCGCACGGCAAGCGATGCGCCGGCGAGCGCCTGCGCGCCGCCGAAATGTTTGACGACCCTGTCGAAGCGAATGACATGCTCATCCGAGTGTGCAGGCGCCGAGGGCGAAGATGCCGTCATGAGGGGCTCCGATCAAGGCTTTGGCGAGGCGATTGCCGCCTCGCCAATGGCAGGTCAGCCGATGCCGAGTTTCTTGACGACTTCGGCGACATTGGCCTTGTTGGCGAGAAGCGCCGGCACATAGGTTTCGCGCGGCAGGGTCTGCCCGCCCAGAAGCTTGGCGACGTTGCGGATCGCCGTGCGGCCGATTTCGGCCGGCTGCTGCGCGGCATCGGCGCCCGCCGGCGAATTCGGATCGGCGACCAGTTGCAGAACCTCGGGGCTTCCGTCGACGCCGTAGGTGCGGATTTCGGTGCGGCCGGCCGCCGCAAGAGCCTGCGTCGCACCGAGCTGCGGGATGTCCCAGGCCGACCAGATCGCCTTGATCGAGCCCTTCTCGGGATATTTGTTCAGCAGCGCCGTGACCTGGGCAAAGGCGTCCTGGACGGTGTTCGGAATCACGTCGCGCAGTTCCGGCTGAATGATCTTCACCTTGGGGAAATATTTGATGACGTTGACGAGCTGGTCGTAGCGGATCGCGCAAGGGGTGACGCCGTAAAAGCCGTTGAAGACGAGGATATTGCCCTCGCCGCCGATGTCGGAGACGAGCTGAAGAGCCAGATCCTTGCCGATGCCCCAATTGTCCGAGGTCGTGTTGTTGATCGAATTGGTCGAGCCGACGTCCACGGTCAGCACCGGAATGCCGGCATCGCGCGCCTTCTTCAGCCAGGGATCGATGACGCTGAGCGTGCCGAGGATCTGCACGATGACGTCAGGCCTTTGCGCGATCAGCGTCTGAAGCTGCGAGACCAGCTTGCCGTCATTGCGGCCGGCATCGACGGCGATCGGCTCGCCACCCAGGCGTTTGACCTCGGCGATCTGGGCATTATAGGCCTGAAGATCGAAATAGTGATCGGTGCCGGTGGCGCTGATGGCAATGCGCTTGCCCTTCAGCGACAGGCCATCGTCGGTGGCGGCTGCCTGGCTGGCGAAAAGGCCGGCGCCGGCGAATGTCGCGCCGGTGACGGCCGCGAGCTTCAGGATTTCCCGGCGGCCAAAGCCGAACCTGTCTTGTTGTGTCATGGAAGGACCCTCTCCGTGTTTATTCCTCATAAAATATATGGATTTATTGGGGTTGAGAGAAACGCCATTCCAAAAGAATGCGATCGAAAGAAAAGTTCTCCGAGGGAAGGCGGCAATGTGGCGACCACAAAATTCCGGCCGCTGGTCTATGAGCATGCTGGAAAGAACAAGAGGTGCGGCTGTTGCGCGATGCTGGCGGGATGGTCCGGCGCGTGCCCTCGCACCCTCAGCTGACGATCGAAATATGCGAAATCCTCTCTTCGTCGGCGGCGCGGATCAGGGCCTCGCGGACGGCTTCGGGAGGAACGACATTGTGCAAGGCGTCCAGACAGGTTCTGACAGCCACCACATATTCCTCGCCATCATCGCTCGGCCAATCCGAAATCAGCGTCATCGCCGCATCCCGGACAGATCTGATAAGCTTGTATTTTTTCCGGCCATGCACGACGAGCCGCAGCGCGGGAAACTGATGCGAAGTGTGCCATTTCATGACGCATGCTCTCCGAATCGTTAGATTGCCGCTAACCACGCAAGATCCGTTCCAGACATGATGCCAGCTGGGGACCGCCGCAACCTCGATCCCACGAGGAGCGCTTGCGGCAGGGCTGCGCAAATTGAGAGTTTACAATACTAACTAGTTCGTACATTATTGTCGCGGGAGCTTGGGAGGAGATGGATCGATGGCCGGTCTCGCGTTGAAGGGCCGACATCGAATGCCAATCCCCCAATTCGCCGCCGGTTTGCTCAGCAGGGCGGATCATTCGAGAGACCATCGGGAGGAGAGGTCATGCAGACATCAATGGGAACACGGACACCGAAGCGGGCCGCGCTTGCGAGCTGGCTGGGCAGCGCGGTGGAATATTACGACTTTTTCGTTTACGGCACGGCAGCGGCGCTGATCTTTCCGAAGATCTTCTTTTCCGCTGCAAACCCGCAGGCTGCCGCCATGGCCTCGTTCGCGACCTTCGGCGTTGCCTATATCACCCGTCCGCTCGGCGCCATTGCGCTCGGGCATATCGGCGACAAGTTCGGCCGCAAGAAGGTCCTGACCTTCACCCTGCTTCTGATGGGTTTTTCGACCTTCATCATCGGATGTCTGCCGACCTATGATCATGTCGGCGTTCTCGCGCCGATCCTTCTGGTCATCGCGCGCTTGCTGCAGGGGATTTCGGCCGCCGGCGAGCAGGCCGGCGCCAATTCCATGACGCTCGAGCATGCGCCCGAACATCGCCGGGCATTTTTCACCAGTTTCACCCTCAGTGGCACCCAGACCGGCCTGATCCTCGCGACGCTCGTCTTCATACCCATCGCCAGATTGTCGGAGGCGGATCTCCTTGCCTGGGGATGGCGCATCCCCTTCTTTTTGAGCTTCGTCGTCGTCATCGTCGGTTTCTGGGTGCGCCGGACGCTTGCAGAAACGCCCGCCTTCGTCGAGGAAGCCAAGAAGGGCGAGGTGGAAGGCGTGCCGCTGGTGACGCTGTTCAGCAATTACTGGGCCGATGTCGTGCGCATCATCTTTGCGGCGCTGATTTCCGTCGTCAGCACGATCTTCAGCGTCTTCACCCTGTCCTATGCCGTCAATACCATGCATATCGACCGATCACTGATGCTGACGGTGCTGGTGCTCGCAAACCTCGCGGCACTCCTGGCAATCCCGCTCTGGGCGCTGCTGGCGGACCGGATCGGCCGCAAGCCGGTCTTCATCTTCGGCGCTTTGGGCTGCGCCGTGCTGATCTGGCCCTATATCTGGGCGATAAGCCAGGCAAACCTGCCGCTGATCTTCGGCCTCGGCATCCTGCTTTCGGGTATCGTCTACAGCGCCTCGAACGGGGTCTGGCCTGCCCTTTATGCCGAAATGTTCGATACGCGCGTGCGTCTTTCCGGCATGGCGATCGGCACCCAGATCGGCTTTGCGCTCGGCGGCTTTGCTCCGACCATCAGCGCGGCCCTGCTGGGGGAAGGCCCGACCGGCTGGATGCCTGTCGCCATCTTCACCTCGATCACCGCCGTCATCGCGGCAATCTCCGCCGCCACGGCGCTGGAGACCTACAAGACGCCGATGGCGCAGCTCGGCAAACAGAGGGGCCAGGGTGTACCGGCCTCGGCTGGAAAGCAGTCCATCTAAATGCCATGACGGCGCCGCTCTCTGATCGGGAGCGGCGCCGTCACCCCTTGCAGGCGGCGGAATTCGTATCCAAGCCGCGACAGTTTACCGGAGCGGGAGTTGAGATGAAGACCTCGATTGCGACTGTATCGATCAGCGGTGACCTGAAGCAGAAGCTGGATGCGATTGCAAAAGCCGGTTTCGACGGCGTGGAGATCTTCGAGAACGATTTCCTCGCCTTCGATGAAAGTCCGCGCGACATCGGCCGGATCGTCCGGGACTACGGGCTGGAGATCACCCTGTTCCAGCCCTTTCGCGATTTCGAAGGCATGCCGGAACCGCTGCGCAGCCGCACCTTCGACCGCGCCGAGCGCAAGTTCGACATCATGCAGGAGATGGGCACGGATCTGGTGCTCGTGTGCTCCAACGTCTCGACGGCGGCGCTGGGTGGATTGGACCGGGCGGCCGCCGACTTCCATGAGCTCGGCGAACGTGCCGCCAAACGCGGTCTCAGGGTCGGCTACGAAGCGCTTGCCTGGGGACGGCACATCAACGACCATCGCGACGCCTGGGAGATCGTGCGCCGCGCCGACCATCCCAATATCGGCCTGATCCTCGACAGTTTCCATACGCTGTCGCGCAAGATCAGCGTCGATTCCATCCGCTCCATCCCGAAGGAAAAGATCTTCATCATCCAGCTTGCCGATGCGCCGCTGATCGACATGGACCTCCTCTACTGGAGCCGGCATTTCCGCAATATGCCGGGCGAGGGCGAATTGCCCGTCCTCGATTTCATGCGCGCCGTCGCCGCGACGGGTTATGACGGCTATCTCTCCCTCGAGATCTTCAACGACCAGTTCCGCGGCGGCTCGCCGACCGCGATCGCCGTGGATGGCCGGCGCTCGCTCATCCACCTGGGGGACGAAGTCAGCCGCACGGAAGGCGAAAACGCGCTCTCCGTCCCGGCAATGCCGGCCAAGGCCGATGTCGAGGGCGTCGCCTTCATCGAATTTGCCGTCGACGAGACGGAGGCGTCGCAGCTTGCGGGCCTGATCGCGACGCTCGGCTTCAAACGGGTGGGACGCCACAGGACGAAGCAGGTCGACCTCTATCGTCAGGGCGAGATCAACCTCGTCATCAATGCCGAAGAAAAGGGTTTTGCCAGCGCCTCCCATCTCGTCCACGGAAAATCCGCCTATGCGATGGGGCTGTGGGTCACGGATGCCGGAGAGGCGCTGGCGCGGGCAATCGCGCTCGGAGCCGAACGCTTCCAGCAGCCGCTCGACCCCGGCGAGATCGAAATGCCGGCCATTCACGGTGTCGGCGGCGGCCTCATCTATTTCCTCGATCGGACATCCGAGCTCGGTCGCATCTGGGATCTGGAATTCGTTGCCGTCGAAGACGCCGGAAGCGCCGAGCCCGCCGGCCTGAAGGTGATCGACCATGTCGCGCAGACGATGCGCTACGAGGAATTGCTGACGTGGCTGCTGTTCTACACTTCGATCCTCGATGCCCGCAAAACGCCGATGGTCGACATCATCGACCCCGCCGGCGTCGTGCGCAGCCAGGTGATCGAAAACAGCGCCGGCTCCTTGCGCATTACCCTGAACGGTGCTGAAAACCGCAACACGCTCGCCGGGCATTTCATCGCCGAGACGCTCGGATCGGGGATACAGCATCTGGCCTTCACCACGGACGATATTTTTGCCACGGCCGACGCGCTCGAACGCAACGGCTTCGTCACCTTGTCGATCTCCCCCAATTACTATGACGATCTGGAAGCACGCTTCGGCCTCGATCCTGAATTCACCGACCGTCTCAAGTCCCGCAATATTCTGTATGACAAGGACGAGCATGGGGAATATTTCCAGATGTACAGCCCGACCTATGGCGAAGGGTTTTTCTTCGAGATCGTGCAGCGCAGCGGATATCGCGGCTATGGCGCGGCAAACGCCATCTTCCGGATCGCCGCCTTGAGACGGCATCTCAGGCCTGCGGGCATGCCGAAGCTCTAACCTATCCCATTTGACTGGTCGGCAATGCTGGCGATACTCGTGTGAACGCTTCGATTCCCCTTGAGACGAGTCCAGCATGCAAAACAAGCCTTCGACGAAGGTGGCCAGCCGGTCCAGAAAGAATGATCCCGACGCGACCAAGGAGAATATTCTCCGCATAGCCTCGGAAGAGTTCGTCGCCTACGGATTTGCCGGCGCCCGCGTCGATGAGATCGCCGAGCGCACCAAGACCTCGAAGCGGATGATCTATTATTATTTCGGCGGCAAGGAAGGGCTCTACCTTGCCGTATTGGAGCAGGCCTATACCAAGATCCGCAGCCTGGAAGGCGCGCTCGATCTGCAAAACATGCCGCCCGTTCAGGCGATGCGACGGCTGATCGAAAGCACGTTCGACCATGACGACCAGAATCCGGACTTCGTCAGGCTCGTCAGCGTCGAGAACATTCACCGCGCCGAGCATATGAAGCGCTCCAGCGTTCTCTCGCAGATGAACATCGTCGTCATCGACATCATCTCCGACATTCTGCGCCGCGGCCATGAGGACGGCAGTTTCCTGCGCGAGATCGATCCGATCGACCTGCATATGATGATCAGCGCTCAATGTTTCTTCCGCGTGTCCAACCGTCATACGTTCGGCGCCATTTTCGACCGCGATCTTTCCGCGCCGGACGTCAAGCAGCGGCACAGGACGATGATCTGCGACGCCATCATCGCTTTTTTGAAGACGCCCGCGACCGCTGGCTGACCTCCTGTCTTCGCAATGAAACGATCGCTGCACCATGCTGTGAATTGACAATACGAACTAGTTCGTACATTTTACCTTTCATCGTTCTTTGCCTCGGTGAGGCTCTGAAAAGAGTAGGGAGGATAGTTGTGTCGGAAGCATTGATCGCGCCGCGGGTTCTGCAGGTCGGCCTCATCGGGGCCGGTATTGGCGGCTCTCTTTCGCCGGCCATGCATATGCAGGAAGGTGCCTGTCTCGGGTTGGACTATACCTACGACATCATCGACCTGCAGGCGCTCGGCCGTAGCGTGACGGATCTTCCCGAACTTATCGGCAATGCCGAGAAACGCGGTTTCGCCGGCCTCAACATCACCCATCCCTGCAAACAGGCGGCCGTGAATCTGGTGGACGAGCTATCCGCCGATGCCGCCGTGCTTCGCTCGATCAATACGATCGTCCTGCGCAACGGACGCCGCTTCGGACACAATACCGATTGGTGGGGTTTTGCCGAAAGCTTCCGCCGCGGCCTGCCGGGGGCATCGCTGGAAAAGGTGGTCCAGCTTGGCGCCGGCGGCGCGGGCGTGGCGGTTGCTCATGCCGTTGCCGGCTTGGGCGCCAAGTCCATCGAGATATACGATCTCGATCCGGCCAGGGTAAGGGCACTGATCTCGCAGATCGAGGCGGCGCATCCGCATTGCACCTTCGTCGTGGGCGAGGATTTGCCGACCGCATTGCGGCAGGCGACCGGCCTTGTCCACGCCACGCCGACAGGCATGCTTGGCCATCCCGGCTTGCCGCTCGATGAAGCGCTGATCGATGCCCGCTTCTGGGTCGCCGACATCGTCTATTTTCCGCTTGAAACCGAACTCGTCAAGGCGGCGCGAAACAAGGGCTGCCAGGTGCTGGACGGCGGCGGCATGGCGGTTTTCCAGGCCGTCGGCGCCTTCGAACTGTTCACCGGCCAGCGGGCGGATGCCGACCGCATGATTGCGCATTTCAAGTCGCTGCAGGCGCAGTCGTCCGCTCGCAATAGTTAGATTGGCGTATGGTCCAGGCAGGACATGCCGCATGGCCCCGCCGTATTTCGGGATGAGCGATCAATAGCCGCGGGCGATATCGATGGTACGCGGAATGGCGCCTGTCTGCCGATAGGAGCGGATATTGTCGGCAACGATCTTGCTTGCCGATTGCTGATCCGTCGGTGCGGAAATATGCGGCAGGATGGTGATGTCGCGATGCTGCCATAGCGGAGAGCTTTCAGGCAGCGGCTCCTGCTCGAAGACGTCGAGAACGGCATGAGCGAGCCTGCCCTCGTCGAGGCAGGCCAGAAGCGCCGGGGTGTCGATGATCCGGCCGCGGGCAAAATTGATCAGCGAGGCGCCCTGCTTCATCCAGCCCAGCCGTTCGCCATTCAGCAGGCCGGACGTATCCGTAGTCAGCGGCAGCAGGCAGACGAGGATAGCCGATTGAGCAAGGATCTGCCGCAGTCCGCCCTCGCCATGAAGACAGTCGATGCCATCGATCGACTTTGCCGATCTGCTCCAGCCCGAAACGGGAAAACCGGCCTGGCTCAGACGCCTGGCCGCCGCCGTCCCCAGGGCGCCAAGGCCCAGCAGGCCGATTCTGACCGTGGATGGCGGCCGGTAAGGCAGCGGCTGCCACAGATTTTCTGATTGCTGGCGGCGGTAAAACGGCATGTCGCGCTGCAGATAATAGGTCCAGGCGAGCACGGCTTCTGCCATCACCCGCGACAGTTCGGGATCGACGAGCCGGACGATCGGCGCCGCGCCCGCGCCGAGCTCGGACACCAGCCGTTCCACGCCCGCCCACAGGCTGTGTATCCAGACAAGCCGCGGCAGCGCTGCGACATCGGCCGGGTCTGGATTGGCAACGATGGCGATTTCCGCCTCGTTGCGGTCGTCAGCGCTCATGTTCCGGAAGGGGATGATGCGCTCGTCGGGCAGGAGCGTCGCGATCCGGTCCCGCCATTCCATTTCTTCCGCCGCATCCAGACGGGTCACGATTGCAATCGGTCTGCTCATCGCAAAGGCTCCCAAAGCAATTCCAGGAAAACTGCGCAGCGGTTTTCCTGGAATTGCGCCAAAACAAAAGGTTAGAATGTTTCGGCGTTTCCCTAAAGCGCTGAAACGCTCTAATGCGCGAAGACGCTGTCGAAATCCTTGAAGCCCTTGACCTCGATCGGATTGCCGCTCGGATCGAAGAAGAACATGGTGCGCTGCTCGCCGGGCTGTCCCTCGAAGCGGACGACCGGTGGAATATCGAAGGCAATGCCGCCTTTTTCAAGCCGGTCGGCCAGGGCGAACCAGTCGTCCAGCGCAAGCACGACGCCGAGATGCGGCATCATGACCATATGGTCGCCGACCTTGCCGGTCCGCGTGACCTCGAATGGCTTGCCGAGATGCAGCGAAATCTGATGGCCGAAGAAATCGAAATCGACCCATGTATCGGTCGAACGGCCTTCCTCGCAGCCGAGAATGCCGCCGTAAAAGGCGCGCGCCGCATCCAGATCGGTCACATGATAGGCCAGATGGAAAAGAGATCTCATCGCTTGCTCCTCGCTTCGGATTGACCCTTCCATAGGACGGCCGTAAGAAAAGAAAAACTACTTTTTTCTTTCGCAGAGCATAAGGATATCTGTTGGATACGCGCTTCCTTCGCAGCCTGATCGCCGTTGTCGAAACCGGCTCGATCGCCGGTGCGGCGCGGCGCGAGAAGCTGACGCCTGCCGCGATCAGCCAACGGATTCAGGCTCTGGAACTCAGCCTCAACTGCATCTTGTTGTCACGCGGCGCTCATTCGGTCCGCCCGACGGAGACATGCCTTGCGCTTTTGCCGCGCGCGCGGCTCATCCTGCGGGAGGCCGAGCGTCTGAAGGACGATAGTGTCGGCGGCGAACTGGCGGGAGAATTGAGGATCGGTGCGATCTCGACGATGCTGACCGGCCTGTTGCCGTCTGCCATACGCGAGACCGCGCGGCTGGCGCCGCAGCTCAGATTGCGGCTCGTCCCCGGCGCCTCGCATGCCCTCTATGAACAGCTCCTGGCCGGCGAACTCGATATGGCGATCCTCGTCGAGCCGCCTTTCGCCCTGCCGAAATCCCTGGTCGGCCATGTGCTGCGCCAGGAGCCGCTGCTTTATCTGACGCAGGCGGAGCTCGGTGGCACCGACATCGCCGGCCATATCGCCGCTGCATCCTTCATTCGCTACGATCCCGCCTCATGGGGAGGGCGGCTGGTGGCGCGCTATCTCGAGGCCTCGAAGCTCTTCCCGGATATCGTCTGCGACCTGGATGCGCTTGAGACGATCGCCATCCTGGTGTCGCAAGGTCTCGGCAATGCGCTGGTACCGTCATGGCCGGGATTGAGTGCGGACGGTCTGACCATTGTTCCCGTTCCCGCCGGCGAGGATTATGTTCGAAAGATCTTACTCCTGCACGCCGCCATCCCGGCGCGGCCGCAGGCGGTATCGCTGATGCGCGGCGTCCTGGCGGGCGGCGAGAAGCTTCCCGGATCGGTCTAGGGGCGACCGCGCGGAAGGAAGGTAGGCGGCTTTGTCGTACGAATTGCGACCTGTTCGATCAGATAGATGCTGCGTGGTTGTGTTTTTTTGCTATTATCACACGCAGGTAAGATCA
>JASGEG010000327.1:0-9244 GCA_047606605.1 Rhizobium sp.
ATCTGCGCTCGATCCTCGACACCGTGCCGGAGTCGATGATCGTCATCGACGAGGCCGGCACGATTTCCTCCTTCAGCGCCGCGGCGCAAAAGCTGTTCGGCTATACGACCGCGGAAGTTTGCGGAAAGAACGTGAAGATGCTGATGCCGCAGCCCGATCGCGATGCGCATGACGGCTATATTTCGCGTTACCTGACGACCGGCGAGCGCCGCATCATCGGCTACGGGCGGGTGGTGACGGGACAGCGCAAGGATGGTTCGCTGTTTCCCATGGAGCTTGCCGTCGGCGAGGCGGTCACCAAGGGCGGGCGCATCTTCACGGGCTTCATCCGCGATCTGACCAGCCGGCACAAGATCGAGGAAGAGCTGCGGCAGGCGCAAAAGATGGAGGCGATCGGGCAGCTCACCGGCGGGCTGGCGCATGATTTCAACAACCTGCTCACGGTCATCAGCGGCAACCTCGAAATGATCGAGAACAAGCTCCAGGACGAAAAGCTCCGGCTGCTGTTGCGCGAGGCGCAGGAGGCGGCCGAAGACGGCGCCAAGCTGACCGGACAGTTGCTCGCCTTCGGGCGCCGGCAACCCCTCAATCCGAAACTCGTCGATGTCGGCCAGCTCGTCGCGGGTTTTTCCGATCTTCTGCGGCGGACGCTGGGCGAGGCGATCGAGTTCCGTACGGTCGTTGCGGGTTCGGCCAACGAGGCGCTGGTCGACGCGTCGCAATTGCAGAATGCGCTGTTGAACCTCGTTCTCAATGCGCGCGATGCCATGGACCGCGGCGGAAAGCTCTCGATCGAGATTTCGCGGGTCCACCTCGACGTCGACTATGCGCAGATGTATCCGCAGGTCCGCACGGGTGAGTTCGTGCTGATTGCGGTGACCGATACCGGCCATGGCATGTCGGCGGATACCAAGCAGCGCGCCTTTGAACCCTTCTTCACCACCAAGGGCGTCGGCGCCGGTACCGGCCTTGGCCTGTCCATGGTCTATGGCTTTGCCCGGCAATCTGGCGGCCATGTGCAGCTCTACAGCGAGATCGGGCAGGGGACGAGCGTGCGCATTTTCCTCCCCGCCGCGCAAAGGGAGGACGCCGGCACCGTCGAGCGGCAGCAAGGCAATCCCGTCCAGCCGTCTATTCCCGGCGGTTCGGAGAAAATTCTCGTCGTCGAGGACGATCCGCGCGTGCGTCGCGTCGCCGTGTCCAGGCTTGTCGACGCCGGCTATCGGGTCGTCGAGGCGGCCAATGGCAAGGACGCGCTCGACCGGCTGGACGAAAACCCGGATGTCGCCTTGCTGTTTACCGATATCGTCATGTCCGGCGGCATGGCGGGTGACGAACTCGCCAACACCGTCCGGGCAACGCGGCCGGACATCAAGATCCTCTTCACCTCCGGCTACGCGGAACCAACGATTGCCGGGCGAGAACTCGCGCAATCCGGAACCTGGCTGAAGAAGCCCTATACGGCCCGCGAGCTGGCACAGCGGCTTCGAGATCTTCTCGACTAGAGCAATTCCAGGAAAAGTGCGGAGCGGTTTTCCGTCTGGAAGTGCGTAAAAACAATAGGATAGAGCTATTCAGCGATTCCGTGAAACGCTGAACGGCTCTAGACACCCTTCACCATAGGAACGCGCAAAGCCGAGGCCGGACGAGGCTAGATGGCTGCGGAATGCCGCGCCTTATTCAGCGTCAGGTAGCTGTCGAACTCGGCCGCGATCGACCTGGCGAACAGCTGGCTTTCCGGCCGGATGGAGAAGCGGTCGCCATCCGCGACGACATGCGGCGATGCCTGCGCGAGCAGGGCCGCCTCGCGCAGGATCGGTTCGGCGCTCTCGCCGAACATGTCGCGCAGGGCGTTGGCGGAAAAGCCGAAATCGCACATCAGGCGCTCGATGACCCAGCCGCGCAGGCGATCGTCCGGGGAGAAGGCAATACCGCGAGCGACAGCGAGGCTGCCGGCTTCGATCAATCGGCCGTAGGCAGCGGTCGAGGGCATATTTTGTGCATAGCCCTGGCGAAACCGGCTGATCGACGAAGGGCCGAGACCGATGAGCGTTTCGCAATGGTCGTCCGTATAGCCTTGAAAGTTTCTCGTCAGCCGGCCCTCGCGCGCCGCGATCGCAAGGCTATCCGTCGGCAGAGCGAAGTGATCGATGCCGATCGGATGATAACCGGCCTCCCGGATAAGCGTCGCCGCGCCCTCGGCCTGTTCGAGCCGCATGCCGGGGCCGGGTAGGGCAGCCTCGTCGATCATCGTCTGATGCTTCTTGAACCAAGGCACATGGGCATAGCCGAAAATCGCAATGCGATCCGGCCGCAACGACAGCGACAGATCGATGGTCTTGCCGAGCGTTGCCAGCGTCTGAAACGGCAGGCCGTAGAGCAGATCGAGATTGACGGAGCCGACGCCGCGAGCCCGCAGGCCCTCGATGACGCGGCGTGTCGCCTCAAAACTCTGCTCGCGATTGATGGCTTTCTGCACATGGGGATCGAAGTCCTGGATACCAAGGCTTGCCCGCGTCGTTCCGACCCTGGCCAAAGCATCCAGCCGCGCCTCGTCCATATCGTTCGGATCGATCTCGATGCTGACACTGGCATCCGCTGCGATCGTGACGCTGGCATGCAATTGCCGGAACAGGTCTTGCAGATCGTCGGGCCTGATCATGGTCGGCGAGCCGCCGCCGAGATGGATCGCACGCACGATACCACGGCCCGCGAGGTGCCGGCCAAGCATGGCGATTTCCGCATGGAGCGTCGCCAGATAATCGGCGACGGGATCATATCGCAGCGTCTGCTTCGTATGGCATGCGCAGAACCAGCATAGCCGGTCGCAGAAGGGAATATGCAGATAGAGAGAAATTGCCTCATCGGCAGCGATTGCGTCGATCCAGCCGGTGACCGTTGTCGAGGTGATCCCGTTATGGAAATGCGGCGCCGTCGGATAACTCGTGTAGCGCGGAACCTTGGTATCGATCAGACGATGGTTGGGGACAGGTGTCATGCTTGCAGGTCCAGAGTGGTGCTGTTGCGCAGCCGGATCGGGCGATGGGTGGAGATCACGACGATGCGGTCGCTCAGCTGATCGGCAAGGCGGGTCAGAATCCGCTGCCCCTGTGCGGTGTCGAGGTGTTCGGTCGGCTCATCGAGCAACACGACCGGGGTCCGCGCCAGGAAGGCGCGGGCCAGATTGAGCCGCTGCGCCTCGCCAAGCGAGAGCATATCCTGCCTTATCCAGGCATCGAGGCCGCCGGCATCGCGGATGCGCGCGTCGAGTTCGACGGCCGCCAGCGCCTGCCACATCGTTTCGTCGCCGCCTTCAGGATCGAAAAGATTGCCCCTGACGGTGTCGTCGAGGATCGCCGCGTCGTGCAGGACGAGGGTCGTCACCGCGCGTCGTTGCCGTGCCGACAGGCCTGTTGCCGGTCCATCGAATATGTCGTCGCCGATCCAGCCCGCGATCTGCTTCAGGAGGCTCGATTTGCCGCTGCCGCTGCTGCCGGCCAGGATCGTCGGAAATCCGGGTCTCAAACGGAGCGCAACTGGTCCATGGCCGATCGGGGCGCCCGATGGAGAGATCCGCTGGAGGGCCTCGTGTCGAAGCTCGCGCGGTGCTTCTCCCTTCGAACGAACTGGCGGGCTTTCCGTATCTCGTCTCCACTGACAGAGCTCGGCCCAGGCTGCGTCTCGGCGCAAATTGGCGACCAGAATTCGGGATGCGCCGTTCATGGCCTCGCCAAGGGCGAGCCATGCAAATCCAAGCGCGATCGGCAGGAGCATCGCCTCGCCATGGACGCCTGCCAACCACGCGGCGACGCCGACGCTGATCCCCGCGATCGGGCCGATGAGGGAGGCAAGCGCATCAAAGCCCGACTGCAGCCGGCGCAAGGCAAGCACTTGGCCGTCGGCCTCGGAAAGGGCGTGCATGGCCGCGCGGCATTCGTCGTCCCAAAGGCGTTCGGCGCGCAAGGGGACGCTGGAAGCCATGGCGGCACCCAGGCGCTCGGCGCCGTCCCGCCGCCGCAGTCGCGTCTGCATCCAGGCAAGGGAGCCGGCGTTTGCCAATTTGCGGCCCGCCGCGGCGCCGACCAGCAGCATGGCGACGATGGGCACAAGCGACAAGGGCGCGATGACCGCGGAGCAAACGAGGAGTGCGGCAAGGCCCGCCATTATCGTCAGGAGCGGAAGGCGGGCGCGCAGACGGGCATAATCGACATCGTCGACATCATCCAGATAGTCGGCGAGGCGGGCCTCGTCGCCGAGCTGCCAGCCGGCCCGGCGAACGGCGGGTGCGGCCGCCATGGCGGCGAACAGATCCACCCGGCGGCCTATCTGATCGCCGAGCGCAGCCTTGTGGCCGATGAGGCGCTCGCCGTAGCGCGCCGCCGTACGGCCGATGGCAAACAGGCGGATGAAGGCCGCGGGGACATGGAAATTGAAGGTGGCAGCCGCCGCCGTCAGGCCAGCCGTCGCCACGGCGCCCAGGAACCAGGCGGAGACACCGCCCAGCAGGATGCCGCAGCAGAGCGCGCAACAGCTGAGCAGGGTGGCGCGCCGCCAGTATTTTCTGTTCGCAGAAAGGGGTTCGTCCATCATGCCGCCACCTCGGTATCATGGTTGTCTGCAAGGTCGATCGTCAGCCTCGCGGCGCCGGCGAGCTCCCGGTCATGCGTGGCGACGACGACGAGCCGCGAGCGCGCGATGCCGAGAAGCGTCTGCCGAACCAGGGTGGATGTCGCTGCGTCGAGCTTGGCCGTCGGCTCGTCCGCGACGATGATGTGCTCCGACAGAATGGCGCGGGCTATGGAGACGCGAAGCCGCTGACCGCCCGAAAGATTGCCGCCGCCGCGCGTCAGCCGCGCATCGAGGCCGCCGGGCAGAAGCACATCGTCAAGCAAGCCGATAGCATTTGCGGCATCGAACAGCCTTGCCGGCGATACGGGCGGCAGATTCCAGCAGATCGCCTCCCCAAGAGTGCGCCCGCCGATGAAGCTGTCGGTCGAAATCCATGCGATATCCCCGGACATCGGCGAGACGGGGCTCTCGTCCGGTTCCAATCCGGCGAGCCGGCGCAGCAGGGTCGACTTGCCGCAGCCGCTGGGACCGGTGATTGCCACGAGGCCGTGGTCGGGAAGCACTGCACGGGGCCGGTCAAGCGCGGCAAGGATCACCGTTTCGGGGACAGCGACATCGAGCAGCCGGTCGAGCGCATCGGCCGCCGCAAGTCCCTCCGCCTTGGCATGATATTGTTCCGAGAAGCGCCTGAAGGGCGCAAAATAATCCGGCGCGATCATCAGGATGAACAGGCTCTGCCAGAGCGCGAGATCGGAAAAGCCGGGGATCATCATCAATTTGAGGTGCCCAAGGCCAAGAAAGACGGCGAGCAGGGCGATCGACAGCGATGCGAAGAAATCGATAATGCCGGCATTGATGAAGGCAATGCCGAGAACGCTCATTGTCTCGCGCGCATAGGTCTCCAGCCGGGAGGAGAGCTTTTGCTCCTCTTCGGCAAGGGCGTGATTGGCGAGAATGGTCGGCAGTGCGCGGATGCGATCGGCAAATTGCCCGGCAAGACGGCCGAAGGCACGTTCCTGAACTGCGGCGCGACTCCGGATCGCGTCGCCCACCAATGCGAAGAACAGGATCATGACCGGCGTCAGACAGATGACGAGAACCGCCGCCTGCCAGGAGACGAGCAGGAGCATGGCCGCGGCCAGCATCGGACCGACCCCCATCATCCTCGAGGCGATGCGATGGCCGATGACGAGGGACGCCACGGATTCAGGATGACGCTGCATGGCGACGATCAGCGTCCCGACGGGCAGCTGGTTCAATTGTCGCGGCGACATGGCGTTCAGCTTTCGTCTCGCCACATCGCGCAATCCGGTGGCGACCGAGGTTTCGGCCGCTGCCTGCATCCTGTCGCCCAGCAATCCGATCATGGCGGAACAGGCAAGAAAGCCGATCGCAAGGACCGGCAGCCATGGGGCGACCGGCTGGTCCATCACAAGGCGGCCGGCAACCATGGCAGCCATTGCCGAAAAGCCGAGCCGCAGCGCCAGGCGTGCGACCTGGATCGCAAATACCGCCCGCAAGGCGCCTTTTGCGGCGGCGCGCGCAAGCGCGAGCGCCTCGATCGCGTCGGCGTCACGTGGGGTGCATTCGGGACAGTGGGTCGATGGCTTGTCTTTGTTCATGCCGCTCTTTTGGCATCGATCGAGCGCGTAGAGGTTGATCTAGATCAACTCGCGGAAGCATCCGCCGCGCTAACAGATGTCGACCAAGAAAGGATTCCTCCATGTTCGACCCACTCCTTGTCGACCTATCGCGGCTTCAGTTCGCTCTGACGGCGCTGTACCACTTCCTCTTCGTGCCCCTGACGCTCGGTCTCTCGATCATGATCGCGATGATGGAGACCGTCTATGTCATGACGCGGCGAACCATCTGGCGCGACATGACGAAATTCTGGGGCGTGCTCTTCGGCATCAATTTCGCGCTCGGCGTCGCGACGGGCATTACCATGGAATTCCAGTTCGGCATGAACTGGGCCTATTATTCGCATTATGTCGGCGACGTCTTCGGTGCACCGCTGGCGATCGAAGGCCTGATGGCCTTCTTTCTCGAGGCGACCTTCGTCGGCCTGTTCTTCTTCGGCTGGGATCGCCTTTCGCCACGCGCCCATATGACCGTCACCTGGCTGATGGCGCTGGGAACGAATTTTTCCGCGCTCTGGATCTTGATCGCTAATGGCTGGATGCAGAACCCGGTGGGCTCGGCCTTCAATCCCGACACGATGCGCATGGAAGTGACCGACTTCATGGCGGTCCTGTTCAATCCGGTCGCCCAGGCGAAGTTCGTCCATACCGTTTCGGCCGGCTATGTCTGTGGCGCGGTTTTCGTCCTCGGCGTTTCCGCCTGGTATATGCTGCGCAATCGCCATGTCGCGCTTGCAAAGCGCTCCTTCGTGATCGCCGCCGCCTTCGGCGTGGCCTCGTCCCTTTCGGTGATCGTGCTAGGTGATGAAAGCGGCTACGCCCTGACCGATAACCAGAAGATGAAGCTCGCCGCCATCGAGGCCATGTGGGAGACGGAGCCGGCGCCGGCATCCTTCACGGCGATCGGGATTCCAAGTCTTGCGGATCGCAAGACCCATTATGGCGTCCATATCCCCTGGATCATGGGCCTGATCGGCACCCGGTCGATAGACAAGGAAATTCCCGGCATCGACCAGCTGGTGGCGAAGGCGGAGGAACGTGTCCGCAACGGCTTGGGCGCCTATGACGCGCTGGAGAAGCTGAAGGTAAACCTGGGCGATGCGGCGGCGCGCGCCACCTTCGAGGCAAAGTCGCAGGATCTCGGCTATGCGCTGCTTCTGAAGCAATATGTCGAAGATCCGCGCACGGCCAGCGATCAGCAGATCAAGGATGCTGCGTGGTCGTCGGTGCCGCAGGTTCCCTGGCTCTTCTTCTCCTTCCGCATCATGGTCGCCTGCGGCTTTGCGCTGCTCGTCCTCTTCGTGACCTCGCTCTGGTACACGATGCGGGAACAGGGCGCCCCGCGCTGGCTGTTCAGCATGGCGGTGCTTGCGATGCCCCTGCCGTGGATCGCGATCGAGCTTGGATGGTTTGTCGCCGAATTCGGCCGCCAGCCCTGGATCATCGACGGCGTGCTGCCGACCTTCCTCGCGACCTCGGAACTCGGCATCTACAACCTCATCCTCAGTATCGCGGGCTTCACCCTCGTCTATGGCGTGCTCGCCGTCATCGAAGTCCGGCTGATGCTGGCCGCCATCCGCAAGGGGCCGGACATCGCGGACATGATCACGGGCAAGCCGTCGGTTCCGACCAGGCAAGCGAAGCCGTCGATGCAGCCGGGCGAATAGCCTTCTCTCCGAAAGGACCAAGTCAATGATCGAATTTCTCCTCAGCTATGAAACGCTGCGCGTCACCTGGTGGATACTGCTCGGCGTGCTGCTCATCGGATTTGCCGTCATGGACGGCTTCGACATGGGTGTCGGCACGCTGTTGCCCTTCGTCGCAAAGACGGATATCGAGCGCCGCGTTGCCATCAACACGGTGGGGCCGGTCTGGGAAGGCAACCAGGTCTGGTTCATTCTGGGCGGCGGCGCGATTTTCGCGGCGTGGCCCGCGCTCTATGCGCTGAGCTTTTCGGGCTTCTACCTCGCGATGTTCCTGGTGCTTTTGGCTCTCATCCTGCGGCCCGTCGCCTTCAAATACCGCTCGAAGAAGCCGGAGAAGGCCTGGCGTACGCGCTGGGACTGGGCGCTTTTCGTGGGAGGCGCCGTTCCGTCGCTGATCTTCGGCGTTGCCGTCGGCAATGCGCTGCAGGGCGTCCCCTTCCATCTGACCTCGGATCTGCGTCCGATCTACGAAGGCACGCTCATCGGGCTGCTCAATCCGCTCGCGCTCTATTGCGGCCTGGTTTCCCTGTCGATGCTCGTCATGCATGGCGCGGCCTGGCTTGCCTTCAAGGCCGAAGGGACGGTTGCGGAGCGTGCGAAGGCGATCGGCTCCAAGGCGGCGATCGTCGCCGGCCTGTTGTTTGCCGGCGGCGGCGCGCTGGTCTGGCTCGGGCTGCTCGGCGGTTACCGCGTCACCTCGGCCATCAAATGGGACGGTCCGTCGAACCCGCTTCTGAAAAGCGTCGAGCATGATGGCGGCGCCTGGCTTGCCAACTTTGCCGGCCACCCCATTCTCTGGCTCGTTCCCGCCATCGGCATCATCGGTCCCTTCTTCGTGGCCCTGGGCTTCCGCACGCGCCGCGAAGGCCTGACCTTCATCGCATCGAAGCTCTCGGTGGCGATGATCATCGCGACGGTCGGTCTTGCGATGTTCCCGGTCATCCTGCCGTCGAGCACCACTCCCGGCCACTCGCTGACCGTCTTCGACGCATCGTCCAGCCGCGCGACATTGCGCAACATGCTGCTGGCAACCGCAGTCTTCATGCCGATCATCCTTCTCTACACGGCCTGGGTCTACCGCGTCCTGTGGGGCAAGGTGAGCGAGAAGAGCGTCGAGCAGGCCGGACATTCGGCATATTGAGCAAGGATAGGAGAGAGAATATGTGGTATTTCGCTTGGGTTCTGGGTTTGGGTTTGGCCGCTGCCGTCGGCATTCTCAACGCGCTTTGGTACGAGCTGCGCGTCCTGCGCGAGGAGCCGGACGACGGAAGCGTATCGCTGCCCACGCCGTGACAAGAACCGGGATCGGTTCGGCGGTCGGCCATTGGG
>JASGEG010000328.1:0-6371 GCA_047606605.1 Rhizobium sp.
AAAGCCGGGGAAAAGATCTTCATCAACGGGGCCGTGCTGCGCGTTGACCGAAAGGTCGCTCTGGAATTCCTGAATGATGTGACCTTCCTGCTCGAGAACCATGTCCTCCAGCCGGAAGATGCGACGACGCCGCTGCGCCAGCTCTATTTCATCGCGCAGATGATCCTCATCAATCCGGAAGGCAAGGAGCAGTCGACGGCAATGTTCCGCAAGTCGATCGTGATGCTTCTGTCCTGCTTCCGCCATGAGGAAGTGCTGGCCGAGCTGAAGCGCATCGACGGCCTCGTCGCCACCGGCCGCGCCTTCGACGCGCTGAAGGCGATCCGCGGCCTCTATCCGGTCGAGGACAATATCCTCAACACCCAGGAAATGCCGGCGGCGACCATCGAGCAGATTCGCAGGGAGATCGCACCGTGGCGGTAGATGCAGTCACCAGCAGCACGTCCACGACCAGCGCCTCGGCGACGGCGGCGGCGAGCGCCACCATCAACTACGACGACTTCCTCCAGCTTCTCATCGCGCAGATGAAGACGCAGGACCCGACCGATCCCATGGACGCCAGCGAGCAGATTTCCCAGCTCGCCAGCTTCTCCCAGGTCGAGCAGCAGATCCAGACCAATTCGCATCTGGAATCGGTGTTGCAGAACCAGTGGATTTCCCAGGCGTCGGACTATATCGGCAAGGAGATCATGAGTGCCGACGGCACGGTCACCGGCACGATCAAGGAAGTAACCGTCTACTCGGACGGTATTATTGCCCAGACCGAAGATGGGGATAAGGTCCTGCTGCAGTCGGGCGTCACCGTCGCGCCGGCCGGTACGACGATTGATGTGTCGACGACGTCGAGCGATACTAGCTCCAGCGATTCGACCGAATAGCATCGATAAGACCGGCAGGTCATGAGGAGCTGCCGGACAAGGGGATGAAGAGATCATGAATGAAGCCGATGCATTGGATATCTTCCAGGCGGCGATCTGGACGGTCCTCGTCGCCTCCGGCCCGGCCGTTCTCGCCGCGATGGTCGTCGGTCTGGTGATTGCCCTGATCCAGGCGCTGACCCAGGTGCAGGAAGCGACATTGACCTTCGTGCCGAAGATCGTCGCCGTCATGGTGACGATCGGCATCACCGCGCCCTTCGTCGGTTCGCAGATATCCATCTTCACCAATCTGGTGTTTTCGCGCATCCAGTCGGGCTTCTAAAGCAATTCCAGGAAAAGTGCGCAGCGGTTTTCCGTTCGGAACTGCGTAAGAACGAAAGCCCGAAGCGGTAAGGGGCTTCCGCCCTGACGGGCCGCAGGCCATTCTCGCGCAAGCTTCGCCTTTTACAGATCGGTTCGAATAGGGCAGGCGGCTCGACCGCTTGCCTCCTCTCATGAAGAGACGGAACCGGTCGATGGCACAACCACCCGCATTAGCGCTTCCCAAGGTCAATCCCAGCATCCGTGATATCGGGTTCGCCCTCGGCATCATGGTCATCCTGTGCGTGCTGTTCCTGCCGATCCCGCCATTCCTCATCGATTTGGGCCTGGCCTTTTCGATCGCGCTTTCGGTGCTGATCCTGATGGTGGCGCTGTGGATCAAGAAACCGCTCGAATTCTCGTCCTTTCCGACGATCCTGCTGATCGCCACCATGACGCGTCTGGCGCTGAACATCGCGACGACGCGCGTCATTCTTTCGCATGGCTATGAGGGGCACGATGCCGCCGGCGGCGTCATTGCCGGCTTTTCCAGCCTGGTCATGTCCGGCGATTTCGTCATCGGTCTGATCGTCTTCCTGATCCTCATCACCATCAATTTCATCGTCATCACCAAGGGTGCGACGCGTATCGCCGAAGTCGGCGCGCGTTTCACCCTGGATGCCATCCCCGGCAAGCAGATGGCGATCGACGCCGATCTGTCGGCCGGCCTGATCAATGAGCAGGAGGCGCAGCGGCGGCGCAGGGAACTGGAAGAGGAAAGCTCCTTCTTCGGCGCCATGGACGGTGCCTCGAAATTCGTGCGCGGCGATGCCGTCGCCGGCCTGCTCATCACCTGCATCAACATCTTCGGCGGCATCATCATCGGCTATTTCCGCCACGGCATGCCCATCGGCCAGGCGGCGGATGTCTTCGTCAAGCTCTCGGTCGGCGACGGTCTGGTGTCGCAGATGCCGGCCCTCATCGTCTCGCTCGCCGCCGGCCTGCTGGTGTCGCGCGGCGGCACCTCCGGCTCCACCGATCAGGCCGTCGTCAATCAGCTGAGCGGCTATCCGCGCGCGCTTGCCGTCTCGGCCGTCCTCATGGGCATCCTCGCCATCATGCCGGGCATGCCCTTCGTCCCCTTCATCTTTCTCGGCGGCCTGATGGCGGCCGGCGCCTGGTTCATCCCGCGCCAGGTCGAGGCGGAGAACAAGCTCCGCCGCGAGGCCGAGGAAAAGAAGGTGATGCAGACGAAGGAAATGGAGAAGGATTCAGTCAAGTCGGTGCTGAAAACCGCCGAGATCGAGCTGGCGCTCGGCAAGATCGTCTCGACCCGTCTTCTCGGCGCACATCAGGAACTGGCCTTCCGCGTCGGCAAGATGCGCAAGAAGTTCGCGACGCAATACGGCTTCGTCGTTCCCGAGATCAAGGTGACGGACGATATCGCCATTGCCGACAAATCCTATCAGATCCGCATCCACGGCACGACGATCGCCTCCAACATGCTGCGCGTCGGCGAGGTGCTCGTCGTCACCGGTTCGGGCCGCAAGCCGACCGTTCCGGGCGATGAGATCCGCGAGCCCGCCTTCGGCATGCCGGCCGTTTCCGTTCTCGAAGCCTTCACCGACGATCTGAAGCGCGAGGGCTTCCAGCCGATCGACAACGTCTCCGTCGTGCTGACCCATATGAGCGAGGTCATCCGCAACAACCTGCCGGCGCTTCTGTCCTACAAGGACGTGAAGATCCTGATCGATCGCCTCGACCCGGAATACAAGAAGCTCGCCGACGAGATCTGCTCGTCGCATATGTCCTATTCAGGCCTGCAGGCGGTGCTGAAGCTCCTGCTTGCCGAGCGTGTCTCGATCCGCAACCTGCATCTCATCCTCGAAGCCGTGGCCGAGCTCGCGCCGCATGTGCGCAAGACCGAGCAGATCGTCGAGCATGTGCGCGTGCGCATGGCCCAGCAGCTTTGCGGCGACCTGGCGGACAATGGCGTCCTGCGCGTCCTGCGACTCGGCAGCAAATGGGACCTCATCTTCCATCAGGCGCTGAAGCGAGACCAGAAGGGCGAAATCGTCGAATTCGACATCGATCCGCGCAGCCTGGAAGAGTTCAGCGAGCAGGCGGGCAAAGTTATCCGTGAATACATGGATCGCGGCATGCCTTTCGTCCTTGTCACCTCGCCGGAAACGCGCTCCTATGTGCGCATGATCATCGAACGCCTGTTCGCGACCCTTCCGGTCCTGTCGCATGTGGAATTGGCCAAGGGGATCGAGATCAAGATTCTAGGCTCCATTTCATGATAATCGATCCCCAGGGCACCATTCTGGCGTTGTTTCTCGCCTTCTGCCGCATCGGCGGCTGCGTGATGGTGCTTCCGGGGTTTTCGTCGGGCCGCGTGCCGCCGCAGATCCGGCTGCTGATTTCGGCGGCCCTGTCGATGGCGATCCTGCCGTTGCTGTGGAACACGATCTATCCGGAAGTGTCCAAGAGCAATGTCACCTATATCGGCCTGATCTTCAGCGAGACGGTCATCGGCGTGATGTACGGCATGATGGCGCGGCTCTATACGCTTGGGCTGCAATTCGCCGGTTCGGCGATCTCGATGCTGATCGGCTTCAACGCGCCGGGGGGCATGGACGTCATCGAGGAATCGAATGAGACGTCGCTGACCAGCATGATCAGCTTCTGCGGGCTGATGATGCTGTTCGTGCTCGATTTCCACCATTACGTCCTGCAGGCGCTGGTCGATTCCTATTCCGTCATTCCCTTCGGCGGCCATCTCGATGTGCGCGCCGCGCTGATCTCGGTGACGGACACGCTGGCGACCACCTTCTTCATCATGCTGCGGCTGGTCAGCCCCTTCCTGCTCTATGGCCTGATGTTCCAGATCTCGATCGGTTTCATCAACAAGCTGGCGCCGCAGATCCCGATCTACTTCATCTCGACGCCCTATCTGCTGATGGGCGGGCTGTTCATGCTCTATCTCAGCGTCGCGGCGATGATCAGTCAGTTTTCCGGTGCTTTCCCCAGCGTCTTCAACGGGCATTAGGGGCAGCGGGCGCCATGGCGGAAAAGAGCCGGTCGGAAAAGCTGAAGCGCCTCGTGGCCGTGCAGCGTCATCTGGAGCGTATCGCGGAAAATGAGCTGGCCGAAACCACCCGCCAGCGCGCCGAGGTCAACGACGCCATGGCGAGGGTGATCGACGCGATCAGCTCGGCCGATCCGGTGCATGCGGTATTCTCGATGCAATATGCCCAGCGTTACGGCCGCCTGACGCTCCGGGACCAGCAGCTTGCCGGCATCCAGGAGCTGATCGAGATGAAAGTGCTCCAGGAGCGCACCAAGGCCGAACGGCTGGAGGAGCATAGGCTGGATTCGCGCGAGCTGGAAATGCGCGAGGCGGACGACAATGCCGTCTACGACATCATCGATCAGCGGTTCGCGGATACCACGCCAGCCTCCAGCAAGGTTCAAAAACCATAATCATCGCCATCTTGGAGCGGAATGGCGCCTCGTTGGTTCGCCATCCCCTCCAGACCATGCGATTCGGCATGATCCCGCTTGATGTCTGCATCATGCGTCTTGGGATCATGCGTGAGTGAAAGGAAACGTGACGTGGCTATCTCGCCTCCGAGTGATCTGGTGCTGGATGTCGTTCAGGCCGCCAGCCCGACCGATGTCCAGGCGGCCCAGGAAAAGCTCGCCGCCAACAGGGCCGCTTTTGCCGCCACCAGCCTGGCCGAAAACGGCAACGGTTTCGGCGCGAGCGTGGATGCGCTCAACAGCGCCGCGACCCAGGCCGGTCTCGGCAACGCCAATACCCATGTGGCGCCGACGAAAGTGCCGCAGGTCTATCGCAAGTTCGAAGCCATGGTGCTGCAGAATTTCGTGAAGAACATGCTGCCGACCAGCGACACGCTCTACGGCAAGGGTTCCGCCGGCGAAATCTGGAAGGGCATGATGGCCGAGCAGCTCGGCAATACGCTCGCCAAGGATGGCGGCGTCGGCATCGCCGAGAAGATGTATCAGGAGCAGGTCTCCAAGATGCGCAACACCGGCGCCGTCAACTCGGCGACCGATGAGAACGACAAGAAGATGGCGTTGAGCGCCATCACCGATTTCCAGCGCAAGACGCTCGCTGCGACGGAAACCGACAGCGACAACGATACGACCGTTGCCGCGCAAGACGCATTGACATCGAAGAAAGCATGAGTTGGGGGAAATGATGGAAGTGATTTCGAACGACTACCGGATCAAATCGGTCCTCGGCCGCCTGGAAATGATCATCGACAATGAGAACAACCGGATCGGCACCGACCCGGAATTCGATCTCAAAGTATCGAATGCGCACAAGAGCCGCTGCCTCTACGAACTGTCGATGCTGTTCCGCGACACCAATCCGGCGGATCTTGCCGTCGGCCATATCGAGCAGCTCCATGGGCTGAAGAAGAAGCTGATCCTGAATGCGCGCCGCGTCGAGGCCCATCTCGAGGCCGTTCGCGCCGTTGCCGATATCCTCAAGAATGCGGTGCAGAACGCCGATGCCGACGGCACCTATTCGCAGGAGCAGTTTCGCGTCCGTGAGGCCGGATGATCAAGCTCGTCCTCACCGGTCTTTGGGTTTGCGCCGTGACGCTGGCTTCGGTCTATTTCTCGGTGCAGACGGCGACGGCCCCCGCGATCAGTCCTGACGACGCCAAGAAGGCGCAGCAGGAATTCGTCAAGGGCGAAGCGATCAACGTGCCCGTCATCGCCAACGGCCAGGTGACCGGCTATTTCATCACCCGCATCTCCTTGATGATGGAGAAGGGCAAGGCAAGCACGCTGCAGGCCCCGCTCGCGGCGCTGACCACGGACGAACTCTATTCGCTGCTTGTGGGCAACAAGATGATCGACATCGCCCAGACGACGAGTTTTGATGTCGCCGCCTTTCGCAGCGATATCAAGAAGAACATGAATGAAAGGCTTGGCGGCGATTATGTCGCCGATGTCGTGATCGAGCAGCTCGACTATCTCTCGAAGGAGCAGATAGGCAATGGCGACGGCGCCGGCAAAAGAACCGTCAAGCCCGTGAAGATCGTCGAGGGCACCCCCGCGCCGAATGCCGCCCCGGCGCATTAGCATTACAGTTGCATTTTTATTTTCAAATGAGCTCGTCGCGCGGTTGCCTGATGGGCGCGTCTCCAACAT
>JASGEG010000329.1:0-4080 GCA_047606605.1 Rhizobium sp.
ATCATCGGACAACATCATCGCATCTTTGTTGACCCCGTTGAGGCAGAATCTGCGGACTACCGGGCATTCTGGGCGAAGCTTGCCCGCGGCGAGTTCGATCAGAGACAGTACAAGCGCATCGGCAAGGGCGGCAAGGAAGTATGGATCGAAGCCTCCTACAACCCGGTCTTTCGCCGCGGCAAACCATACAAGGTCGTCAAATTCGCCACCGACATCACCGGGCAGAAACTGAAAAGCGCGGAAGATGCGGGTAAGCTGGAAGCCTTGTCGCGGGCGCAGGCGGTGATCGAGTTCAACCCGGCAGGCGATATCATCACCGCAAACCAGAACTTCCTCTCCGCGCTCGGCTACCAGCTTTCGGAAATCGAGGGCCGCCATCATTCGATGTTCTGCGATCCCGCCTACATCCATAGTTCGCAATATAAGCAGTTCTGGGAGCGCCTGCGCGGCGGCGAATTCATCGCAGACGAATTCATGCGTCTCGGCAAAGACGGCCGCCGTGTCTACATCCAGGCCTCCTACAATCCGATTTTCGACATGAACGGCAAAGTCTTCAAAGTTGTGAAGTTCGCAACCGACGTCACGGGCCGCGTCGAAAATGTCGAGGCGCTTGGCGGCGCGCTGAACAGCCTTTCGGACGGCGATCTGATGCTGCATCTTTCCAAGCCGTTCATCCCCTCTCTCGAACAGCTGCGCACCGATTTCAACAGGGCATCCCAGAAGCTCCGCAGCGCAATGCACGCGGTCGGAGAGAATGCGCAAGCCATCGCTGCCGGTTCCAACCAGATCCGTTCGGCGGCCGACGATCTGTCCAAGCGCACCGAGCAGCAGGCTTCGTCGGTGGAGGAGACCGCCGCAGCCCTCGAAGAGATTACCACCATGGTCGCCGATTCGAGCCGCCGGGCCGATGAAGCGGGCCGGCTTGTGGCCGATACCAAACAGGGCGCGGAGAAGTCCGGCCAGATCGTTCGCGAGGCGATCACGGCGATGAGCGCGATCGAAGGCTCGTCCAACGAAATATCCAACATCATCGGCGTCATCGACGACATCGCCTTTCAGACGAATCTCCTTGCCCTCAATGCCGGCGTCGAAGCCGCTCGCGCCGGAGAGGCCGGCAAGGGCTTTGCAGTCGTGGCGCAGGAGGTGCGTGAACTCGCTCAGCGTTCGGCCAAGGCCGCCAAGGAGATCAAGGCGCTCATCAACGCCTCCAGCCAGCAGGTGGAGGCCGGCGTGTCCCTCGTAGCGCAGACGGGAGATGCCTTGCAGGCGATCGTTCGGCAGGTGCAGGAGATCAACCTCAACGTGGCTGCCATCGTTGAGGCGGCGCGCGAACAGGCGACCGGCCTCAAGGAAATCAACAGCGCCGTCAACGTCATCGACCAGGGCACGCAGCAGAACGCCGCAATGGTCGAGGAATCGACCGCAGCCAGCCACAGTCTTGCCCGCGAGACCGAAGCGCTCTTCAAGCTGATCAGCCAGTTTCGCATCGGCGACGGGGATGGCGGCCAAGCGAAGGACCTGCCGGTCAGGACGCAGACCGCTTCCCAGCCGCGGCGCGCGGCCGCCTAGCGCGCTCGTGCGGTGTCGCAAGATTTCTCAAGGAGTCAGGTTCAACTGACGACATCAGAGTAGTGAAGGTTTTCGCCCAGCGAGGTCAGCAATTGCACGCTGGGCGGGAATTTCAGGACAGCATTGTTGAGATCAGCGCGCATGAGGAAGTCAGGACACCCTCGCCAATGAAGCAGTTTGCAGAGAGAATGCGACAATTTATGATGGTTCCGGCGGACAATCCCGAACTGCTGAAAGCGCAGTATCGCGCGTTCTCCCGGCAGATGCCGCTGATGTACTTCATCCTGATATCGAGCACCTGGGCGGTGGCGTTCACCCACTTGGCGGCTGCACCGCTCTGGCTCACGATAGGGATTCCGATCCTGTTCACGTTGATCTGCGCCGCGCGCGTGCTGCACTGGCAGAGATCGCGCCGCGTTGATCAGACACCGGAAAAGGCTTTGCGCGCTCTCCGACAGATCAACTATCTGGCATTCGGCATCGCCATTGCCTTCACCAGCTGGTCGTTCCTGCTCTTTCCCTATGGGGATGCCTACACGCGGTCGCATCTGGCCTTCTATATGGCCATTACGGTGATCTCCTGCATCTTCAGTCTGATGCATCTGCGTTCGGCGGCCCTGATCGTTGCCCTGATCGTCAATGGCGCCTTCATCGCCTTCTTCGCGGCGACCGGCCAGCCGACCTTCATCGCGACCGCCGTCAACATCGCTCTGGTCTCCATCGGCATGCTGGTAATCCTCAACGTCAATTATCGCGACTTTGCGCGCATGGTGAATGCGCAGACCGAAGCGCAACGACGGGAGGAGGCGCAAAGCCGTTTGCTGCACATGATCGATGACATGCCCGTCGCCGTGATGACGGTCGAACCGGACACATTGAACATCAATTACGCCAATGAAACTTCCAAGAGCCTGATCCGTCAGATCGAGCATCTGCTGCCTATCAAGGCGGACGCGCTGCTCGGCACCACCATCGACGTTTTCCATAAACATCCCGAGCATCAGCGGGGGTTGCTCGCCAATCCCGCCAACCTGCCGCACAACGCGCGCATCAATCTCGGTTCGGAAGTCCTGGACCTGAAGGTGTCGGCCATTATGGCCGACGATGGCAGCTATCTCGGGCCCATGCTCACCTGGGCAATCGTCACGAAGGAAGTGGAAGCGGAGAAGCGCATTCGCCAGCTTGCCCATTATGACACGCTGACGGACCTTGCCAATCGCATCACCTTCAACGAGCAAATGGAGGCGAGCCTTGCCGCACCGGGAACCGGTCCCGGCCTCCTGTTTATCGATCTCGACGGCTTCAAACTGGTGAACGACACCCGGGGACACCGCGTGGGTGACGAATTGCTGCGGCAAGTGGCGGGCCGGCTGCGGACCGTCTGCAAAGACCCGGCCCTGACGATCGGCCGACTTGGCGGCGACGAATTCGCAGTGCTCATTCCGCATGACGATATACAGGCGCTGGAGCAACTGGCGGGCCAGATCATCGGTGCGCTATCGGCTCCCTATGTCCTCGAGCATAATCGGCAGGTTCAAATCGGTGCGTCGATCGGTATCGCGCTTGCTCCGATACATGGCGAGACCGGCGAAACGCTGTTGGCGCGCGCCGATATAGCACTCTATGCAGCCAAGGCTGCCGGCAAGGGAACCTACAGGTTCTTCTCCGACGAGATGGAAAGCAGGATTCAGGAGCGCGTGCGCCTGCAGGCGAGGCTGCGGGCATCGCTCCAAACGCGGGAAGGGCTATTCGTCTTCTACCAGCCGATCATCGATGCCCTCACGAAAAAGGTCACGGCCCGCGAGGCGCTGATCCGCTGGCATCACCCGCAGCGCGGTTGGATCTCGCCCGGCGAGTTCGTTCCGATCGCGGAGCAAAGCGGCCTCATCGACCAGCTTGGCGAATTCGTGCTGAACACGGCCTGCCTCGATGCGGCCGGGTGGGAGGATGGTGCGCGCGTGGCCGTCAACATCTCGGCTGCGCAACTCGGCAAGGGAACGATGGTGCCTGCCATTCTGGCGGCTCTGACGCGTACCGGTCTTCCGCCGGACCGGCTGGAAGTCGAAGTGACCGAAACCGCCATGCTCGATGATGAGCACGGCGGCGTCGGCGACCTGCGCCGCATCCGTGACATGGGCGTGCGCGTGGCGCTGGACGATTTCGGGACGGGCTATTCCTCGCTCACCCATCTGCGCGCCTTTCCCTTCGACAAGATCAAGATCGACGGATCTTTCGTCAGGGATGCCCTCGAGCGTCCGGAATCGGCTGCCGTCGTTCGTGCCATTGCCGATCTCGGCAAGCGCCTCGGCGTGACCACGGTGGCCGAAGGTGTCGAAACGGAAGCGCATCTCAAGCGTGTGCTTGAAGAAGGGTGCAGCGAGGTACAGGGCTTTTTCTACGGACGGCCGGAGCCGAGCGCCCGGGACGCCGCGACCGTAGCGGCTTTGAACAAGACAACAACTAAGCCTGTCGTCGCCTGAAACCAGAGAGCGCGGGTGAAACAAGGAGCGA
>JASGEG010000330.1:0-5983 GCA_047606605.1 Rhizobium sp.
CCAGCCGCGTGAGCGTCTCGACGATGCGGCCGGAATACATGACGATGATGCGCTCGCAGAAGGCCGCAACCATGCGGATGTCATGGCTGATGAGCAGCAATCCGGAATCGTTCTCGCGCACCAGCTCGTCGAGCAGGGTCAGAACATCCTTGCGCACGCCGACGTCGAGTGCGGAGGTCGGCTCGTCGGCGATGACGAGCTTCGGCTTGGCGAGCAGCATCATCGCGATCATGACGCGCTGGCCCATGCCGCCGGAAATCTGATGCGGATAGAGCGCCATGACCCGCTCCGGATCGCCGATGCGCACCCGCTCGAGCATGGCGCGTGCCGCATCCCTGGCCTTGCTGCCGCGCAGCCCCAGATGCAGGCGCGCCGCCTCGGCGATCTGCTTGCCGACCGTCAGGACGGGATTGAGCGAATAGCGCGGGTCCTGCATGATCAGCGCGATGTCCTTGCCGCGCAGAGCCCCCATCTGGCGCTCGGTTCTGTCGAGCAGCGAGATGCCGCTCAGTTCCAGGCGCTCGGCCGTGACCGTCGCACTCGGCGGTAGCAGCCGCATGATTGCCCGCCCGGTCGTGGACTTGCCGGAGCCGGATTCGCCGACGATGCCGACGCGCTCGCGCCCGACGTCGAAACTGACATTCGAGACTGCGGCGACCGCGTTGCGCCCGAACCGGACATTCAGCCCCTTGACGGAGAGGACGGGATGGAGATCACGATCTTGCATGACGGGGGTCCAGAATGTCGCGCAGCGCATCGCCGGCAATGTTGAAGGCGAGGCTTGCCAGGAGGATGGCGATGCCGGGCATGACGGCGACCCACCAGAAGTCCAGCATGTACTTGCGTCCGTTGGAGATCATCGCCCCCCATTCCGGCGCCGGCGGCTGGGCGCCGAGACCGAGAAAGCCGAGGGACGCCGCCGTCAGGATGATGCCCGCCATGTTGAGCGTCAGGCGCACGATGACGGAAGGAACGCACATCGGCGCGATATAGAAGAACAGGATGCGCAATTTCGAGGCGCCGTAGAGCCGGGCGGCAGCGACATAATCAGTGTTGCGCACGACGAGCGCTTCGGCGCGTGCCAGCCGGGCGATCGGCGGCCAGGCGGTGAGCGAAATGGCGATGATCGCCGTCGTCAGGCCGGCGCCGAGTGCGGCGGCAAATGCCAGCGCCAGGATCAGTGACGGGAAGGAAAGCACGATATCGGTCGCGCGCATCAGGAAGGCATCGACGCGGCCGCCGAAGAAGCCGGCGACGACGCCGATCACGAGACCGATCGGCCCGACGATCACCGAGATCGACAGCACCGTCTGGATGGTGATGCGCGTGCCGAAGATCAGGCGGCTCAGGATATCGCGGCCGAATTCATCGGTTCCCGCCAGATGCGCAAGGCTCGGCGGCTTCAACGCGTCGGAAAGTACCTGGACGTTCGGATCGTAGGGCGCCAGCATCGGTGCCAAGATCGCAACGAGGCAAAGCAGGCCGAGGATGACGAAGCCCGCAAGCCCAAGCGGCTCATGGGCGAGCTTGCCGCCGGCGCGCTTCAGCGAGGTTGCGAAGCGGCTCGTCATGTTTGGCGGGCGGACCGCCGGTTCCGCATGGATCGCATCGCTCATCGGGCGGCCTCCCTCGTACGCGGATCGAAGACGGCATAGGCGATATCCGCAAGGAAATTCAGCAGCATGAAGAAGAACCCGACGATAATGGTTGCGGCGAGAATGGCGTTCATGTCGCCGATCATCAGCGCATTCGTCATGTATTGGCCGATACCCGGCCAGGAAAAGACGATCTCTGTGACGACAGCACCTTCGAGCAACCCGCCATAGGAAATGGCGAGAATGGTGATGAGTTGCACCGCAATGTTGGGAAGAACATGGCCGATGATGGTGCGTGCCGGGCTGACGCCCTTGGCGCGAGCCGCGATCACATAGTCCTGGCTGAGTTGCTCCAGCGTGAAGCTGCGGGTCATGCGGGTGATATAGGCGACCGCGGCATAGGCCAGGATGAAAGCCGGCAGGATGATATGGGAGAGCGCGTTCCAGAAGATGTCCGTCTCGCCCTGCAGGAGGCTATCCACCAGCAGCAGACCGGTCTGCGGCGTGACAATACCCTCGTAGTAGACATCGACGCGGCCGGGGCCGCCGACCCAGTTCAGGCCGGCATAGAAGACGACGAGGCCGACGATCCCGAACCAGAAGACCGGGATCGAGTGGCCGACGAGGGCAACGACGCGGGCGATCTTGTCGATGAGGCTGTCGCGGAACAGCGCGGCGACGAGGCCGAGCGGCACACCGACGAAGGTCGAGATGATAACGGCGAACGTCGCCAGTTCGAATGTCGCCGGAAACGCCTGGGCGAGATCCGCCGAGACCGGATTTCCGGTCAGGATCGCCGTGCCGAAATCACCATGGGCGAGACCCTTCAGATAGATGAAGAACTGCTCGTAGACGGGAAGATCCAATCCGAGCCGCTGGCGCATCGCCGCATAGGCGGCGGGATCGGCCAGCTCGCCGACGATCGCCCCCACCGGATCGGCCGGCAGAACACGGCCGATCACGAAGGTGACACAGAGGAGAATGAACAGGCTGACGATCAGATGCGCGACACGTCTGCCCAGTTCGGCTGCGGATAGTTCCTTCATGATCGGCTGCTTTCGATTGCTTATTCGGCCTCAGCCTTGGTCACGTTTTCAAGACGCGTCATCTGGTTGGGATGCCCGAGGTAACCCTTGACCCGGCCGGAAAGGACGAGGGGCTCGAAGCGTTCGAACAGCGGCAGAAGCGCTGGTTTCAGATCGACGAATTTCTGCTGCATCTGGGCATAGAGCTCCGCCCGCTTCTTGGGATCGGGCTCGACCGCGGTCTTTTCCGACAAGGCGGTCAGCTCGGGGATATCCCAGGCCGAGCGCCATGCGAAATTGCCGGCATTGTTGGCCTCGAGCCGGTTGTCCGGATTGTTGGCGAAATCGTCCATCGAGCCGAGCACGTTCGGCATCAGCGAGCTCGTCTGCGGCAGCAGAAGGTCGAAGTTGCGCGCACGGTGGGCGGCAATGATTTCGGAACCGTTGCCCTGCTGGATCTCGATCTTGATGCCGATCTGGCCGAGCGAGGCCTGAATGGCGGTCGCCAGATCGATGCGCGGCGTCTGCGCGATCGTCTTCAGCGTCAGCGAAAAGCCGTCCTTGTATCCCGCCTCGGCCAGCAGCTGCTTTGCCTTTTCGACATCAAGGTGCCAATCCGGATTGGGGATGGCATAGTCGAAGTTCTCCGGAACCGGAATGTTACGCGCCCGGCCGTAAGGACCCATGATGGTCTTCTCGATACCCTTGTAGTCGATGCCATAGGCTATGGCTTCGCGGACCTTGGGGTTGGAGAGATATTGATTGCCGGCATTCATGGCCAGCACATAGAAGCCGCCCGTCGGCACGCGCTGGATGACGAAGTTGCTCTTGGTCTCGAAGGTTTCGAGATCGGACTTGGTCAGCGCATTGCCGATGTCGATATCGCCGCGATCGAGCATCAACCGCTCGACCTGGCTTTCGGGAACGTGACGAACGATGACGCGGCGCATCTTCGGCGCGCCGCCGACATAGGCCTTGTTGGCGTCCAGGATGACGATCTCGTTCGGGGTCCATTTGTTCAAGGTGAAAGGCCCCGAGCCGGCCGAATGGGTGCGCAGCCAGGCATTGCCGGAATCACCGTCCACGACATGCTTCTGCACCTCGACGCTGTCGACGACGCTCGAAACGCCGAGCGCAAGCCGATAGAGCAGGCCCTCTGAAGTCACCTTGTCCGTCAGGTCGATGCGCACCGTCTTGGCATCGACGGCGTGCAGGCGATCGGCGATGTTGTCGGTGGTGTAGCCGATGCGCTTGAAATAGGACGAGCCGGACTGGTTGAGCTTCAGCAGCCGCGTAATGGAGAAGACGACATCGTTGGCCGTGACCGGATTGCCGGAAGCGAAGGTGGCGTCCCGTAATTTGAGCGTCAGCGCCTTGCCGTCATCCGTCCAGCTTTCCGCAAGCTGCGGCACGATCTTGCCGTCTGCCGTCGTTGCAACAAGACGATCATAAAGATTTGCCAGGATCTCCAGCGCCTTGGGTTCTGTGGCCTGCTGCGGGTCGAGAGACAGCACCTGCGCCAGCGACGTACCGATCACCAATTGGTCCTTGGGCGTTGCTGCCTGAAGCTGCGGCGCCGTCAATGTCAGCATGCCCACGGCAACGCCAACGAACACGGCCTTCGAAAAGTGCTTCATTATGGCTCCTCCCTGGATTAATATAGAATACGTATGATGTCGTCCGTATGTCGTATGATGATTTATCGGAGATCGACATGCTTGGCAAGACCTGGGTAATGGGCTCGATATGAATGGGCTGGGGGATGAGAGAATGACGACCGTCAATCGCGGCAGACAAAGGCTCGCACAACAGGTCATCGACCAATTGCGCGGCCAGATCGAAACCGGCAAGCTGCGCACCGGCGACCAGCTGCCGACCGAACCTCAGCTGGAGGCGACCTTCGGCGTCAGCCGCACCGTCGTGCGCGAGGCAATCGCCGACCTCAGGGCGGCCGGCCTTGTCAAACCGATCCAGGGCAAGGGCGTGTTCGTGGCCGACCTGACCGAACGGCCCGGTCTGCTGCTGACCCCGGTCGAAATCAAGAGCATACCGGAAACCCTGGAATTGCTGGAGTTTCGTATGGCCGCCGAAGGCGAGGCAGCGGCGATTGCCGCCTATCGCCGCACCGCCGAGCAGGAAGCCGCCATCCGCGCCGCCAACCGGAAAATGGCGACGCTGATCGAGCTCGGCCAACCCACCGTCGATGCCGATTACGAATTCCACATGGCGATCGCCGCCGCCACCAACAACCGATTCTATGTCGATGTCCTCCGGCATTTCGGCGCGCGCACCATACCGCGCGGCCAGTTTCCGAATCTGCCCGAAGCCAACGACCCCGCCTATCTCGCCAAGGTTCATGCCGAGCACGGCGAAATCCTGGCAGCCATTGCCGACCAGGACCCGGAACGTGCGCGCCAGGCGATGCGGGCGCATATGCTTGCCAGCCAAAGGCGCTATCGCATGCTCGCCGAGCAGCAATAGCTCTCGACACGTCATGAAATTCATATTATGTCATATGACATCTATCAATCTCATGGGAGACACCCCCGGTGTATGCAGGAACACAGGTCGACGCGCGAGACGACGACGATTACCGCGTTTTCGCCCAGCTGGGACTGAAGCGCATTTGCGCGGACCCGCCCGGAAAGCCCGAAAGCTGGACCTTGTCCGATCTTCAGCGCTTCCGCGACAAGGTGGAGAGCTTCGGCCTCATCCTGGACATGATCCAGCTTCCGCTGCCCTCCAATCCGATCGAAAAGGCCTCCTATCCCGACATTCTGCTCGCCGGCCCAGATCGCGACCGGCAGATCGACGCCGTCTGCAAGCTGATCGAGGATGTTGCCGCCGCCGGCATTCCGGCCGCGAAATACAATCTCAACTTGATCGGCATTCCCCGCACGCCCGATGAACCGGGCCGCGGCGGTTCGCTGAATGCGAGTTTCCGCTGGGACAAGGCGGACCATAATGCCGCCCCCGGCCTGGCGGGCGTCTTGTCGGAGGACGAGAACTGGGAGCGGATCGACTATTTCCTCGAGCGCGTCATCCCCGTGGCCGAGAGCAACCGCGTCCGCCTCGCCTGCCATCCTCACGATCCCTATACGCCGCGGGGCTATCGCGGCGTCACCCGCGTTCTCGGCTCGGTGGAGGGCCTGAAGAAATTCGTGCTCATGCGCGAAAGCCCCTATCACGGTCTCAATTTCTGCCAGGGCTCGATCGGCGAGATGCTCGACAATCCGCGCGAGGAAATCGACGATATCATCCGCTGGTTCGGTACGCGCGGTAAGATCTTCAACGTCCATTTCCGCAATATCCGCGGCGGCAAGCTGTCCTTCATGGAGACCTTCCCTGACGAGGGCGACATGG
>JASGEG010000331.1:0-6700 GCA_047606605.1 Rhizobium sp.
CCGGGCGGTCGAAGGCGTCCGTCGGCAAAATGGCTATCGGCCCGTTGCCGTCATTGCAATAATCTGAACGAAGCTATGTATCCTTCTGCGCGCCAAGATGGAGGACGATGACATGGGAGACAAAGGCAAAAGAACATTGCGCCTGCACATGCCGCAATGGCAGGGCGGGGCTCTCGACGAATATCACCTGAGTTCTCAACTCTTGTCCTGGCTGCTTCCACCCTCCGGCGGCTCCGATGAAACTGTTCCCGTCGTGACGCCCGATCAAATCGGTAGATCGCTGAGGATGGAGAACGGAATGCTGGAAAAGACGGCCCTTCTCGATCAGGCAAAGGCCGCTCGACAGGCTATCGAAAGACACATGCCCGACCGAATCTTGACCATTGGCGGCGATTGTCTCGTTGATCTCGCCCCGATCGCCTATCTGAACAAGCGGTATGAAGGGCGGCTGGGCGTTCTATGGATCGACGCGCATCCCGATGTGCAGACCGCCAAGGAGACCCATCAGGGCAATGCGCAGGTTTTGGGGATGCTGCTCGGGCGCGGTGATCCGGACTTTGTGGCGGAGGTGGATGTGCCCGTTGATCCCGCTTGCGTCATGTATGCCGGTCTGGACCAATGGTCACCATCGGAAGACGAGGTTCTGCGTGACCTGTCGTTGCGCAGGACGGGATCGGAGGAGCTGTCGGCGGACAGCGCTCCTGTCATGCGGTGGCTCGAGGAGAACCGTATCGATCATCTGGCCGTGCACCTGGATGTCGATGCGATCATTCCCGCCCGTTTCGGGCCGATCCTTTTCAACAAGCCAAACGCTGAAATGGGATTTCTGTCCGGTGTGCCACGGGGCCGGCTGGAACCGGATACGGTCATTCGCCTCCTCAATGACGTTGCAACGCGGGCGGACATCGTCGGCTTGGCAATCACGGAATACATCTCGTGGGATGTCATTCAGACGCGGCAGCTTCTCGCTCGCCTGCCCTTGATCGGTGTCGGGCCGACGGCAGGACAATAGAGGCCGGATGAGGCGAAAGCCTTACGTCCGGTTTCGGGAGAGCGGAGAGGAGAGATCTCCCTCTACTGCTCGACCATGATGATGGTCGTTCTCATCGCGGCCATGTTCCGACGGGATGATATGCAGATTGCCGAAGCGGACGCCGCGCTGGGTGACGACGCTGTCGGCAAAGGATTTGACCTCCTCGACCGTGCCTTTCAGCACCGACACTTCCAGGCAATCCTGTCCGTCGACATGGACATGCAGCGTCGAGACCGACAGGTCATGGTGATGATGCTGCGTGGTCGTCAGGCGGCGGGAGAGATCGCGGGTCTCGTGCTCGTAGACATAGGTAAGCGTAGCATAACATTTCGTGTCGTTGCCGACAGCTGCCTGTTCGCGCGTGACGGCGTCGCGCACGAGATCGCGCAGCGTCTCCGAGCGGCTGGCATAGCCGCGCTTTTCGCTGATCGTGTCGATCGTTTCCAGAAGATCGTCGTCGATCGTAATCGTGATGCGCTGCATGTCTCTCCCCTCATGCGAATGCACTGATTAGAGGAAGTTTCCGCGGAGATTACAATCCCTTGGCGCTATCAGTCATTCCCGGCCGCGAAAACGGCGCTGGTAGGCGGGATCGTAGAGCGAGCTTTCGCGAAAGTCGCTGGCGGCAAGCGAGGGACCGACGAAGATCAGCGCCGTGCGCTCGATCGGCTCGGCTGCGACCTTGGCCTCGATCGTGCCGAGCGTGCCGCGCAGAATGCGCTCGTCCGGCCAGGAGGCCTTGACGACGATCGCGACCGGGCAGTCGGCTCCGTAAAGCGGCGTCAGTTCCTCCACCACCTGTTTAAGCGCATGGATGGCGAGATGAATGGCGAGCGTCGCGCCGGTGGCGCCGAATTTCTCCAGCGTTTCCTCGTTCGGCATCGGCGAGGCGCGGCCGGAAACACGGGTCAGAACGAGGCTCTGCGCGACGGCGGGTATGGTCAGCTCGCGCCCGAGGGCGGAGGCGGCGGCCGCAAAGGCGGGAACGCCGGGGGTCAGCGTATAGGCGATGCCATGTCTGTCCAGGCGGCGGATCTGTTCGGCCACGGCGCTCCAGACGGAAAGATCGCCGGAATGCAGGCGCGCGACATCCTCGCCGGCGGCGGCGGCCTTCACATATTCGGCTTCGATCTCGTCCAGCGACATCGGCGCGGTATCGACGATGCGGGCGCCGGGCGGGCAATATTGCAGGAGTTCCGGAGAGACGATCGAACCCGCGTAGAGGCAGACCGGGCATCGGCCGATCAAGTCCCTGCCGCGCACGGTGATCAGGTCCGCAGCTCCCGGTCCCGCTCCGATGAAATGCACCGTCATTCCGTTTCCTCGTTTCTCATTCTTATGGTTTGACCCAGGACCATTGCGTCACCGGCATGGCCGGCCGCCAGCCGGTCATGCTGCCGATGGGCGCGGCGCGGGCGATATCGATGCGGATCAGGGAACCGCCGCGGCGGGCATGTTCGGCAAGCAACAGTGCCTCCATCTCGGTCGTCACCGCATTGGCGACGAGCCGGCCGCCCGGCTTCAAGCGGTCGATGGCAGCGTTGAGGACGCCCTCATCGCTGCCGCCGCCGCCGATGAAGATGGCATCGGGCGCCGGCAGACCGGCGAGCGCCTGCGGCGCGGCTCCCTCGATGATGGAAAGCCCCGGAACGCCGAAGCTTGCCGCATTGCGGCGGATGCGGTCGGCGCGCTCGCTCGAGGCTTCGATGGCGATGGCGCGCATCGAAGGCTCGGCGAGCATCCATTCTATGCCGATCGAGCCGGAGCCCGCTCCGATATCCCAGAGCAGTTCGCCGCGGCGCGGTGCAAGCGCCGACAGCGTCAATGCCCGGATTTCGCGCTTGGTGATTTGGCCGTCATGCTCGAACAGGCTGTCGTCCAGCCCGGCGCTCAGCGGCAGGATGCGGGCATCCTGCGCGGCTGCGACCTCGATGCCGCAGAGATTGAGATCGTTGATGCCGGTCAGCGCGAAGTCGGCGGCCCGCTGGGTGGAGACGCGCTCTTTCGCGCCGCCGAGCGCCTCCAGAATGGTAAGTATTGACTGACCAAATCCGGTGTCCCGCAGCAGGCGGGCAAGCTCAGCCGGTCCTTGCCCGTCCGAGGTCAGGGCGAGGATCTTGCGGCCGGGATGCAGATGCGGGCGGATGAGATCGAGCGGCCGCCCATGCAGGGAAAGTATGGTGACCTCCTGCAGCGGCCAGCCGAGGCGCGAGGCGGCGAGGCTGAAGGAGGAGGGGGCGGGAAGGACGGTCATTTCCGAGACCGGCACATGTCGTGAAAGCGTCGCGCCGACGCCGTAGAAAAAGGGATCGCCCGAGGCGAGGATGACGGTCGGCATGCCGCGGCGTGCCAGCACCGCCTCGACGGATTTTTCGAAGGGACTCGACCAGAATTGAGGCTGCCCCGCGATCAATGGCTGCATGAGCTCGATATGGCGGGCGCCGCCGAAGACGACGGGGGCTGCTGCGATAAGTCGCTTGGCTTCGTCGCCGAGCCCGGCTGGACCGTCCTCGCCAATGCCGATAAGAGTGAGCCAGCGTTGCATGAAAGGTGCGTCAGACATGGGCAAGGCCCGCATTCTGATTCTGGGGGGAACGACGGAGGCCCGCCGTCTGGCGGAGGCGCTGGCCGGCCGCGCCGATCTGGATGTCGTCCTGTCGCTCGCGGGCAGGACCAGCGATCCGGCTCCGCAGCCGGTTCCCGTCCGCAGCGGCGGTTTCGGTGGCGGCGAGGGGCTTGCGCGCTATTTGACGGATGAGGCCTTCGATCTGCTTGTTGACGCGACCCATCCGTTCGCGGCGCGCATCTCCGTCAATGCCGTTGACGCCGTCGGCCGCTGCGGCGTCGCCGCCTTCGCGCTTCGCCGTCCCGCCTGGCAGCCCATGCCGGGCGATCGCTGGCATGGCGCGCGCAACGTGCCGGAGGCGATCGCCGCCCTCGGTCCGTCCCCGCGCCGGGTCTTCCTGGCGATCGGCCGGCAGGAGGCGCACTATGCCAATGCGGCGTCGTTCCATCACTACTGGGTGCGCAGCGTCGATCCGGTCGAACCGGCGCTGACGGTGCCTGACGTCGCCTATATCCACGCCAAGGGCCCGTTCCATCTGGAGGACGAACTGGCGATGCTGCGGCAATATGGGATCGAGGTCATCGTCGCCAAAAACAGCGGCGGCAGCGCCACCTATGCCAAGATCGAGGCGGCGCGGCAGCTCGGCATCGAGGTGATCATGATCGAGCGCGCCCATGCCGCCGGCCTGCCGGTCGTCGAAACGGTCGAGGCTGCGCTGGATCGTATCGATCATCTTGCCTCGTCCTTGATGAAGCGCGGGGTGTAGACCAGGTCGGCCTTGCCGTCGCGGGCGATCACGCGCGTCTCGGCGGAGCCGATGATGACGCAGGTCGCCATGTCGGCCTGCGATGCCTCGGCCTGGCTGAGCCGCGCGATCGCGATGCGCTCGTCGGGCCGGCCGGCGGCGCGGCCGAAAATGACCGGCGTTTCGCCCGGCAATTCCTCGCGCAATATCTCGAAAGCCTTGCCGAGCTGCCAGGGCCGCGCCTTGCTGATCGGATTGTAAAGCGCGATCACCAGCCCGGCCTGCGCCACCGCGCGAAGGCGGTTTTCGATGATCGTCCACGGCTTCAGATTGTCGGACAGCGAGATGGCGCAGAAATCATGCCCGAGCGGCGCGCCGATGCGCGCGGCGACGGCAAGCATGGCGGTAATGCCGGGCACGACGACGAGATCGATCTCGCGCCAGGCCGGCGGGCCATTGTCGATCGCCTCGCAGACCGCCGCCGCCATGGCGAAGACGCCGGGATCGCCGCCGGAGACGACGCAGACATGGGCGCCGGCGACGGCCCGTTCCAGCGCGGCCTTTGCCCGGTCCAGTTCCTCGCGATTGTCGGAGGCATGGCGGATCTGGCCGGCGCGCAGCGCCAGCCGGTCGAGATAGGGGCCATAGCCGAAGAATTCGCCGGCTTCAGCTACGGCGGCCAGCGCCTCCGGCGTCATCTGCGCGGGATTGCCGGGACCGGTGCCGATGATGGAAAGGCGTCCGCTCATGGTTTTCCTTCCCAACCGGGCACGAGGATCAGCGAGAAATAGGGCGCCTCGACGGCCTCTCGGCTCGCAAGCGGGGTCATCGCGCCGTTGCTCATCGTGCCGCGCTCGACATAAATCGCCTCCTCGAGACGGCCCGCCGTTTCGAGCGCGCGGCGGATCTTCGGTAAGTTTCGGCCGACCTTCATGATCACGGCGGCCTGCGTGTCGCCGAGGCGGCGCGCCAGTTCGCCCTCCGCCATGGTGCCCGGCAGGACGGAGAGAACGTCGTCACCCTGCACCATCGGCAGGCCGGCGAGCGACCAGCAGCCGGACATGGCCGTCACGCCGGGAATGACCTCCGTCGGGAAGCGGTCGGCGAGGCGCACATGCAGATGCATGTAGGAGCCATAAAAGAGCGGATCGCCTTCGCTGAGCACGGCGACGGTCTTGCCTTCCGTCAGATGCGCTGCGACCATTTCCGCCGAGGCATCGTAGAAGGCGGTGATCTGGCGATTGTATTCCGGCGCGTCCTTGTCGATTTCCGTCGTCACCGGATAGTAGAGCGGCAGCAGCGTGACATCGCTCTTCAAGAGTTCGTCGACGATGGCGCGGCCATTGCCGCCTTTTCCCTGCTTGGCGAAATAGGCGACGACCTCTGCTTTCTCCAGCGCCTTGACAGCCTTGACCGTCAAGAGTTCGGGATCGCCGGGGCCGGTTCCGACGCCGATCAGCCGGCCGTTGGATTGCGCGTTCATAGTCCCGGCCTCGCCAATGCGTTGATCGCCGCCGCGGTGATGGCGCTGCCGCCAAGCCGTCCGCGCACGATGGCGTAGGGCACGCCGTAGGAATTTTCCGCCAGCGCATCCTTGGATTCGGCCGCGCCGACGAAGCCGACCGGCATGCCGATAATGGCGGCTGGCTTCGGCGCGCCGTCGCGCAGCATTTCCAGGAGATGGAACAGGGCGGTCGGCGCATTGCCGATGGCGACGACGGCGCCGGCGAGGCGCTCGCGCCAGAGATGCATCGCCGCCGCCGAGCGGGTGTTGCCGCTCGCCTTGGCGAGATCCGGCGTGCGCGGATCATGCAGCGTGCAGATGACCTCGTTCGCGGCCGGCAGGCGCGCGCGGGTGACGCCATGGGCCACCATCTCGGCGTCGCAGAAGATCGGCGCGCCGTTCGTCAGCGCCTTGCGCGCTTCGGCGACGAAATCGGCGGAGAAGACGAAATGCTCGGATGCCTCGACCAGGCCGCAGGCATGGATCATGCGGACGGCGACGTCGGCTTCCGCTTCTGAAAAGCGCGACAGGTCTGCCTCGCTGCGGATAATCGCGAAGGAACGCTCATAGATCGCATTCCCGTCGCGGATATAGTCATAGTCAGGCATTCCTACCCCTGTCGTAGCGCTGTCACGATCGCGTCTGTGCCGAGCCGTGTAAGACACTCTTCAGCCGATTCGCCAGCGGCTTTGTTATTGCGCACCAGCGCGCCTATGCGCGCCAATGCTGATTTCAGTTCGTCATTTCCGATGTAGGCCAGAGGTTCGTCCGATGCGGACCCATTTACGACAATCCCATAGCCCATAGGCGCACCGACAAGAACCAGCCCGGCCTTGCCCGGATGGGCGCAGC
>JASGEG010000332.1:0-18920 GCA_047606605.1 Rhizobium sp.
GGCGCCTTTCTGGATGGGTTGTTGTCGGGAGTGGAGCGCAAGACCGGCTGGCTGATGGCTGAGCAGGCAGGACTGGAGCGCCCTTATCGGATGCAGTCGCTGTTGGGGCGTAGCCATTGGGATGCTGACGCATTGCGCGATGCGGTGCGCGCTTATGCGATAGAGTCTCTCGGTGAAACGGACGGCGTTCTTATGGTTGATGAGACCGGCTTCCTGAAGAAAGGCGCCCATTCGGTCGGTGTCGCACGACAATATTCCGGCACGGCCGGCCGGATTGAAAACTGTCAGGTCGGCGTATTCCTGGCTTATGCAAGCCGTTACGGCCAGATCCTGATCGATCGCTAGCTTTATCTGCCAAAGGAGTGGGCTGAAATTGCCACGTTCGGTGAAGGCAGCCAACCCGGCGGTTACACACCAAGGACAAACAGCCAGAAAGTGATCGTCAGCCCGGCAGCGGCGGTGGTCAGCACGGTCGCGGTGGACGTCGCACGCTCCGCGATACTGTAGCGGGTTGCAAGAATATGCGAATTGATGCCGGTCGGCATGGCGGCGAACAGGACCGCGACGCCCGCCCAGACCCGTGGCACCTGGAAAATATGGAAGGCAAGGAGCCAGACGGAAAACGGGTGCAAGACGAGTTTCAGCACGGTCAAGGTCAGTGCCGGACGCAGGTCTCCGCGAATGCCCATGCGCGCGAGCGACAGGCCGAGTGCGACCAGCGAGCACGGGATAGCCGTGTCGGCGAGCGATTTCAGCAGTTCGAGCGTCAGGCCACCCGGCGTCAGGCCAAGTGCCTTCAGAGAAAGACCGGCCGCCAGGGCAAGCAGAATCGGGTGCACCACCAGGGTTTTCAGGAGCTTGATCGCCGTGGCGCGCCAGCCCGTTCCTGCCGATCTGCCTTCTATCATCGTCGTCGCGACAGCCATCATCACGGGCAGATGCACGGCTATGAGCAGGAAGAACGGGGTAGCGGCCTCGCGCCCGTAAGCCTGCAGAATAATCGGCATGCCAACGAGGATGGTATTGGACTGCGCGGCTGTGAACCCGTGAATCGCCGCCTCCTGCCGTCCCGCCCCGAAAAAGCGGCTGGCCGCCGTCATGCCGATAACCCAGACCACGAACACGCCGCCGAAATAGGCAAGCCAGTAACCCCATGGATTCTCGTCCGGCATGCTGGATGTCGACAGCGTCTCGATGATGAGCGCGGGTAGCGCGATGGTAAAGACATAGTCCATCAGCCCGCTCCCGGTCCTTTCATCGACAACGCCGGAACGGCCGGCAAGATATCCCACGACGATAATGGCGAACACCGGGATCGTCACGGTGAGTACAGACCACATGCAATTTCCTGTTCTGCGCCGGATGGCGCCTTCCGCAGATGGAGATTTCAGCCCCCGGTCTTGCTTCTCAGCCAGGCCGTGTAGGTCGCCGTGCCCTCCTCCAGCCGAATGGCTGCGTCGTACCCCAGCTCGTCGCGGGCAGAAGAGAGATCGAAACGCGCTTGCGTATCCTCGTCGGGATCGCAGCTCACTCCGAACTCGGTCACAAGGCCGGGAACGGAACGGCCGACGATCGCGGCCACCTCGGGCAAAGCCAGATAGCTGCCGCCATTGATCGTATAGGCCCGGCGCGGCAGCCCGGCGGCATCCACCGCCAGCAGCAGCGCACGGGCCACATCGTCCACGTGCACGTACTGGCGCATCGTCACGGCGCCGAAAGGCCGGCGGAAAACCTCGCCGCGCAATCCCGAGAGGATCATGTCGCGGATATCGCAGTCGGTGGTGCGCCTCGGCCCGTAAACCCAGCCGAGCCGCATCGAAAGGGTATCGACGCCATGCTGGATGGCATAGCCATGCGCGATCGCTTCGCAGGCTGCCTTGGTGGCGCCATAGACGCTGGAAGGCCTGAGGGGAGCATCCTCGGTCACGGGCGAAAGGCCGGCCGGTGTGTCTCCGTAAGCGCTGACGGAAGAGCAGAAGACCACTCGACGCACACTTCGCAGCCGGGCAAGCTCCAGAACGTTGACCGTACCGTTGACATTGACGGAATGCAGAAGGACAGGGTTGTCGCGCGCCAGCATCGGGCCGGAGAGTGCTCCGCAATGCACGATCGCGTCGAAGGGCCCCTGGGCATCAAAAAACGCATAAAGGCGGTGGATATCGGTCACATCGACCGCCATGACGGATACTCCGT
The DNA here is from genome assembly GCA_047606605.1 of Rhizobium sp. Taxonomy (GTDB): domain Bacteria; phylum Pseudomonadota; class Alphaproteobacteria; order Rhizobiales; family Rhizobiaceae; genus Rhizobium. The sequence goes on from JASGEG010000332.1 coordinate 2,194, forward strand.
CGTCGTTCGCGGCGCGAAGGTCGATGGCGACGAAAGGCCTGCGGGCTGCCTGCAGCCGGCGGCAAACGGCATGGCCGACGAGGCCGCCGGCCCCGGTCACGAGAATTTTCGTCACGCCATATTCCTTTCCGCGTTCAGGAGATGAAAGAAGGCCGCCGTGACCGGTCGGCGAGTTCGCGTTCGCAGGCGTGACCAACGGCCAGAGCCAGCCCGTCCTCGAAGGGACGGGCAGCGAACTGCACGCCGAGCGGCAGGCCTGCGGGACCGCGTCCGCAAGGCACCAACAGCGTGGGGACGCCGGTGACGTTGAACGGCAAGGACAGGGCTGGACGCTCGTAGGAGGCAAATTTGCCGACCTTGTCGATCAGTGGCGCCTCGAAGGGCGCCGCCGCCGTGACGAGGATATCGCACTCGCGGAAAGCCGAGGCCATCTCCGCAACGAGTTCCGCGCGCACCCGAAGAGCCTGCAGATAGTCTGCGCTGGTGAAAAGGGCTCCCATTGACATGCGCTCGCGGAACGCCTCGCCATAGACTTCGGGCTGATCGGCCAGCACATGCCGATGCACCGAAAAACCCTCCGTCAGCATGATCAGATGGCCGCAGGCGACATAATCCGAAAGCGGCGACAGCGAAACCGTCTTCACCCGGGCGCCGCGTGCGCAGAGCACCCGTTCGACATCGGCGATGGCGGAGAGCACGTCCGGCCCGCATATGTTGTCGGTCTCGTGGAAATGCCGGATGACACCGACCCGCAGGCCGGAGAGATCACGTTCAAGGCCGGCCGCATAATTTTCCGGCTTGCGGCCGGCCGAGGCCGGATCAAGCGTATCGGGACCCGCCATGGCCGCGAGCATCAGCGCGCAATCCCGCGCCGTCCAGGCCATCGGACCGGCGTGGTCGAGGGACCAGGCGAGCGGAAAGACACCGCGGCGGGAGACCAGCCCATAGGTCGGCTTCAGCCCGGCGACACCGCAATAGGACGCCGGCACGCGGATCGAGCCCCCGGTGTCCGACCCGGTCGCGCCGAGCACAAGCCCCGCGGCGATGGCCGCGCCTGAACCGCTGGACGAACCGCCGGTGAAGCGTTCCATATCCCAGGGATTGCGGGCGGGGGGAAACGGCAGGTCGAAGGAGGGCCCGCCGAGCGCGAATTCATGCGTCGCGAGCTTGCCGAGCACGATCGCACCCGCTCCGCGCAGGGCCGCGACGCTTACGGCGTCGGCTGCCGCGACGTTGTCGAAAAGCCGGCGGGAATGCGCCGTGGTCGGGACGCCACCGAGGTCGAAGATGTCTTTCAGTCCAATCGGGATGCCGTGCAAGGGCGACGTCGGCCCATCCCGGGCGATCTGCGCCTCGGCCACCCGCGCCTCCGCTCTGGCCTGATCGGCAAGAAGGAGGATGAAGCTGTGAAGATGCGCATCCATCGCTTCCACACGGGCAAGGCAATCCTCGACCAGTTCGACGGGTGAGAGACGGCTGGCCGCTATGGCCTCAGCCGCTTCGGCAATAGTGGGAACAGCGCTCATGAATCCTCCTCCGGGACGAAGATATGCGAGGGCTCGCTTTCAGGACGACGGGGGCGAGCCCAGAGCGCGGCGCGTATTTCGTTGACGATCGGCAGGGTGGCGGCAAGCGCGGCAAGACGCTCGGGATTGCCATCGAGCCCGCTTGCGCGGGCAAGCGCCGGCAGGTCGGCCTCTGTCAGAGGTTTGACGGTCATGCCGATGCCTTTCCCGCAGATGCCCGACGCGAAGCCCGCAGGGTCGCCGTCGCCATCGTATCGATTGCGAGCGTGGAGGTCAGCACCACGCCGTAGACATCTTCGGCGTAAGCTGGATCGATGAAGTCATCGAGCACGTCCGCCAGAACTTTTTCCGGCGCGCGCTCCAGCGGATCCCCGTAGCCGCCCCCGCAAGGGGAAAGGATGGAGATCGTATCGCCCGGCACCATCGCCACGTTGGAAATCTTGGCCGGCATCTCCTCGGTGGAACCATCGGCGCGCGTCAGGACAACGCGTCCGCCCGCCCCCGGTTTTCCGCCGAAGACGCCCCAGGGCGTGTCCTCATGACGATCCGCCTCATGCGTCACCTGTCCCCTGGTCAGGAAACGCTGGGATTTGATGACGCCATAGCCGCCGCGATACCTGCCTGCGCCGGGCTTCACGTCGTCACGCATCTCGTAGCGGTCGCAGATGACCGGCAAGTTCATGCCGAGGTCCTCTATCGGGTTGTTGCGAGTATTGCGCATCTGCTCGTCCACCACATCCGGGCCGTCGCTCGCCGGCCGGCCGCCATAAGCGCCTTCATTGCATTCGAGGAACACCCAGTAGTCGCCCGCCGGCGTCAGGCCGGAATAGGCGGCGAAAGAGAGTGTTGCGGCGTTGCCGGCCGTGACCTTGTCGGGAATGACCGGCGCCAGCGCCTTGATGATCAGGTCGACAAGCCGCTGGATCTGGGAAAAACGTGCTTCGCACGCCGCCGGGAATCTCGGGTTGAACAGGCATCCCTCCGGCGCCGTCACCTTGACCGGACGAAACGAGCCCTCGTTCTGCATCACGTGCTGGTCGGTCGTATAGGTGTCGAGCAGCAGCGCGCGGAACGCAAAATAGCAGGCAACCTTGGTCGATCCCTCGAACGGCACGTTGAAAGCCGTCGAAACCTGGTCGCAGGTGCCTGTCAGATCCACCTCGACGCCATTGCCCCGCACCTTGACCGTCACCTTGATCGGCAGGTGAACGCCGCGTGTGCGGCCGTCGTCATCGAGGAAGCCTTCCGCTGTGTAGTCGCCATCGGGAATCTTTGCGATCTCACGACGCAGCATGGCTTCGGAATAATCCATCAGCTGACGCGTGGCGGACTTCAACATCGGAAGGCCGTATTCCTTCAACAGTTCCTCGAAGCGCTTGCGTCCGAGTTCCGCGGAGGCGATCTGCGCCTCCAGATCGCCCATTACCAGCGAGGGAACGCGGGTATTGCCCTTGATGTACGACCAGAGCGTCTCGTCACGCACGCCGCGCCGATAGAGCTTGAGCCCCGCCATCAGCATCCCCTCGGCGAAGACGTCCGGCACGTCGATAATGAGACCGGGTGTTGCCGCGCCGATATCGACGTGGTGGGCGGTATTGGCGGCGAAGCCCACCAATTCGCCTTCGTGGAAAACGGGGGCAATGATGGCGATGTCCGGCGAATGGCTGGCACCGTGATACGGATGGTTGTGGATAATAAGGTCGCCGGGTTCGTAGTCACCGGCCATCGTGGCCTTCACCCCGCGCAGGTAGGCCGGCAGCGAGCCGATGTGCATGGGGGTGGAATCACTTTCCGACAGGGTGTTGAAATCGGCGTCGAACAGGCCGGCGCCGAGATCCTCCGACTCGCGGATGATCGAGGAATAGCTCATCCGATAGAGCACATGGCCCATTTCCTTGGCGATGGTCTCCAGCGCACCGCCGATGACCTGCAGCGTGATCGGATCGACCTTGTAGCCCTTGGACGGAGATGCGGATTTCAGGGCGGTGAGGCTCATGCTGTCCTCCTTTGAGACAGGTGAAGGGCACCGTGGGTGGCAACCGAGGCAACATAACCCGGGGGCACCAGGCTCGTGGAATTGTGCTGGATGACGATGGCGGGGCCGATAAGCCGGTCTCCGGCTTTCAGCTTGACGCGTTCGTAGCGCGGCGTATCGTGCCTGACGCCATCGTCGAACACCGTCGGACGGACATAAACGCGCGCGTCCTCCGGATCGGTACGGCCACCCTCGGCAAGCGGGGCGAGCTCGAGCCGGCCGATATCGGCTGTCCCGACGACCCTTACGGTGACGAGGGCCACCTTGCCGGCCGGAAAGGCATGACCGTAGTCCAGCTTGTGGCGCGCGTGGAAATTGTCGGCGACGACATGCAGATTGCCGCGCGTCAACGGTGCATCGGGCATTTCGGCGCGCAGTTCGAAGCCCTGCCCCACATAGCGGCACTCGGCATACCGGGTTAGAACCTGCTTGTCCGCCGGAACGCCGTCGGCAGCGAGCTGGCGGCGTGTCTCCTCGCTCAGGCCGTCGAGCACGGTGTTGATGCGGGCGAGATCGGCGTCAGTGGCGTCCGTCAGCGGCACCATGACCGAGCGAGTATTCTCGTATTGCAGGCCGGAGGCGAGCAACCCCATGGCAGCCGTGATGCCCGGCGCGGGAGGAATGAGCACCTCCGACGCGGAAACCGCCTCGGCCAGCGACGCGCCGTGCAACGGTCCGGCGCCGCCGAAGGCCACCAGCGAAAAGCGCCGGGGATCGACCCCCTTGGCGACGGAATTGGCGCGAATGGCGAGCGCCATGTTGGAGTTGACCACCTTGAGAATGCCAAGCGCGGCTTCTTCGACGGAGATGCCGAGCGGGCCGGCGATCTTCTCTTCCACCGCCTTGACGGCAAGAGCCCGGTCTATGACGAGGTCGCCGCCAAGGAAATGCTCCGGATCGAGCCGGCCGAGCACCACCTGGGCATCGGTGACGGTCGGTTCCGTGCCGCCGCGGCCGTAGCAGGCCGGCCCCGGAATAGCCCCGGCCGAACGCGGACCGACACGGAACAGGCCGCCGTCATCGATGAAGGCGATCGAACCGCCGCCAGCGCCGATGGCGGTGACATCCAGCATCGGCGCTAGAACCGGCAGGAGATCGACCTGCGTGTCACGCGGATTCTTGATCTTGAGCTGGCCGTCGGCGATCACGCTGATGTCGGCCGAGGTGCCGCCAATATCGATCGTAATGACGTTCCTGCGATCCGACAGCCCGCCGATCCAGGCTCCGCCGATGACGCCGCCGGCCGGCCCGGACAGCATGATGGTGATCGGCTTTACCGAGCAGTTCTCGACGGTCGAAATACCGCCGTTCGACTGCATGATGCGGACCTGAGCCTTGATGCCCGCTTCCTCCAGCCGTTTCTTCAGTCGACCGAGGTAGAGTGCGGTCTTCGGCCCCACGAAGGCGTTCATCGCCGTGGTGGAGAAGCGTTCGTATTCGCGGATCATGTCCACCACTTCCGCCGAGGTGCAGACGAAGGCATCCGGCATCCGCGCGGCGACGATCTCCTTCGCCTTCTGCTCATGCTCCCCGTTCAGAAAGGAGAAGAGGAAGCAGCAGATGACAGCATCGAGGCCGCGCTCGGCGAAAATGTCGGCGGCGCGGCTTACCTCGCCAAGATCGATCGGCACCTCGACGCGCCCGTCCGGCGGCAGGATGCGTTCGCTAACCGGCAGCCGGTTCCGGCGCTTGACGAGCGGCGCCGTCTGCCAGGGCAATTCCATCTGCAAGGAGAAATTGTGTGGCCGCTTGTGGCGGGCAATATGCAGTATATCGCGGAAGCCCTTCGTCGTCAGCATTCCCACCTCGGCGCCATTGCGTTCGATAGCGATGTTCGTAGCGACGGTCGTGCCGTGAAAGACGAAATCGATTTCGCCGGGAGAAACGCCGGCAAGCGCGCAGATTTCAGTGATGCCGCGCACCACGGCTTCCGACTGGTCGTAGGTGGTGGACGGGACCTTGTGGACGGTGACGGCGGTATCCGCACCCTCCCGCTTTTCAAGTACGAGGTCGGTGAATGTGCCACCGACGTCGACGCCGATCCTGATCATGTCTGTTCCCCTTGTATTTGAATGGCTTTCCAGACGGCTGTCAGATCATCACGTCGCCGCCGTTGGGATTCATGGTTGCACCCAGGAAGTACGAGCCCTCGTCGGAGGCGAGCAGCACGGCGGCAGGCGCGATCTCACCCGTGCGGCCGAAGCGACCGATAGGAAGCTCGTTGAGCTTCATCAACTTCAGATCCTCCGGCATGTCGCGCACCATGTCGGTATCGATCGCGCCGGGGCATATGGCGTTGACGGTGACGCCGCTGCGCGCCACCTCGTAGGCCAGCGCTCGCGTCATGCCGACGATGCCGGCCTTGGCGGCGCAATAGTGAGTCCGCTCCGGCGCGCCTTTGTGGACAAGCTGGCTGGCCGTGGAGATGATGCGGCCGAAACCACGCTCCATCATCGCCGGCAGGAAGGCCCGCGTGCACAGGAAGACGGAACGCAGGTTGACGGCGATCATCTCGTCCCACATCGCAGTGGACATCGTGGCAAGCGGCGCAATCGTCTGGATGCCCGCATTGTTGACGAGAATATCGACCGTGCCGAGCACGGCGAGCGTCTCGGACGCACCTCTTTCCACGTCCGCTTCCTTCGACACGTCGCCGGAAACGGCGACGGCCGTGCGGCCCAGCGCCTTTATCTCGCTTGCGACGGACGCGGCATTGCCGGCGTTCATGTCCCAGACGGCGACGTCTGCGCCCTCTTTGGCGAAGGCGATTGCGATCTCGCGTCCGATGCCGCGCCCGCCACCGGTAACCACGGCTTTGCGTCCTTCAAGCTTTCCCATCTGCAGTCTCCGTTTCCTTGCTGATCGTCAGGCGAAAATCGCCTCGGGTTCCGGCATCTCCACCGAAAGGATCTCCTCGCTCCGGCGTTCGAACTCAGCGAAGGCGTCGGCGGTTCTTTCTGTCTTGGCCACCTCCTCGTGGCGACGGCAGTGGACGATATGGCGGTCGCCTACCTTGTCTCCGGCGGGGATGCCTGCCCGGCAGGCATCCTCCACGAAAGGACACCGACCGGCGAGGAAGCACCCCTTTGGCAGATTGATCGGGCTTGGGATTTCGCCGGCAAGGCTGACGGCCGCACCGCGCCGCATGCGCGGATCGGGAAGCAGTATCGAGGACAGAAGCCCGACGCTGTAAGGATGGCGCGGACGCGCAAACACCTCCGCTGTCGTCCCCTGCTCGACGATCATGCCGAGATACATAACCGCGATGCGCTGGCTGACGGTGCGTACCGTGGACAGATCATGGGAAATGAACAGGCAGCTCGTCTTCAGTTCGTCCTGAAGCTTCATCAGGAGTTCGATGATTTCGGCACGCGCCGAAGGGTCGAGCGCCGAGGTTGGCTCGTCGAGAACCAGAAGCTTCGGTCGTGTGGCGATGGCGCGGGCGATCCCTATGCGCTGCAACTGCCCGCCCGACAGTTCAGAAGGCCGCTGGCGCAGGATCCGTTCCGGAAGGCCGACGCGATCCAGTACCTCGGCCACACGTTCGCGCCGCTCGGCGGCCCTCATTCCGAGGGCCAACAACGGCTCCTCGATCGAAGCGCCGATGCGGAAGCGCGGATCGAGCGCCTCGACGGATTCCTGGAATACCATCTGGATCTGCCCGCGCGCCTGCCGGCGTTCCAGGACCTGCGTAATATGCCGGCCCTCCAGACGAATGGAACCGGCGGTGATATCGCCACCGAGCCCTGCGATGCACCGACCGACTGTCGTCTTTCCGGAGCCGCTCTCTCCCACGAGGCCGAGCGTCTCGCCGGCCTTGATCTCGAAAGAGATGTTGTTGACGGCCTGAACGACCGCCTTCGAACCCGCGACGGGAAAGTGCTTGACGAGCTGGTTGACTTCCAGAAGCGTGGTCATCGGGACACCGGATGATGGCAGCGAGCGACATGTCCGTTGCCGAAATCGGCAAGCGGCGGACGGACAGCAAGACAGAGATCGGTGGCGCGAGGGCAGCGCGCCGCATAGCCACATCCCTTTGAAGGAACGGCGCGAGACGCCGCGGCGGACACTCTCGACCAGCCTGCGCGAAGACGCTGGTTATGCGAGAAGGCCGCCATGAGAAAGATCGTGTAAGGGTGCCTCGGCTGCAGGAAGAAGCTGTCGCGCGGCGCCGCCTCCATGATCTCGCCGCAATGCATGACGGCGACGCGATCGCAGTAATGGGCGGTGATGCCCATGTCCCGCGTAATGAACAGAAGGGAAGAACCGCGCTCGCGCGACAGCCTCTGCAACAGATCGAGCACCTGGGTCTGCACGGTCACGTCGAGACCGCTCGTCGCATCGTCGGCCACCACGAAACGTGGCGAACATATGAGTGCGATCGCGATGACGACACGCTGCGCCATCCCGCCGGAAAGCTCGTGCGCATAGGCCTGGTAGCGCCGCTCCGGATCGGGAATCTGCACGGCCCGCAACATATCGAGCGTCGCAGCACGTGCAGCTTTCGCATCGAGGCCGAGATGGATGCGTGCCACACGCGATATCTGTTCACCGACCGTCTTCAGCGGATTGAGCACGCCGCGCGGATTGGAGGCGATCAGTGTCATAAGGCGACCGCGCAGCTGCTGTACGCGCGCCGGGCTTGCGGTCAGTATGTCTTCGCCGGAAAACAGGAGATTGCCCCCGGCGATGCGGCCGGGCTCGGGCGGCAGCGCGAGAAGACTGCGTGCGAGCACCGTCTTTCCGGCACCGCTCTCGCCCACGAGCCCGAAGATCTCGCCCTCGGCGAGCGCCAGGTCGAAATCGGCGATCACCGCGGTTGTGCCGCCTCCCAGCACCGGGAATTCGACACGCAGCCCCTTCGCTTCCAGAACAGGCTTCGCCTGCCGCTCCTGGGCAACCCGCATCGCGGCCTCCGGCGCGCTCATGACGACATTCGTAACGGACATGGCACTACCTCCCGATGCGCGGATCGATTGCGAAGTAGATAAGGTCGACCAGAAGATAGACGACCAGCGAGAAAACGGCGGCGAAAAGCACGAATCCGAGAACCGGATAGATGTCGGCATTGAGAACGCCCTGAACCGCATATTGCCCGGCACCGCCCCACGAGAAGACGATCTCCACCAGTACCGCCCCGCCGAGCAGATAGCCGTATAGGACGCTGATGATGGTGATGACCGACGGCAGCGCGTTGTGGAGCGCACTCATGACCACACGACGCCGGGGCAGGCCGAGAAGCGTTTCATAACAGGAGAAATCCGCGTCGAGCATCTGCTCCATTGATGACTGCGTCATTTTGAGGATCGGTCCGGCGTTGATGAGGCCAAGGGTGAGGACGGGGAGGACGAGGTGGGCCAAAGCCGATTTCAGCGCGTCCCAGTTTCGATCCAGGATGCTGTCTATGGTCAGCCAGCCCGTCACCGTCGGGGGCGCCAGCACGGCAAGGTCGAGCCTGCCGAGCGGCGGCGGCACGATCTGGAACAGCGTGTAGAAAAAGAAGACGAGCACGAGACCGAGCCAGAAGTCCGGCAATGCTCCCGCCAGCAGCCCGTATATATCGGCGATCTTGGCGAGTATGCCGTTCTCGCGAAAGGCCGACGCCATGCCGAGCATCACGCCGATGACGATGGCCGTCAGCAGGCCGAGTGTGACGAGCTCGAGCGTGGCGGGAAACCGCTCGATCAGGTCGTCCAGCACCGGGCGGGTCGTCTGCCAGGAAGTTCCGAGATCACCTGAAAACAGATTACGAATGTAGATTGCGAACTGTACCGGCATGGACTGGTCCAATCCCAGATTGCGGCGCACCTCGTCGAGAGCGTCGGGCGTGGCCATCGGCCCGAGCATCAGTACCGCCGGATCACCCGGTATGGTCTTGATGAGCAGGAAGCTGACCAGCAGGATGCCGAATAGCTGCGGCACCAGGAAAACCAGCCGACGGCCGAGAAAGCGGACAAGACCTTTCATATCAGCGGCTCCCTCTGCCTTTGCGCGCATTTTCACGACGGCGGGCGCGCTCGGCGACGTCGCGGGTCAGCCGGCGCATTTTTTCGGGATCGGCGAAGGTTTCGATGCTCGCGCCGACAAGTGAGAAACCGAAGACGGTGAGCGCGAGCGCCAGACCGGGAAACACAGAGGGCCACCACTGTCCGGTCACCACGTTCTGGAATCCGGCGGCGATCATCGTGCCCCATTCCGGGCTGGGTGGCCGAACACCGGCGCCGACGAAGCTCAGGCCGGCGGCAAGCAGGATTGCCCAGCCGATATTGATCGAAAGCTGGGCGAGTACGGGTCCCAGCGCATTCGGGATGATATGCGCAAGAATGATCCGCCCATGGGAAATCCCGGCGACCTCCGCCGCCTCTATGAACTTGCGTTCGCGGATCGAGATTACCTGGGCCCGCATCAGTCGCAGATAGATGGGGATGGAAACGAAGGCGATGGCGATGATCACCGTATGCAGGCTCTGCCCGAGCGAGGCGACAAGGGCGATGGCGAAGACAAAGACCGGGAAGGCCTGCAACACGTCGGCCGCGCGCATGACGAAGCCGGCCGCCGCCGTGCGAAAACTGTTGCCGCGACTGAAATAGCCAACCCACGCACCCATCAGGCTGCCTGTAACCGCGGAAATCAGCGTCGCGGCGATGGCAATCGTCAGGTCGATACGCGGCGCATAGAGCACGCGCGAGAAGACGTCCATGCCGACGGCATCCGTACCAAAGAGGAAATCTGCGCCAGGGGGTTCGAGAAAGCGCATCGGATCGGCATATTCCGGGTCGTAAGGCGCAAGCAGCGGCGCGAGCAGCGCACCGAGGATGACGACGGCGACAATGAGGTAGCCGAGGGCGAAACGCGGCCTGACGGCGGCAATGCGCAAGACCAGCGCCAGCCGCTCCTTCCATGGACCCGATCTGCGGGCCCTCGTGTGCTCCCCGGCGATCGTGTCGCTCATCACCTTTCTCCATTCGCTCGACAACTGGTCCAGGCAGCAGCACCTTCCAGTGCCGCTGCCGCGCGATAGATCGTGGCCTCGCCATGATGCCTGGCCACCAGCATCAGTCCGACGGGCAGCCCTTCGGACAATCCGCAGGGAACGGAAATCGCCGGGTGGCCGGTCACATCGAAAGGTGCGGTATTTGCGGACATCTCGAAGGCACGGCGCACATATTCGGCAAGAGGAGCATCCAGAGGAGGCAGCGGTGTCGCGACGCAGGGAAGCGTCGGCATCAACAGAAGATCGAAGCGCGCAAACGCCGCGTCATAGGCGGCGCGCACGCAGCGGGCGATATTCTGTGCCTTGGCGTAATAGCGGCCGTTATAGTGCCGCAGGCCCCATTCGCCGGTCAGCATCGCAACCTTCAGGCAAGCGGACAGATCCGTGGCGCTGCGACGCCAGCCGCTGTGGAAATCGATCAGCCCGACGTCGTAGAGCCCCTTCCAGTTGAAGCCCATGCCGTTGCCGTGCATCATCTGGGCCATCAGCCCTTCGCAACCGATCGGCGCCCAGACGGCTGCACCCAAGGCATGCTCGGGAACGGAGACCTCTTCGACGACCGCACCGGCCAGCTGAAGCCTCTGCGAGGCGGCGCGAACACTGTCCGCAACGCCCTCCTGCATGCCGGCTATCGAAAATCCTTCCGTCAGGAGGCCGATCCGCAGACCGTCGGCGCCCTTCCCGAGTGCTGCCACATAATCACCGACGACCGGTGCATTCTGGCGCGGATCGAGCCCGTCCGGCCCGGCGACTACAGAGAGCAGAAGCGCATTGTCGGCAACGCCCGCGGTCATCGGCCCTATGTGATCGAGCGTGGATTCGATGGGCATGACGCCGGTATAGGCGACAAGACCGTGGGTCGGCTTCAGTCCGACGACGCCGCAAAAAGCCGCCGGGATTCGGATCGATCCGCCCTGATCGCCGCCAATGGCGAAATCCACTTCTCCGGCAGCCACCAGCGCCGCCGGGCCGGAAGACGAGCCGCCGGCCGAAAACCCGTGCCGCCGGGGGTTTTGGACGGGGGCCGGATCCGAGGTGTGGCTGCCCCCGGAGAGGCAGAAATGCTCGCAGGTCGCCTTGCCGAGGATGGTCGCGCCGGCGTCGAGCATGCGGGTGGCTACGGTTGCGTCCTGCACCGGCACGAAGCCTTCCAGCGTCGAAGCCCCGTTCATCATCGGCACGCCGGCGAGAAAGATGTTGTCCTTCAGGACGGCGGTGCGCCCGGCGAGCGGACCTTGTTCCGCGCCGCTCACCACAGCCTTGCGCGCCCATGCGCCGAAAGGATTCTCCGACGCGGGCGGGCGGTAGCCGGGTGTCCGGGGATAGAGGACCGCAGGGACGAAATCCGGCCACGCGTCCACGACGTCATAAGCCGAAAAATTGTCCGCCATCAACGTCCGATAAACCTCCGCTTCAACCGCGGAAAGACGGAAGCCCAGGCTTTCGGCAAGTGCTGAAATCGCTTCGACGGTGGGGCGCGTGATCGCCATCAGGCATGCTCCACCCATCCCGCGAGATGCGGCGCGAAAACCTCCGTGATCACCTTGAGCTCGTCGAAATACCAGCGCCCATCGACACGGCGAAAGGTATCGGCGTAGGACGTCACGAGCCAGTAAGCTTCCGGCTTGCCGGAGGCATGATAGGTAAAGGGCATCAGCAAACGCCATTTGCCGGTCGCCGTGTCGGGACCGGTGATGGTCACCATCGGATTCATCAGGAGATGGGCGGCGAAACTGATGCGGGATTTCGTGGCTTCGAAATAGCCGCTGATCGCCTCGCGTCCATCGAAACGGCCGAACTTGTCGCTTTCCCAGATACCGTCCTCGACAAAAAGCGCGGCGATGGCCGGACCGTTGTGGTCATCGTCGCAGTAATGGCAGTACATGGACTTGAGCTGCTTGATTGCCTCGATGGACTCAAGTTCATCGAGACGCTGTTCGAGTGTCGACATCATCTGGCCTCATGGTGATCGGTGATAGCCGTCCCCCTCCCCTCGGAGGGAGACGGCAGGAAGGTCAGGCACGGGAAAGATCCTGAAAGCACAGCATATTGGAGGTGTAGTAGGTGAGACCCTTGAGACTGGAGGCCATCGCCACATTCCATTCAGGGTAGGTGATGAAGCCCCACGGCGCTTCCTCCATGACGATTCCCTGCACTTCCTTGAATATCTTCAGGCGCTTTTCATCGTCGAGCGAAACCAGCGCCTCCTCGATAAGACCGTTGACCTTCGGATTCTCGTAGTTCGAATAGTCGATGAAGGAGCGGCTATTGAAGTAAAGCTCCAGCGAATAGCCCGGATCAGGCGTCCACGGGCTGTCGAGGTAGAAGATCATCGGCTTTTCGCGCTTGGCGACGTAGTCGTAGAAGACGCCGGCTGGCAGCTTGTCCAGCACGACCTCGACACCGATCTTTCGCAGTGCGGTTTGCCAGATCAGCGCAATTGGCTCGTGCGTCGGATCGCCGGCATTGTAGCTGAGCGTGGTCTTGAAGCCGGATTCAAGGCCTGCTTCCTTCAGGAGCGCCTTCGCCTTGTCCAGATCGTAGCCGTAATGGTTGAACGAGGAATCCGCCATCGGATAGATGTGCGGCATCGGGGCGGTCAACGGCGAGGCCATGCCGTAGTAGACGGACTTGATGATTTCCTCGTGCGGTATCGCGTAGTTGACGGCCTGCCGTACACGAACATCGTCGAAAGGCTTCACCTTGGCATTGAGAATGCACCACATCATATAGGATGCATCGACCGAATAATAGCGCGCGACCGAAGACCCCTTGAGCGACATATATTCCCGGGGCTGAAGGAACTGCGCGATATCGACCGCGCCGCCAGTCAGCAGCGACAGCCGGCTCGAAGAGTTCGGCACTTCCTTCATGATCACCGTTTCGAAATAGGGCTTTTCTCCCCAGTATTCCCTGTGCATCTCGAAAACGGCCTGCTGGCCGCGATTGATGGACTTAATCTTGTACGGGCCGAAACCGGCACTCTCATTCTTGAGAAATTTCGTACCCCAGGGATCGTGGCTGCCCCCGACTTCCTTCAGCTTCTTGCTGTCGAAGATCGGATTGGCCGGGCTGCGCTGCTGCTTGAGAATAAGGGGGGTGGGCTTCTTGAGGTTGAAGGAGACGACATAGTCGCTCTCGACCTTGATCTGGTCGGGCGTGTCCAGGCCGAGAACCGATGTGTTGAAGGCGCCCTGCACCTTGAGTGCGAATTTCCGGTCCCAGGTCCATTTGATATCCTCCGCCGTCAAGGGATTGCCATGATGGCTCTTGACCCCTTCGCGCAGCTTGAAGGTGGCCTTCAAGCCGTCATTCGAAAGCTCCCATTTTTCGGCGAGACGCGGAGCCATGGCCAGGCCATAGGGCTTGTCGGGATGGACGCCGGTGTCCTCGCGCATGACCGACGGATCCTTGGGATCGGGAACCTTCTCGAAGGCCAGCACGGTGTCGTACATGCCCTTGAGGCAGTCGAGAAAACCGAGAGAAACGTCGAATTCCATGTCCAGACCCTGAGGCGTCGACGGGCAGGCGATGACGAGGGTCTTGGTGCGGTCCTGCGCCAACGCCTCTGCCGCCCGGCCGAGAAGACCGCCCGGCAAGGCGGACGCGACCGCAACACCGGTCGCCCCTTTCACCAGGGAGCGTCGACTGATGGGCATGCGAAATGGTTTCTGCGTCATGTGAAGTTCCCCTTTTTGTAAATTCTAACACGCCATCTGGTCCGACCAGAGCTCAGTTCGCCGCGCCAGCTCCAGGAATTCAAAAGGATGAGACATTCAATGGCGCTTTTATTCTGCTGTCAATACAATAAGATGCCAACATATTGGGCACCCGTGCTCGAATGATGTGCAGGCACCGTATTTCTGGCCAGACCAGAGGACGATGATGAGGGAAATTGAGCCAGCGAAAACGGCCCCGATCGGATCTATCTCGGAAGAAACTCTAAGATATTATTGTTTCTATTTTATTTTTCAGATTTTTACATGATTAGCAGACTGGAAAAGCCGGATGAAAATATGGCTGTTTTTTTTGCAAAAATTTTCATATTTTTCTTTTTCACCCCGTTTTATGGGGCATTGCAAACGTGGTCATACCAAATATGATTGACATACGGCGGTGGTGATACGCTATTGAAGCGTTTCCCTGTCTCGCCACATGCGAAAGCCACCGTCGCCAGACCGGACAACGGAAATGGAACAAGACAAAAGGAATGGCCATCTTGAGCGATGTTTCCAATCAGGTGACGCAATCGACAGTCGCGGTGTTGCAGGCGATGATCCGTTCCGGAGAGCTGCCGGTCGGCAAGCTCATGCCGCCGCAACGTGAACTGGCGGAACGTCTCAAGGTCAGCCGCTCGTCGCTGCGCGAGGCCCTTTCCGTCCTCGAAGCCGTCGGGATGCTGCGCACGAAACCACGCAAGGGCACGTATGTAAGCAATCCGGATGTCGAAAACGGCGAACACAAACCCTGGCCTCTGCAGTCCCTCTACACACCGGCCGAAGCTTACCAGTTCCGCTTCATGATCGAGGGCCACGCAGCACGATTGACCGCGATCAACGCTTCCGGGAGCCAGATTGCCGAATTGCATACGAACTTCGACCGCTTCAAGGAAGCCGTTCGCGTCGGAGAACTCGTCACCTATTCCCACTACGATTTCGAGTTCCACCGCATGCTAATGGTCTTTTCCGGCAACCGGCTTTATCCCGAGATCTACGAGCGCTACGCTGCCGTTTTTCGGGAAAGTCAGCGCCTGCCGCTGACATGGCATCGCCGCCTGTGGGAACCGGTGAGCGAGCACGAGAACATCATCAGCGCCATCCAGCGTCGGGATCCGGATTCCGCCAGCTATTTCATGCACATCCATATCATGCGCGCCGCGCAGCGAGTCGGTGAGACGCTGGACGAGGTGGTCTGACAGTATAAAGCGCCCGCCCCGCCGCCGCTCATCCCAGTTCGGAAGGCGTATGGTACTTGCGGTCGAAATAAATCAAGGCGCCGGCCGTTCCCTTGCCTGCGATGGCAAGGACCGTGCAGAAGAGCACAGTATGCGTTCCCACATCGACGCTGTTGGCGATGGCGCATTCGAATGTCACGAGCCCGTCCTCAAGAACCGGTACACCGCCGACGCCTTTACGCCATGACGCCGCGGCAAAACGCTCCTCCACCGGCGTCTTGCCTCCGAACAATCCGGAAAGCCGGCGGTGCGCCGCCGAGAGCGTGTTGATGCAAAGGTGAGCATTCCGGCTGAAGGCAGCGACCACCGAGCTCGAACGATTGATGCACACGAGTAGCGTCGGCGGCGTATCGGTGACCGAGCAGACCGCGGTGGCGGCAAAGCCAGCCTTGCCGCCCGGCCCGTCGGTCGTGACGATGTTGACGGCAGCACCGAGACGCGACATGGCCTCACGGAATGCCGCCTGCGAAACCGGCTCGTCCGCTGCGGCACGCGGGGATGCGCAGGGTTTCATAGAGCAGCCTCCGATGTTTTTGCCCGAACGGTGCCGGCTGGCCGCTCCGTGGCCGTCGCCGGCGCAAGCCCCGGCAGGCAAAGAGCCTGTTCGAGAAACAGGGCGACGGCAGCGGCCGCATCTTCCCGGAAGGGGGCCGCCACCACCTGCACGCCGACCGGCAATCCGCCAGCCATCGCCACCGGCAGACTGACGACGGGAAGGCCGAGAAAGGAAACGGGCCGCGTGAACCGGGTCATATCGCTCAGCATGGAGTTCATTGCAGTGCCGTCGCCGACATCCATCTCGGAAGCCAGGGGCGGAAGAAAAGGCATTGTCGGAACGATCAACACGTCACAGGCAGAAAAAACCGTATCGAGGAATTCCCGCAGGAGTCGCGCGCGCATTTGCAGCGCACGTATATAGACCGGCGCCGGGAGAGCCAGCCCCTGGGAAAGGCGGGCACCGACCTGCGGGCCGTAATCCTGCGGGCGGCTGCGCAGCCAGTCAAAATGAATGCCTGCGGCCTCCGACATCGCCACGATATTGGCAAGCTCGCCGACGACAGAAAGATCAGGCAGCGCCACGCCGGTCGTCGCGGCCGCGGTCCCGGACAACAGTTGCTGGCAGGTCTCGACGCCGCCCGCGACGGCGGCGTCGAGACCCTCGGTGAAAAAGCTCCGGGCAAAACCAACCCTGATGCCGTCGACCGGCGGCAGGGTCAC
>JASGEG010000333.1:0-8778 GCA_047606605.1 Rhizobium sp.
CTTCCAGGGCCGCTTCCAGCCGCGCGTTGTCTTACGGCGACATATGCTGGCTGATGGTCGAGCCGTCCTTGAGCATGGTCAGGGACGGATTGACGAAGAGGGCGGCGGCTGCCTTCTTGTCGTCGAGGATTTCATCGGATTCGACGATGATCGTATCGGCCGCGGCGCTGGCCTCGGCGGCACCCTTCGGCATGGTCGTGACGCGGCTGTCGCTGACATGCATGGTGCCGAGCAGCCAGGAGGGTTGCAGGCCGGGCTTTTCGATCTTCCAGAAAATGCCCTTGCCATTGGCCACCTTGTCGCCTTCGGCGATGATGGCGGCATAGCGGGCGGCATCGGTCTTCTGCAGCTCTGCCATGAGGTTCTTGCCGCCGCAGCTATCGGAGGCGGCGTCTTCGGCGCGCGCCGGCGCTGCGGTGAGGACCGCGGCAATCAGCGCGAGGACAAGCATCAGCGGAAAGGCGGCCGCCAGCCAGAAGAGAATGTCGCCGAATCTCGGCGCCGTCAGCCGCGTCGTCTTCAGTCCGAGAGCAGATATCATCCCAACCTTCCGAAAGCAGAGGACATGATCCCAAAAGCCGTCTTGCGATGCGCGGACAGGATCGTGCCGAATGAGCCTCTGCTCTAGCCGTCCGAAGCGCATATTCCCTTAACGCGAGGGGTTAACGCTTTCTTATGCGCGCGGATGGGCCCGGTCATAGACCTCCAGCAGACGCGACGAATCGACGCCGGTATAGATCTGCGTCGTCGACAGGCTGGCATGGCCGAGCAGCTCCTGGATCGTGCGCAGATCGCCCCCACCTGCCAGGAGATGCGTGGCGAAAGAATGGCGCAGCGCATGCGGCGTCGCCGTGTCCGGCAGGCCGAAGGCGCCGCGCAGCTTCTGCATGCCGCGCTGGATGATGGCCGGCTGCAGCTTGCCGCCGCGTGCGCCGCGAAAGAGCGGAGAGCCGGCTTCGAGATGATAGGGGCAGAGGGCGCGGTATCCTTCGACCGCCTCGATCACGATGGGCAGCAGCGGCACGAGCCGGGTCTTGTTGCCCTTGCCGGTGATGCGCAGCGCGGTCGCGCCGGGGCGTATGTCTTCCGGTGTCAGGTCCAGCGCCTCGGAGATGCGCAGGCCGCAGCCATAGAGCAGGGTCAGTACGGCCGCGTCGCGTGCGGCGATCCAGGGCTCCTCGTGCATTTGCGCCTCATCGCTGACGACGGTGATCGCCTGGGCGTCCGAGAGCGGCTTGGGCAGGGATTTGGGCTGTTTCGGCGAGCGCACAGCGCCGACGCCGGCGGCATTCACCAGGCCTTTCTTTTCGAGATAGCGCAGCAGCGAGCGCAGGCCGGCGAGATTGCGGCCGAGCGAACGCGCGCCGGCGCCGTCCTTGCGGCGGGCGGCGAGAAAGGCGCGGAAGTCGGCCGGCCGCAGCGCATGGATGTCCTTGACCGTGGCCGGGCCCCCGAGATGGCCGGTCAGAAAGGCCAGGAACTGGCGCGTGTCGCGCTCATAGGCGTCGAGCGTATGGGCCGAAAGCCGCCGCTCCTGGCCGAGCGCTTCCAACCAGCGGCTGCGCTCGTCCATCAGCTTGGGATCGGCGATGATCAGCAACTCGTTCAGTGGAAAACCCCTTGAATTCCAAAATTATTCCGCCACTTTGAAGGAAGGAAGGTTATGGAATCGCTAACATTCCCATGGCGTCGCGTTTGCCCGGCGGGTTCGCGAGCGGCGCGGTCTTTATTTCAATTGCGCATAGGCTGTTCCCCGAATCGTGCACGATTTAAGCGGTCATATGCGAGGCGCGTGTCATGCTTCGATCATATTCGATTGCGATAGAATATACCCCAACCATCCAGGATAGTTCATGGCACGCCGCGGTTCGATAACTGCACTGGGTCAGCTTGCAGAGACGATCGCTTTGGTGTCGCAGGGTCAGCCCGGACATATCGTCGATACGTTGATCGCCGAGCGTGGCCAAAAGATCGTTCACAATCCGCTCTGGCCGGTAATGCGGCCCTTTCTCTACACGCTGCTGCGCTACAACAAGGCGATCGAATTTGCCGATGATGTTGCCAAGCTCTCGGGTTTCCAGTGCTTCGAATATATGAGCGACCTGCTGAAGCTCGATATCGGCGTGACGCATGCCGAGCGCATTCCAGCCTCCGGCGGCTTCATTCTCGTCAGCAATCATCCGACAGGCATTGCCGACGGCGTCGCCGTCTTCGACCTTCTGAAATCGCGGCGGCCGGACATGATGATTTTCGCCAACCGCGATGCGGTGCGCGTCAATCCGCGATTTTCCGAGATGATCATTCCGGTGGAATGGCGCGAGGAGCACAAAAGCAAGCCGAAGACGCGCGAGACCTTGCAACTGACCAACCGCGCGGTGGCGGAAGGCAAGGTGACCGTGCTCTTCCCGTCCGGCCGCATTGCCTACTGGGCGAACGGCAAGCTGAACGAGAGGCCCTGGAAGACCTCGGCCGTCGGGCTTGCGCGCAAATATAATCTGCCGATCCTGCCCGTGCACCTGACGGCACGCAATTCCGGCCTGTTCTATTGGTTCGCCAAATGGTCGACCGAACTGCGCGACATGACGGTATTCCACGAGCTTCTGAACAAGCGCGGCGATCGCTTCGACTTCCTCGTCGGCAATCTCATTCCGGTCGAGCATCTGGACGGCGACATCAACGAAGTGACGAAGGCGCTGGAGAGGCACACGGTCTTCGATCTTGCCGCCGACGGCAATGCGGCCTTCGCGCCGATGAGCGGCGCCGCTGTCAGGCGCGATAGCGCCGACAGCGTTGCGGAACCGTCCCTCTGATGCTTTGGCGCGGGGTTCGGCAAAGCCGGGTTTTCTTTTGCGTCCGTCCGGGGCATGGTCTGGCGCAATGAGCAAAGATTCTTCCGATCTGTTCGGTGCGCTTTTCGAGGCGGCGCCCGCAAAGCCTGTGATGAGCCGCACGGTTCCGGTTCTCGTGCCCCTGCCGGCGCCGGGGCCTTATTCCTATGCCGTGCCGGAGGGCATGGCGGTGGAGGCGGGTTCGGTGGTGCAGGTGCCGCTCGGGCCGCGGCAGGTGATCGGCGTGGTCTGGGACGGCGGCGGCGAGGGCGGCGTCGATCCGAAGAAGCTCCGGCCGATCAGCCATGTCTTCGATTGCCCGCCGCTCGGCAAGCATATGCGCGATTTCGTCGATTGGGTCGCGGCCTACACGCTGTCGCCGCCCGGTCTCGTTGCCCGCATGGCGCTGCGGGCGCCGGCCGCCTTCGATCCCGAACCGATGATCGAGGGACTTCGCTTCATCGGCGGTACGCCGGAGCGGCTGACGCCGGCGCGCGTGCGGGTGATGGAGACGGCGAAGGACGGCCCTTCCTGGACCCGCAGCGGCCTGGCGCATGCGGCCGGCGTTTCCACGAGCGTCATCGACGGGTTGGTCACACAGGGCATTTTCGAGACCATATTCCTGCCGCCGCCGCCGATCGTCGCCAGACCCGACCCTGACTACGCCGCCGCGCGGCTGGAAGGACCGCAGCGCGAGGCGGCCGACGAGATCCTGTCCGAGATGCGCAAGGGTGGATTTTCGGTATCGTTGATCGACGGCGTGACCGGCTCGGGCAAGACGGAAGTCTATTTCGAGGCGATCGCCGAAACGCTGAGGCGCGGCAAGCAGGTGCTGATCCTGCTGCCGGAGATCGCGCTGACGGCGAGCTTTCTCGAACGTTTCCAGGATCGATTCGGCGCCAAGCCGGCGGAATGGCATTCCGATCTCGCGCCGCGCACGCGTGAAAAGGTCTGGCGGCAGGCGGTCACCGGCGAGGTCCGTGTGGTTGCCGGGGCGCGTTCGGCCCTGTTCCTGCCCTTCGAGGATCTTGGCCTGATCATCGTCGACGAGGAGCACGATCCCGCCTACAAGCAGGAAGATCGCGTCTATTATAATGCGCGTGACATGGCCGTGGTGCGCGGTCGCATCGGCGAGTTCCCGGTCGTGCTCGTTTCGGCGACGCCGTCGGTCGAAAGCCAGGTCAATGGTCAGAGCGGGCGCTACACCACCATCCATCTGCCGACACGCTTCGGCGACGCCGCCCTTCCCGATCTGCATCTGATCGACATGCGCCGGCACGCGCCGGAGCGCGGCGGCTTCCTGTCGCCGCTGCTCATTCGCGCCATCGGCAAGACGGTGGAGAAGGGCGAGCAGTCGCTGCTGTTCCTCAACAGGCGCGGCTATGCGCCGCTGACGCTCTGCCGGGTCTGCGGCCACCGGTTCCAATGCCCGCAATGTTCGAGCTGGCTGGTGGAGCACCGGTTTCGCGGTCAGCTCCAGTGCCATCAATGCGGCTATGCCGAGCGGACGCCCGAGGCATGCCCCGAATGCGGCACGCTCGACCATCTCGTCGCCTGCGGGCCGGGCGTCGAGCGCATTGCCGAGGAGGTCGAGCGGCATTTTCCCGAGGCGCGGACGATCGTGCTGTCCTCCGACATCATGGGCGGCGTCAAGCGGCTGCGGCTGGAGCTCGAGGCCATCGCCAAGGGTGAGGCGGATATCGTCATCGGCACGCAGCTCGTCGCCAAGGGGCACAATTTCCCGCTGATGACGCTGGTCGGCATCATCGACGCCGATCTCGGCCTTGCCAATGGCGATCCGCGCGCCGCCGAGCGGACCTTCCAGCTCCTGTCGCAGGTGACGGGACGCGCCGGGCGAACCGGCCTCAAGAGCCATGGCCTGCTGCAGACCTACCAGCCGCAGCATCCGGTGATGCAGGCGATCGTCTCCGGCGATGCCGGCGCCTTTTACGAGCGCGAGATCACCGAGCGGGAGAGGGCGGTGCTGCCGCCCTTCGGCCGGCTGGCCTCGATCATCGTGTCTGCCGAGACGCGCCAGGATGCGGAGGTGCATGCCCGCGGCATGCGCAACGCCGCGCCGCAGGTGCAGGGCATCTCTATCCTCGGGCCGGCGGAGGCGCCGCTCGCCCTGGTGCGCGGCCGCCATCGCTTCCGCCTGCTGGTGCACGGCCGGCGCAATTCCGACATGCAGGGGTTTCTGCGGGCCATGCTGGCACAGGCACCGAAGGAGCGCGGCTCGGTGCACGTCCAGCTCGATATCGATCCACAGAGCTTTCTTTGAGATTACCAATTCGGCTCGATTTTGTCGTCTGTCGACTTCGGCGCTGCGTCTCCCAGTTCACGGGAGAGTTTTCGCAGGCTCTTTGGAACAGCGCCAAGCACGGGATCGTCAAATCGGAGATGCGGCAGGTAACGGTTTATCATGTCGGCGACCACATGAGCCTGCGCTTCGTCGCGAAGTTTCTTCAAGGGGTCGCGATCCTCCCTGCGTGAAAGCCAAAGCTTGTGCAGGGCAAAACTTCTAGGGTCGGGGCAGGTATATTGAACGGGGTAGCCGCGCTCATCGAAAACAATAGCCGTTACCTTGGGACTGTTTACCAGCCATTGCAGCCCCTCGATTTCGACCGCGGCCAGGTCATCCTCATTTTCGCCGATGCGGGCCGACCTGGAATTCCTGAGTGGATGCGATGGCATGGGGCCGATCAGATCGACAAGATAACCATCCTTGTTTGCGGCGCGGAAGCTCCGCCTGCCAAACGGATGAAACGATTTGTCGGCGGTGCGCAGCACACCCATCAAGCCTTCCGCGCCGATATTCCTCCGCAAAAGATCGAGGTTGGTGCGCGCGTCGAACAGCGGATCGATATCGCCCGTGGCGAGCAGACCGCTGTCGATCCTGACGCCGCCAATTCTTTCATAGGCAAAAAGTGCATTCGTACCGACGATATCCAGCGCGTTGCCGATGAGACCCGCCTTGTTGAGCGCCCGCAGGATACGCGCGGTCATCAGCGGCATTCTGCCAAGCCGCATGGCCCGATTGATGGCCGCCATTTCGTCGAGCCGGGTCGATAAGGCGGCAAGCTGCTGCCGGCGCTCGCTTCTGCCTTCATGAAACAGCTCGTAAGTCCGCTCCGTCTCGGAAGAGCGCGGGCCAAGCGATTTCCAGGCCGTCTTTGCCTTGCGATAGAGGTAGTCGCGCCCGGAAACCGTTTTCCAAGCCATGGCGCCGGCAAATCGATGGGACAGTTCCGTATTGACGGCCAGCCACGCCTCGAATAGCTGCTCCGTATCGATGGTCTGTCTAATCTGGTCGCTCTTTAATTCACTGAAATAAAACAATTTATCCCTTTTATATGATTTCCATCATGGGAAAGGGATAAATCCGCATCCAGAAGGCTATGGCTTCCGCGGGACATTATCCCCTTTTCGCGGAAAATATCATTTTAAAGGGATAACATCAATATTTTCATTCTATTATGGGGATTTTACCGCGATGCTACGGCATGTTCATTCCCTCTTGTCGCGCTTCATGTCATATGTCGGTCTCTTCATGGTCGACTGATTTGATTTGCGCTGATTTTTGAGGAGACGATCGATGGAGCTTTATTTTCCGACCGAATTCGGCGAGCGGCTTGCCTTTTGCTCGGCGGCTCTTACGGCGCTCCTCGGTCTGATCGTGATGTTCGCGCCCGGCTACGCCTATCGTTTCCTGCGGCTGCAGGTGCGCGAGGGGCGCTCGGAAGCCTATGCCGAAGCCCGCTCGGCCGGTGGCTTCATGCTGGGTTTCGGGCTCGTGGCGATTTCGCTTGCGCAGCCGATGATCTATCTGGCGCTCGGCGCCTCCTTCGCGGTCGCCGCTTTCGGCCGGATTCTCTCGCTCATGTCCGACCGTGGAAGCATCTGGTTGAATCTGCTTCTTCTGGTTGTGCAACTGGTCCTTGCGGCTCTACCGCTTCTGTATGGATCTGGTTACATTTGAGACGAAAACGGGCGGTTCGGGGCTCCAATTACCCTCGCTATCCCCATGCTTCTGAATTTTTGCCATCATAAATTCACTCGAATGGCGTATTCGGCGAATACGCGTGTTGCGAGTCTCAATATCCTATGTTAGACGAACCCCGAATTTCGGATGAGGCGGGAGCGCGCTCCTGCTGATTTCTGGGGGAAATCAAAACGAATTCAAGAGCATATGGCTTCCGCCCTCCGGAAGCCGAATTCTTGGGTTGTAATCAGGGAATTTTGTGCCCGTGGCAGACACATCCCAGCATACTTCTGGTGTTGCAGAGCGATATGCCTCGTCATTGTTCGAACTGGCCCTTGAAGAGGGTGCCGTCCCGGCAGTGACCGCCGATCTCGATCGGTTCCAAGCCATGTTGGACGAAAGCGGCGATCTCAAGCGCTTCGTCTCCAGCCCGGTCTTCTCGGCCGAAGAGCAGGTCGGTGCCGTGCAGGCGCTGGCAGCCAAGGCTGGCTTCGGTGTCCTCGTCAGCAATTTCCTCAAGGTCGTGGCGGGCAATCGGCGCCTTTTTGCGCTGCCGGGCATGATCAAGGCTTTCCGGATCATCGCCGCGCGCCATCGCGGCGAAGTTTCCGCCGAGGTCACCTCGGCACATGCGCTGACCACGGCGCAGGAAGATGAACTGAAGGCGGCGCTGAAGGGCGTCACCGGCAAGGACGTGGCGATTAACGTCACCGTCGATCCGTCGATCCTCGGCGGCCTGATCGTCAAGGTCGGCTCGCGTCAGATCGATACGTCCCTTCGCACCAAACTCTCCACCCTTAAGCTTGCATTGAAAGAGGTCGGCTGATGGATATCCGCGCCGCGGAAATTTCCGCAATTCTGAAAGATCAGATCAAAAATTTCGGCAAGGAAGCCGAAGTCTCCGAAGTCGGCCAGGTTCTTTCCGTCGGTGACGGTATCGCCCGCGTCTACGGTCTGGACAATGTTCAGGCCGGCGAAATGGTCGAATTCCCCGGCGGTATCCGCGGCATGGCGCTGAACCTCGAATCCGACAATGTCGGCGTGGTTATCTTCGGCTCCGACCGTGACATCAAGGAAGGCGACACCGTCAAGCGCACCGGCGCGATCGTCGACGTTCCGGTCGGTCCGGAACTGCTCGGCCGCGTCGTCGACGCGCTCGGCAACCCGATCGACGGCAAGGGCCCGATCAACGCGACCCGCCGCTCGCGCGTCGACGTCAAGGCTCCCGGCATCATTCCGCGCAAGTCGGTGCATGAGCCGATGTCGACCGGCCTCAAGGCCATCGACGCCCTGATCCCTGTGGGACGTGGCCAGCGCGAGCTCGTGATCGGCGACCGCCAGACCGGCAAGACCGCCATCATTCTCGACACGATCCTGAACCAGAAGGCCATCCACGATGCAGGTCCGGACAGCGAAAAGCTGTACTGCGTCTACGTCGCCGTCGGCCAGAAGCGTTCGACCGTTGCCCAGTTCGTGAAGGTACTCGAAGAGCGCGGCGCGCTGAAGTACTCGATCGTCGTTGCGGCAACCGCTTCCGATCCGGCTCCGATGCAGTTCCTGGCTCCGTTTGCCGGCTGCGCCATGGGCGAATATTTCCGTGACAACGCCCAGCACGCGCTGATCGGCTATGACGACCTGTCCAAGCAGGCCGTCGCCTATCGTCAGATGTCGCTGCTGCTGCGCCGCCCGCCGGGCCGCGAAGCTTACCCGGGCGACGTTTTCTACCTGCATTCGCGTCTCCTCGAGCGCGCTGCAAAGATGAACGACGAATTGGGCGCCGGCTCGCTGACCGCTCTGCCGGTTATCGAAACCCAGGGCAACGACGTTTCGGCCTTCATTCCGACCAACGTGATCTCGATCACCGACGGCCAGATCTTCCTCGAAACCGACCTGTTCTATCAGGGTATCCGTCCGGCCGTTAACGTCGGTCTCTCGGTTTCCCGCGTTGGTTCGTCGGCCCAGATCAAG
>JASGEG010000334.1:0-3056 GCA_047606605.1 Rhizobium sp.
AATCGCGCGGGCTGATCGTCACCGCCGGGCAGAGCACATAGTCATGGGTTTCGAAAAATCTCTGCCAGTCCTGATAATAGCGGCCCTGCCTGACGAGCGCATCGGCGATGTCGAGCGGGCCGTAGCTCAACCCTTCCTCGACATTGGCGCGGACATTCGGGCCGATCTTGTCGGGATGTGCCAGCAGCAATTCGTGATGCTTGCCGAGGAACATCACGCCGCGCAGAACCGAGAAGATGCGATCGGCATCGGTGCAATCGGGATGCGTCTCCTCGACCACGCCGAGATGGCCGGACAGCCGCTTTGCGATGCGCCGGAAACTATCGCGAATGACTTTCTCGGTCGGGGCAAAGCCGAAATCCTCGGTGATCGCGATACGCAGGGAAGCCAGATCCGGGCGACGCCCGCTTCCGAAGCGATCCGCATCCCAGGCGGTCTTCCCGTCGACGACGATCGTATAGGGATCGAGCCTGTCCGGCCGCGCCAGCACGGAGAGCATCAGCGCCACGTCGGCGACGTTGCGGCCCATCGGCCCGCTCGTCGGCAGCGGCATCAGCCCCATGGCGCGCGTATCGCCCGGCACCACGCCCGGCGAAGGCCTAAAGCCGACGACGCCGCAGAAGGCGGCCGGGTTGCGCAGGCTGCCTCCGGTATCCGATCCGGTCGCAAGCGGCGCCATCCGGCAGGCGAGAAGCACCGCCGAGCCGCCGGAGGAACCGGCGGCGCTCTTGGCCGTGTCGTGCGGATTTGCGGTCGCGCCATAGACTGCGTTGCGGGTATTGCCGCCGGCGCTCCATTCCGGATTGTTGGTCTTGCCGAGCGGGATGGCACCGGCTGCACGCATCGCCGCGACGATCGCATCGTCCTTGACGGCGATATTGTCGCGATAGATCTCCGAACCGAAAGTGGTCGGCAGCCCGGCGACATCGATCATATCCTTGACGCCGAACGGCAGACCATGCAGCGCGCCGAGCGGCTCGTTGCGCATTACTGTCGCTTCCGCCGCTCTGGCTTCGTCGAGAACCTTGTCGAAATCCTGCGCCACCAGCGCGTTCACCACCGGATTGAGCCTCTCGACCCGCTCGATGCAGGCTTGCGCCAGCTCGACCGGAGAAAGGCTCTTGCCTCCGATCAGCCGCCGCGCTTCCAGCGCGCCGAGATCCGCGGGATTGGATTTGCTCATGACCATGCCTTTCCAAGGGGCGAGTGAAATCGGCTGCCTATCGGCTCCCGGCCTTCAGGCTGGCGGCGTTTTCGGAGATATCGAGAAACAGCGCCGTCATCAGCTGCATGCCTTCGCGGGCGATCGGCACCAGCGCATGCTCGTTCGGCCCGTGCTGGCCGCATTCGGCATGGGAATGCGGAACCCAGATCGTCGGCAATCCGAGAATGTCGGTGAAGGCGTCGTTCGGCAGCGAGCCGGCGAGATTGGGCAGGACATGCGGAGGACGGCCGGCGCTGCGCGTCAGCGATGCCTCGACGAACCGCACCCAGGGATGATCCGGCGAAAAGCGCGTCGCCTGAAACGCCTCGCCGCGCGCGGCCCGCACCTCGACCATCGGAAAGCCATTCTTGTCCAGATGGCGGCGAAGAGCCGGGAGGATCTCATTGATGTCGGTGCCGACCACGAAGCGCAATTGGCAGGTGGCGCGCGCCGAGCCGGATATGGCATTCTGCGGCGCGTCGATATTGCCGGAGGACAGCGCAAGGACGGCGAAGGAATTCCAGCCGAAAACCCTTTCGCTCGGCGTCAGCTCGCTTTCGCCCCAATCGGCATCGTGGCGGCGCGGCGGCAGGTCGCGGAGCACGGCGCGAATATCGGGCGTGAGGCTGGTCGGACGCCATTCGGGAATCTGGATCTGGCCGCGTGCGTCGGTGATCGAAGCGATCGCCTGCGCCAGGAGGATGGCCGGATCGGCCAGCAATCCGCCGAAATTGCCGGAATGATGATCGCCGTCGCGCAGATTGACGATCAGGTTGAAAGACAGGCCGCCGCGCGAACCCATGAACATCGTGGGCGTGTCGATCGCCAGCCGGGGACCGTCCGAGGCGATCAGCACGTCGGCAGCAAGCCGCTCCCGGTTGGCGGTAAAGAATTCGCGCAGACCGAAAGAGCCGGTCTCTTCCGCCATCTCCAGGATGATCTTGGCATTGAAGCCGAGACGGCCGTTCTCGCGGATCAGCAGCTCCAGCGCCTTGATGTTGATGAGATGCTGGATCTTGTTGTCGGCGGTCCCGCGACCATAGAGCCTGTCGCCCTCCTGCGTCAGCTTGAACGGCTCCAACCCCTGCCGCCAGCGATGCGCCTCGCCATTACAGACGTCACCATGGCCGTAGACCAGCACGGTCGGCAGCTCATCGCCCTCAATGCGCGTGGCGATCAGCAGCGGCGCACCGCCTTCGCGCGGATTGTCGAACAGCGCGACATCGAAGCCCATGGACAGCAGCAGCGGCTGCATGTCCTCCTGCAGATAGGCGTAGAGATCCTCCCGGCGACCCTCGGACTGGCTGATGGAGCGACGCGCCACCAGCTTGCCCAGGTCGGTCGCCAACCCGCCGCCGTCGACATAATTGCGGGCAGCCTCGATCAAGTGCACTCTGTCCATGGATTTACCTCGCAGCATCGACGGCGGCCAGCGCCGTCATATCAGGCGCTTCCCAGCTGCGGCCGGGCATGGCCGCGAGCAGCTGGCGCGTATAGGGATGTCGGGGATTGCCGAAAATGTCGTCGACGGTCCCGTATTCCACGACCTCCCCCTTCGACATGACCAGAATATGGTCGGAAATCTCCGCGGCAACCCTTAGATCGTGGGTGATGAAAATTACCGTCAGGCCGACACTCCTGCGGATGTCGGCCAGCAGCTTCAGCACATCCTTCTGCACGGAGACGTCGAGAGCGGAGACCGCCTCGTCGGCAATCAGGATCTTCGGCTCGACCATCAGGGCGCGGGCGATGGAAATGCGCTGGCGCTGACCACCGGAAAACTGCGCGGGATAGCGCCCGAGCGCATTTCCATCGCCCGCGCCCTGATGGTCGAGCCGAAGATCCTGATTGC
>JASGEG010000335.1:0-10659 GCA_047606605.1 Rhizobium sp.
CTCACTTTCCTATTCCAGCCGCCGGCCATCGCTCGTGAACCGCACGATGGCTGCAACCACTATTGTAAAGGAGTGCGCCCGCTTTCATTAATACCGGAAACCTGCATACACTTATGAATCTCATTCATGAGTTTGATGCCCGGCCGCCGAAAGGGGTTTTCAGGTGATCTGGCTTTCCCGGATGCGGTCGCCGAGGTCGAGAAAATTCTGGCGCATGCGGCGCAGCGTGAAATCCAGCCCGAACAGGCGCCCGGTCTCGCGAAAGCCCATGGATTGGGCAGCCTGCGAATGCTGCAGAGCGTCGAAGGCGGCTTCAAACGCCTCGTCCGCTTGCGAGAGCAGCGTGAAATCGATCTCGCCGCCGGAGCGAAGCGCGCGGGCGCAGGCTTCGGCGAAACTGGCCCGAGCCTCCAGGACCCACGCCGCCTGCGGGCCGATTGCATCGACGATGCTGGCCGGAAAGGGCGCTTCCAGCAAATGGCTGACATAGGTCATGTCATTGCGGATTCGCCAGAGCGAGCGGGGAATGGCCTCCGAAATTCCCTGCCGCGTCAGCCACAGGGCGCGCTCGCGCTGCGCATCCGTCAACAGGGTCTCGGTTGCCATCAGGGACTGCCGAAGCGCGATATTGGCCTCCGACGCGGATACGGCCTCACCCTTTTCGGCGGCCGACGCCAGGCGTCGCAATATTTGCGCCATCACGTCGAGAGCCGATCCGAAGCGGTCAAGCACCATCGTCCGCGAACGGGTCGGCAGGATGAAGAGGCTGGCGAGAACACCGACGACACCGCCCAATGTGATCTCGGCAATGCGATCGACCACAAACAGTCCGAGCGGGATCGTGGGAGAATGCGTGAGCATGACGATCGCGGCGGTCAGCCCGGCATTGCGCAGCCGCGGTGCGCGCGCCGCGGCGAAACTGGCGAGGCCGACGACGATGATCAGGGCGATACCGATGGCCAGCGGTTCATGCGGCGTCACGAAGACGGCGATGCCGCCAAGCACGGCGCCCGCGACCGTCGCCACCAGCCGATCGACGGCGGCTCCGGCCGTCGCCCCCACCGAGGCCTGCATGACGATAAGCACCGTGAAGATCGCCCAATAGCCTTGCTGAAGATTGAAAAGCTGGGAAAGCGCGTAGGTGACCGTGCAGGCGATCATCACCCGCAGCGCCTGCACCGCGGCGCGCCTGGTCTGGATCAGCGACGCCTTCGGCGGTGACGGAGGCTGGCTTTGACCAGAGGCGAAATCGGTCATCGCCCGACTTTCCGCATAAAAACATATGCTGACAATGGCCGCAGGGGTCTTGCCCCTCCCCTTCCCGCAAGATTGCCGCGCTCGATTGCAGCGTGGGCCTACAATGGCAGCATTCGTTCCGATATGGAAGGAGCGTGCGAAACCGCGCCCGATCAATCGCTGTACTCGAACGGAGGGAAGGCCGTCAGCCCTGCCACGGATCGACGACAACCACGCCGGCGCCCTCGAAATCCCTGATGTTGCGCGTGACAACGGTCATATCATGCACCAAAGCCGTCGCGGCGATCAGCGCGTCGGCCTCGTTGCGCCGGTCGGGTATAGGCAGATGGGCGCAACGGGTGGCTACCGCATCGTCAACGGACAGGATACGGCCGGCGAATTCCGGACGCACATGACTATCGAGCCAGGAGCGCAACCGAGCGCCCTGCGCGGCATCCCGACGCTGCACCCCGAGCACGCCCCGTTCCAATTCGAGAATCGTGATGGCCGAAATGAAGAAACGCGCCGCATCTTCCGCCTCGTTCCATGCCACCACATTGGCGTCGGCCTTGCCATCACCGATCTTGCGCAGTTCGGAAACGACGTTCGTATCCAGCAAATAGTTCAAGACAAGTCCACTTCGCGCGGCTTGATTTCAACGCGCCGCGGCTCGAAATCGATCGCCGAGAGACCGGGCATGGCGAGGGCGTCGACAAGGCTGCGGCGCTTGCCACTCAAGCGCTCGAATTCACTGTAGGTCATGAGGACATGGGAAGGCTTGCCGCGATCCGTGATGACAACCGGACCACTCTTTGCTGCCTTCTTTGCACGACTGACGTCATGGTTCAGCTCTCAGCTGGTTAGGGTCGTGATGCTCACGGCGACACCTCAATGTAGGTAATTACCTACATATGGCACGGAAGGGCGAAATAACAAGCCGCGCAGATGTTCGAGCAGCCCGTGGATTAGACTGTGGCGTTACCCGCAAGGAACTAATCGATTTCCTCGGGAATGAAGCCGCCGGTCTGACGTTTCCATAGACGGGCAAACAGCCCATCCCGTTCGACCAGCTCATCCGGCCTGCCCTCTTCCAGGATGCGCCCCTGATCGAGCACGATGATGCGGTCCATCCTGGCAATGGTCGAGAGGCGATGTGCGATGGCGATCACCGTCTTTCCCTCCATCACCACATTGAGCTTTTCCTGGATGGCGGCCTCGGATTCGCTGTCGAGGGCAGATGTTGCCTCGTCCAGGACCAGGATCGGCGCATCCTTCAACAAGACGCGCGCAATGGCGACACGCTGCCGCTGGCCGCCGGAGAGCTTGATGCCGCGGTCTCCGACGTAGGCCTCATAGCCCTTGCGGCCTTCGCCGTCGGCGAGATCGGCAATGAAGGCATCGGCCTTTGCCGTTCTCGCAGCCTGCTCGATCTCATCCTGTGTCGCCTCCGGCCGGCCATAGCGGATATTGTCGCCAACCGACCGATGCAGCAGGGCAACGTCCTGCGCGATGACCCCGATGTTGCGGCGAAGACTTGCCTGTGTCACCGCGCGAATATCCTGCCCATCGATCAGGATCGCCCCCTCGCCTATGTCATAGAAACGCAGCAGCAGGCTCACCAGCGTGGTCTTGCCGGCTCCGGAAAGACCCACGAGCCCCACCTTTTCACCGGGTCGCACTGTCAGCGACAGCTTATCGATGACAGGCTTGCCGGATTTATAGGCGAACCCGACATTGTCGAAACGGATTTCGCCACGCTCGACCACAAGTTCCGTCGCTTCTGTGCGGTCAGTGATGGTCGGTGGCGTCGTCATGACGGGCATGGCATCCTTGATGGTGCCGATCGCCTGGAAGATTTGCTGGCCCATCTGCAGGAAGACGAAGATCTGCGTCGACAGCCTGTTGAGGATGTAGACCGCGCCCACGAACTCACCGACCGTCAGGAAGCCCTTGACGAGGCCGGAAAATCCGATCGACAGCATGGTCAGCCATAACAACGTGTTCAGCACGACGACCGTCACTTCCGACGAGCGATAGATGCGCTGTTCGTTGTGCTGCGTCTGCACGGCCGTCTCTATCGTGCGGCGGATTGTGCCTGCCTCGCTGTCCTCGGCCGCGAACTGCTTGATCATCTGCATGTTGGTGTAGAGATCGGTGATGGCGCCGGCGACGAGGCTGCGCTGTTTGGCGGTGCGGCGCGAACGCTCGACAAAGATCGGCACGATCCTGATGGTGAACGCCACGTTGAGCGCGACCCAGACGACGACAGGCAGAGCAAGCTGCCAGGCCAGCGCATTCAGGAGCACCACCGAGCCCACCAGTTGCATCAGGAAGCGCGGAATGGACTGGAAGGCGGCAAGAATCTGCTGCTGCACCGCCGACGACACCTGTTGCAGCCGCGAGGAAACCTGACCGGCAAAAAGATCATGGAAAAAGGCAAGATCCTGCCGCTCCACCGCCTTGTGACCCTGCCACTGGATAGCGGCCGGCATGCCGATACCGAGCGTATGGGACACGAGCGTGTTGACCAGGAACGAGGCGATCGGCATCGTCGGAAAGATCAGCAGGCCTAGGAAAGTCAGCAGCGGCCACTCGTTCTGCAGAAAGACGGAAGCGCCCTGTTGCGTGACGCCATCGACGATGACCGAAAGCCCCCAGACGATCGTCAGATTGATCACCTCCATCGTCATGGAGCAAAGGGCGAGCGTAATCAGCACGCCGCGGAACATCGAGATGAAGTGCAGAAGGACGGCAACAGGACCCTTGGAAGGCAATGGCCGGTAGGGAATGTCGAGCGGCCGGATCAGCGTCTCGAAGGGACGGTAGATCATATCTGAAATCGACATGGGCCGCTCGGATCAAAATCGGGAGGAGGACACAAAGACTCAGCTGAACAGGCCGCATAGGATCATCTTCCGGCTGCAATCTCAATTGGAGAATATTAGCGGCTGTTCCGGAAATGGAAGATGTTCTGAAAGCTGGCTCCGATATCGAGGATGAATGCCGGCCGAGCGGAGCATCGCTGAATGCTTGCGAGCGCCCCCGGCGACATGCGCCGAATAGTGGTATCGGCGGAGGCGATCAATATCCGACCGGGACGAAGATCTGACGCAAGTGATCTAACCGCCGCCGAGAAGCCGCGAACGTGTCAGAAAGCGCCGTTCCCGACCGTTGTCGAGCGAGAACATTCCGCCCCTGCCCGCCACGACATCGATGATCAGCTGCGTGTGCTTCCACAGTTCGAACTGACTGGCGTTGATATAGACCGGCACGCCGCCGATTTCCCCGAGCTTCACGTCCGTTTCACCCACCCGGTATTCATCCGAAGGGTAACACATCGGCGACGAGCCGTCGCAGCAGCCACCGGACTGATGGAACAGGATATTCGGATGGTCCTGCTGGATTTCTCTTATCAGGGTCAGTGCGGCGGCGGTCGCCAGAACCCGCGGCTCGCTCCCGGTGATATCGTCGGTCATCGGCATATCCTCGACATTGGCTAGCCCATCGCTCCGATCCGTTGCCGGAGGAGCCGAAGCGAAGACGCGGCGGGACACCCGATAAGGGAGCCCCGCCACCATTTCCGCAGGCTGGGAGGTCTCAGAAGAAGCCGAGCGCCTTCGGGCTATAGCTTACCAGGATGTTCTTGGTCTGCTGGTAGTGGTCGAGCATCATCTTGTGCGTTTCGCGGCCGATGCCGGACTGCTTGTATCCGCCGAAGGCCGCATGGGCCGGATAGGCGTGATAGCAATTGGTCCATACGCGGCCGGCCTGGATCTCCCGACCGAAGCGGTAGCAACGATTGGCGTCGCGGCTCCAGACACCGGCACCCAGCCCATAGAGCGTGTCGTTGGCGATCTCGAGCGCTTCCTTCTCATCCTTGAAGGTCGTCACCGAGACCACCGGCCCGAAGATCTCCTCCTGGAAGACGCGCATCTTGTTGTGGCCCTTGAAGATCGTCGGCTTGACATAATAACCGCCGGCAAGCTCGCCGCCGAGGTCATTGCGCGATCCGCCGGCCAGCACCTGGGCGCCCTCCTGCCGGCCGATGTCGAGATAGGCAAGGATCTTCTCGAGCTGTTCGCCGGAGGCCTGCGCGCCGATCATCGTTGCCGGATCGAGCGGGTTTCCCTGCTTGATCGCCTCGACGCGCTTGACCGCCTTTTCCATGAAGCGCTCATAGATGGATTCCTGAACGAGCGCCCGGCTAGGGCATGTGCAGACCTCGCCCTGGTTCAGGGCAAACATCGCAAAGCCCTCGAGGGCCTTGTCGAGAAAATCATCGTCTTCGGCCATCACGTCGGCGAAGAAGATATTCGGCGACTTGCCGCCCAGCTCCAGCGTAACCGGAATGAGGTTCTGGCTGGCATATTGCATGATCAGCCGGCCGGTCGAGGTTTCTCCGGTAAAGGCGATCTTGGCGATGCGCGGACTGGTCGCCAAAGGCTTGCCGGCCTCCAGCCCAAAGCCGTTGA
The DNA here is from genome assembly GCA_047606605.1 of Rhizobium sp. GTDB lineage: Bacteria > Pseudomonadota > Alphaproteobacteria > Rhizobiales > Rhizobiaceae > Rhizobium. Next base: position 5,709 of record JASGEG010000335.1, read on the forward strand.
CGATATTGAGCACGCCGGCCGGAAACAGATCGCCGACGATTTCGGCCCAGACCAGAATGGATGCCGGCGTCTGTTCGGCCGGCTTGATGACGACGCAATTGCCGGCGGCAAGGGCCGGGGCCAGCTTCCATGCCGCCATCAGGATCGGAAAATTCCAGGGAATGATCTGGCCGACGACGCCGAGCGGCTCGTGGAAATGATAGGCGACCGTATCATGGTCGATCTCGCCGATCGAACCCTCCTGGGCACGGATGCAGGCCGCGAAATAGCGGAAATGGTCGATCGCCAGCGGAATGTCGGCGGCCATGGTTTCGCGGATGGGCTTGCCGTTGTCCCAGGTCTCGGCCTGCGCCAGAAGCTCCAGCTTGTCTTCCATGCGCTGCGCCACCTTCATCAGGATATTGGAGCGCTCGGCGGCCGATGTGCGGCCCCATTTCTCCTTGGCGGCATGGGCGGCGTCGAGCGCCGCATTGATGTCCTTTTCGTCGGAACGAGGAATGTCGCAGAGCTTGCCGCCGGTGACCGGCGTCGCATTCTCGAAATATCTACCGCCGATCGGCTCGCGCCATTCGCCGCCGATATAGTTGCCATATTTCAGTTTGAACGGCGATTCCACGATCTTCTGATGCAGCATTGTCATCCTCCCTTGATGCACAGGTCCGTCCGGACCGATGGAGGAAATCTGCGCCAGCTTTGCCGCAAAGAGGAGAGGCCCGAACCAATGCCGCACCGCACACTGTTTCACTTATGCGACACGATTCCACTGTCGAGGAGCAATGAGAGGCGGGATTGGACGCAAGCCGGACCCGGCTTTATTGCACGGCGAACTTCTTCATCTTGCGATGCATCGTCGCGCGGCTGATCCCAAGCAATGACGCCGCCTGCGAGACTTTGCCATTGGTGCGCGACAGGACGCGGCGCAGTGCGGCCCGCTCCGCCTCGATGAGATCCGAGCCATGATCCTGGCGATCTTCCTGCAATGCGTCGGAAGCCGCCAGCCCCGCGGCGATGCGTGCATCGTCGAGCTTGAGGGCAATGCGCGCGGCGCGCGTGGCACCGAGAACGAGATCGTCCTTGTCGACGGCCAGCAGCGCCATGGCACAATGGCCGGCCGCAGGCACCATGACGAAGCGGGCGCCCGCAAAGGCGCTGCGGAAGAGATTCATCTCGATGCGCAGCGCCGTATCCCGCACCGCCTGCGACAAGATGGCCAGCGTCATCTCGTTGGCATCCTCGCGGCAGGTCGAGATGTCGAGCGCCGCAGCCAGTTCGCCGCGATGATCGCGGATCGGCGCCGTCGTGCAGCTCAGGCGGATATTGGAGGAAAGGAAATGCTGGTCGCGATGGATGGTCACCGCACGCTCGTCGGCGATGGCCGTGCCGATCCCGTTGGTGCCGACGCTCGCTTCCGTCCAGATCGCACCGGGCCAAAGGCCAAGCCGGTGAAACTCCTTGTCGTCGCCGCCGACGCCGCGCCGGTCGAGGGCGACGCCATCGCGATCGGTCAGCAGAAGGCAGCAGGCCGCCTTGCCGACCGTGGAAAACAGCCGATCCAGCTCATCGGCGGCCTCGGCGATCAACCGTTCGGAACGAAGCCGGCTGTCGTGGAATTCATGCTCGGTCAACCGGAGGGGTACGCGGTTGTCGTCGGGTGACAGCCGGTGGATCGACAGGCAACGGGACCAGGACGCAACGATCGGGGAACTGGCCGCAGCCGATCTGTGCTGCGCACTGGCATAGACACGCTCCGCATGAGCCATCTCGCTCGACATCGGCTCCTCCCAAAGCACATGGAATATCTATGTCGCGGAACTGCCCTCGTTGCAATTCCAAAGATGCCGCCCGGCGGCCATCCTTCGGCGCGCAAGCCGAAAATGTCTCAAAGTTGAGACATTTGGAACAGGTCGTTTGCGCGGTCGCCTGGACTGAGGGATCACGGCACCTTTCGGCCTATCCGGCGCCATCGGACGCATCATGCCGCCGGCTTCGCCGCCGGACCATGTGAAAACTTGAACTTCGTCTCAAAGAGGCTCTTCCAGCGGTGCCATGCCGGGTGCATATGCAGGGGCTGCGACACCACGGATATCGACATGATCTTACGCTCGAAGCCCAGTTTCAAAGACATCCTGTTTGCCATCAACGGCTCGATCCTGCCGCGGATCGCCCCTCATCTCGTCGCGATCTCGCTCATCAGCATCGTCGCGATCTTTGCGGCGCAGGAGCATCCAGGCATCTTCGCGCGGATCAGCGCCATTCCGTTCACCCTGATCGGCATCGCGCTCTCGGTCTTCATGAGCTTTCGCAACAATGCCTGCTACGCCCGCTGGTGGGAAGGACGCAAGCTGTGGGGCGAGTTGATCATCACCTGTCGCTCGCGCGCGCGCCAGACCTCTGCCCTGGAAGACCGCGACCGGCATGTCCTGCTTCATGGTCTTTGCGGCTTCGCAGCCGGGCTGGCCGCGCGGTTGCGGGGCGAAGACGAGCATGCGGCGATCAAGGCGTGGTCCGACATCAGCCTCAATCCGAACGACCCGAACCCGACAAACACCGTGCTCGATCAGATCGGCAAACATTGCCTGAGACTGATGCATGCCCACCAGATCGGAGAAATCCAATATTCGGTGCTCGAGGCGCAGCTCGCCACGCTCTCCACCGTGCAGGGCGGATGCGAGCGCATCGCCTTTACGCCCGTGCCCGTCGCCTATTCCCTGCTTCTCCACCGCACCGCGCTTGTCTTCTGCCTGACGCTGCCGTTCGCGCTTGCCGGCTCGCTGGACTGGTGGACCCTTCTGCGCGTTCTTCTCGTCGCCTATACGTTCTTCGGGCTCGACGCCCTGGGCCACCAGCTCGAGGACCCGTTCGGCCTGGAACCGAACGCCCTGCCGCTGGAAGCCATGCGGCGCACGATCGAACGCGAGTTGCTGTCACTGCTCGGACATGAGGAACTGCCCGACGCGATCAAGCCGCATCAGAACGTCCTCAGATAACGCGCCTACCCGGCAGACGCCGCCGGCGGTGCGCTTCAACGCGGTCTCATATGGATGGTGAGCAGCCCGTTATCAGGGCAGCTTTATCTCCAAGGTGATCATATAATTGCTGTAGTTCGGAACCGTCGGCGGAGTGTCGAACGCATAGGACGTCACGCGCGGCGGCGTGGAGGGCGGCTTCACATCCGGTTTCCAAGAAGCCTTGATCGTCATCTTGTCGGTCGCGCGAAAGGAGAGATCGAGCTGCCGATCCCGGCTTGCTCCGTCCCTGGAGCGTTTACCTGCCAGGGACCAGCGGTCCAGCGAGGCTTCCAGGGTCTCGGTCGTCTGAGTGCCCTTGCGCTCATAGCCGGCACTCAACGAAGCCTTCATCTCCTTGTCCCTGGCGGCGAATTTGTAGGCCTGGCTCTGAAGCTTGCCGTCGAAATCGGTCGTTACCGTCGCGCCGGCTTCGAAGGCGCCATCCGACCACTTGCCGTTGAGGTCAAAAATGATCGTCTTCTTGCCGACATAGACGCCGACATTGGGATTGAGCCCGGTCGTTTTCAAACCGATATCGCTCTTGGCCTTGGTGTCGAGAACGATGGGGCGCTCGGTCGTCGGAAAATACTTTCCGAGCAGATCCTGCTGCGATTTCGTCGGCGCCGAAGGCTTGCCCAAGGGGTCGAACCCACCGATGACCGTGCAGCGGCGGCCGGCGACCCAGCTGTTGACGGCAAAGATCAGATATCCGTCGTCGGTGATCCCCGCAGCGCCCTGATGCAGGCTGTTTCTGACATTGTAGCTGCCGCAGCAGGACAGGGAGTTGGTGCCTGCCGCCTCGAAGGAGCGTCCGGTGAAGACGACGCCCGACGGCAAGCCGGACCTCATATCGCCGCCCAGAATGGGGCAGCTGGTAAGCGGTATCAGGCTGAAGCGGCCTGAATCCGTTTGCGACGTCTGGCCCATTGGCCTGGTCAGCGGTGCTAATCCCATATTTGGCCTCCCTTATTCCGGTCTTCTGACGAAAATCACGTTTCACAATTGTCCAGCCGGCGATTGCTGCCAATCATGCCAATACGATCTATGCGTGCCTTGACCCGGAGGAAGTAGGGAGGCGGACTCATTTGTCCAGTCGGAAAGGCCACCGTCACGACGATTATTTATAATTGCAAGCACTCCCGGAATGTTTGCAACTTAAAAGAAAGACCTTGTTCATCGTTCGGCCTATTTTCTGGCGGTCGGCACGCCCGTCGTCGCTGACCGAGCACCCCATGCCGTCCATCGGCGTGGCCAGCGGCGCATTGCGCCAAACAGCAGTTCGACAGCGATACCGATACTTGTCTAAAAGACACCACAAATGGGATTTTCGACCAAAATCTCATGTATTTTAGTGCCAATTGCAAGTTTCAATCTATTATGACAATGTATATCTCGCATCTGTCGGGAATTTTAAAAACAGGAAGACAGGCTGCCATTTGCAGTAATTCGGGATAAATACTTACAACACTACGATCTTTGGGAGATTTCAATGGACAGGCAAGATCAATCGGAGAATGTCGGACCCAGCCGGCGCGAGTTTGTCGAAGGCTGCGGAAAATTTGCGGCCGTAGCGCCGCCGGTGCTGACATTTCTGCTTTCGACCACGATGACGTCAGGGGCTATCGCCAAGTCCGGCAAGGGCAACAACGGCTTCGGCAATGGCGGCGGCGACGGTGTACCGGGCCATTCCGGCAAGGAAGACCTGGATCGCTGACCGGCCCGTCCAGCGAAATGATGCTCCTGCCAGGTAGGGGAATTTCCATCGCGCAGTTGGGCGATGCCTTTGCATTGTTCAACTGCGCTGAGCAACGTCTCTATGAGATCGACGAGCGGGCGGCCTGGGCGTGGCGTTTTGTATCCGATAACGCCGCAGGCGTGGACCGCAGCCATATGTCGGCGCAACTGTCGTCCCGTTTCAGGCTGACAAATACAGATGCGGACGC
>JASGEG010000336.1:0-10136 GCA_047606605.1 Rhizobium sp.
CTCTAACGAACGAGCTTAAACTATCTGTCGGTACGCTTCTGTCTCCTAAAAAGGGAACATGGACTTGGCGAAAAGTAAGGTGGGCGATCGAGCGGTTTATCAGCCGGGTGCGAGTAGCATCGAGGGGCTGCCGACGACCCTGCAGATGTTTCACAACCATCCGCCACCGATGGTCAAGCCGCATTGGCACGCGCAGGTCGAAGTGAATTATATCATACACGGCACCGTGCATTATCGCATGAATGATCATGAAATTCAGCTTCAGGCCGGCGACATCTGCCTGTTCTGGGGCGGCCAGCCGCATCAGATGGACGAATCTTCGGAAGATTCGATCTATGCCGGCGCGCATCTGCCCCTGGTGCATTTCTTCCGCATGCGCCTGCCGCTCGATATTTCCAGCCGCCTGATGCGGGGCCAGATCCTCGTGACCTCGGCGACGGATGCCGCCGACAACGAGAATTTCGCGCGCTGGTATCGCTATGCCGTCTCCGGCGACCCGGCCAAGGCCGGCCACGCGGTGGCCGAACTCCTGCTGCGGCTGGAGCGCATCGCCTTCGAACCCTATCAGATGCTGCCGGAAAAGCGGGAGCCGGAGCTCGGCAGCCAGGTCCATCCGCAATCCTCGCGCAGCCTGGCGCGGATGTGCGATTTCATCGCCGGCAATTTCCTGCTCGACATCGATACGGTCGATATCGCCAAGGCGGCGGATCTGCATCCGAAATATGCGATGAACCTCTTCAAGAAATGCACCGGCATGACGCTCGGCAAATATGTGAACCTGCTGCGCCTGTCGCGCGCCCAGGCGATGCTGATGCACGACGGCGCCAATGTGCTGCAGGTGGCGATGGACAGCGGCTTCGGCTCGATCAGCGCCTTCAACAAGTCCTTCCGCCATATCGCCGGCATGACGCCTTCGGATTTCCGTCGCGACATGCGGGTGCTGACCGCGATGAACGTCGAGGCCGTCCGTCCCCCGATGCGGCGGCCGGCCCCGCAATTCTAGAAAGCAGTTCCAGGAAAAGTGTGCAGCGGTTTTCCGTCCGCAATTGCATCGGAACAATCGAATAGGGCAGGCCTCTTGCCGCCGCCGCTGATCTGTCGCACTCCTCGGGGTCTGTTTCGGAGAGGAGAGTGTCATGCGGCAATTTTCGGCATGCATCGAATGGCTGTTCGCCCGCGACGGCGATGATTTTGCCGATCGCATCCGGCTGGCGCATCGCGCCGGCCTCGGCGCCGTCGAATTCTGGCGCTGGACGAACAAGGATGTGGGGGCGATTGCTGCCGCTGCCGCCGAAACCAGCATGGCGATTGCCGGCCTGGTGGCCGAGCCGATGATCGCGCTGACGAATCCGGCTAACAAGGAAGCCTGGCTTGAGGGTCTGCAGGCCTCCGTCGAGGTGGCGCGGCGTCTCGGCGCTCCGGTGCTGATCGCGCAGGCGGGCGACGATCTGCCGGAATTTTCACGCGCCGGCCAGCGCGCCGCCCTGGTCTCGGCCCTTGCCGCCGGCGCCGATGTTCTGAAAGGATCGGGCGTGCGCCTCGGTCTCGAACCGTTGAACACCCTGATCGATCATGCCGGCTATTATCTGTCCTCGACGGCGGAGGGCCTCGATATCGTCGACGAGGTTGGCCGGCCGGAAATCGGCATCGTCTACGACATCTATCATTCGGCTGTCATGGGCGAGCGGACGGAGGAGGTGGTGGCCGGACGTGTCGACCGCATCGTCCATGTCCATGTCGCCGATCATCCCGGCCGCAACGATCCCGGCAGCGGCGAGATCGATCTTTCCGACCGGCTGAACTGGCTCTTCGCCCATGGCTATGAGGGCAGGGTGGGACTGGAATACAGGCCGAAGAGCGGAGATCCGGAGGCTGTGCGGGCGGTTGTGAGGCGTCTCTCCGCCTGACGGTCAGACCGGTTCGAGCATGCCGAAGATGGCGACCAGCGCGATGGCGGCGATGCCGAGGACGATTTCCGCGACGCTGCCGAGGCGGATGGCGGTCAGCGCTCGCGCGCGATCCTTTGCGATGCGCGGCACGAGGACATAGCGATTGACGATCGCCAGCAGGCTCATGCCCGCAACCAGCGCGATCTTCAGCGCCAGCATCGCCTGATAGGGTGAGGACCAGTCGGTCGGCAGCCGCCTCAGGACCAGCATCGTGTTGACGATGCCGGAGATGATCACCAGCGCCACCGCGATATGCCCTGCCGTCGAGAAACGCCGCAGCGCCAGCATCGCCTCGGCTCGATATTCCGGCTGGTTCAGCAGCCGGAGAATGGCCATGAGCGGCACCAGTGCCCCCAGCCAGCCGCCGCCGGCCAGCACATGCAGCACATCGTTGCCCCGATGCGCCAGCGCCAACGCGCCCTCATGCATCGAGGCGTGGCCGGTGAGCGTCAGCGCGGCAAGACCAAGGCCGGAACCCAGCATCACGCCTGCTCGGCGCCGGCGCGGCGACAGCGGCAGCGCGGCCAGGAGGATGAGGGCGGCAGCAGCCTGCGCCAGCCAGGCCCGGCCGACCGTCGTGTCGACCAGAACGGTCCGGATCGTGTCTGCATCCACGGCGTCGCTCCAGCCATTGCCGATCGTGGCGGCGGCAAGCGGCAGCGAGGCGAGCACGCTCAGGCCGGCAATCCACGCCGTGACGACGCAGGCCCCGGCGAGCCTGCGCCAGACCCTGTCCGCAAGCGTGCCCGGCACCAGAAGGCAGAGAAATGCCGAACCGCCCCACAGCAGCAGCAGGGACGCATCATGAAGGAAGCGGCATGCCGCAATTGCTGTGCCGGGGTCGATCAAGGCATCACGACGAAGGTGAAGGCCGCTTCACGCGGTGAGGCGACCATGTTTTCATTCATTGCCATCGCTGACGCCGGATGCGCGTGCAAGACGGGCCGCCCCGCAAGGTCGGAGACGAAAACGGCGGACGGGCCGAGGCGGGTGATGGTCGTGGCGATGAAATATCCTCCCATTGCTCTATCGAGCCGATAGGATTGCGGATAAGTCATGTCAACTTTGGCGATGCCGATCGGCTATTTTCGGGACGCTTTGCCGCAAGGTAACGCTTTCTTGACGGCTTCCGGCGACATAAAACATGGAATTGCGGAATTGTTTTATGTCTTTGCTTTTGCGTAATTCCGGACGGAAAACCGCTGCGCACTTTTCCTGGAATGACGTCGGAGACCGGGCGCAAGCCTTCGCTTCCGTCTTCGGCTAAGAATCGTCGTTTTTCGGTCGTTTCTGCCGACGGAAGTGGACGCGCCGGGAATGCGGACAGTCGTTGAGAGAGTTTCATGGCGGAAAATGCGACAGGCGGAAAAGGGATGCGCGGCTTTCGCCCGAGCCGGCGCCGCGACTGGCTCGATGCCCTGGACAGGCCGACCTATGTGATCGGCGATGTGCATGGCCGCTATGACCTCTTGAGCGCGCTCGAACGCAAGATCTTTGCCGATGCCGCCGGTCTGCCCGGCCGCAAGCTGATCATCATGCTCGGCGATTATATCGATCGCGGCCCCGCCTCGGCGCGGGTCGTCAGCCGGCTGATGGCGCAGCCGCCCAAGGGCTTCGACCGCATCTGCCTCACCGGCAACCATGAAATGGCCATGCTCGACTATATCGATGGGGAAATATCGCTCGCCGACTGGGTGGCGGTCGGCGGCGATGCGACCTTGAAATCCTATGGCGTGGATATCCCTGCCTTGCGCCAGCAATATCCCCAGCAGAAGAAACTCGATACCTTCATCCGCACCTGGCTACCCGACGACCACATCAATTTCCTGCGCCGGCTGCCGATCCTGCTGGATACGCCGCAGGTGCTGTTCGTGCATGCCGGCATCAATCCCGACCGGCCGATCTCGGCGCAGACGGACGAGGATCTCGTCTTCATCCGCTCGCATTTCATCGACAGCGCCCAGCCGCTGCCGAAACTGATCATTCATGGCCATACGCCGGTCAAGACCGCCGAAGCCGATGGCCTGCGGCTCAATCTCGACACCGGCGCCTTCCGGTCCGGCAGGCTGACGGCGGCCCGGCTATGGCAGGGCCGCATCCATATCATGTCGACCTAGTGTACAGGTTACAGATTGCCGACGCAGAGATACTTCATTTCGAGATAGTCGTCGGCGCCGTGGCGGGAGCCCTCGCGGCCGAGGCCGGATTGCTTGATGCCGCCGAAGGGTGCCGTTTCCGCCGACATCAGGCCGGTATTGATGCCGACCATGCCGTATTCCAGCGCTTCCGCCACCCGCCAGACCTTCTTCAGGTCGCCGGCGAAGAAATAGGCGGCGAGGCCGAATTCGGTGTCGTTGGCCTGTGCGATCACATCGTCGACCGTCTCGAAGCGGAAAAGCGGCGCGACGGGGCCGAAGGTCTCCTCGCGGGCGACCTTCATGGTGCGGTCGATGCCGGTGAGGATGGTCGGCGCGAAGAAGGTGCCGGCGCCCTCGAGGCGCTTGCCGCCCATCAGCACCTTGGCGCCCTTGGTGACGGCGTCGCGGACATGGTCCTCTGCCTTGGCGACACCCTGCTCGTCGATCAGCGGCCCGATGGCGACGCCCGGCTTGAAGCCGTCGCCGACGGCGAGTTCGGTCACCTTGGCGGCAAGCTTGGCGGCGAAAGCGTCATACACGTTGGACTGGACATAGATGCGATTGGCGCAGACGCAGGTTTGACCGGCATTCCGATATTTGGAGGCGATCGCCCCTTCGACGGCGGCGTCGAGATCGGCGTCGTCGAAGACGATGAACGGCGCATTGCCGCCGAGCTCCAGGCTGACTTTCTTGATCTGGTCTGAGCACTGGCGCATCAGGATGCGGCCGACCTCGGTCGAGCCGGTGAAGCTGATCTTGCGCACCTTGGCGTTGCCGCAAAGCTCGCGGCCGATCGCCGGGCCGTCGACGCCGACGATGATGTTGAAGACGCCGGCGGGAATGCCGGCCTCTTCGGCCAGCACCGCGAGAGCGATTGCCGAAAGCGGCGTCTGCTCGGCAGGCTTGGAGACCACCGTGCAGCCGACGGCGAGCGCCGGCGCCACCTTGCGGGCGATCATCGCCGCCGGGAAGTTCCAGGGCGTGATCGTGCCGACGACGCCGACGGGCTGCTTGATGACGAGCATGCGCTTGTCGTTGGAGGGCGCCGGGATGGTCTCGCCATAGATGCGCTTGGCCTCTTCCGCATACCATTCGACATAGGAAGCGGCGTAAAGGATCTCGCCCCTGGCCTCGGGCAGCGGCTTGCCCATCTCGGCCGTCAGGATGGCCGCCAGCTCGTCGGCGTGGGCGACCATCAGGTCGAACCATTTGCGCAGCAGGGCGCTGCGCTCCTTGGCGGGGCGGGCGGCCCAGGCGGCCTGTGCCGCATAGGCGGCATCGATCGCCGCCGTCGTCTCGGTCGCGCCCATGTCGGGCAGGCTCGCCAGCACTTCGCCGGTCGCCGGGTTGAGGACATCGAAGGTCTTCGTGGCGCCGCCCGCCGTCCAGACGCCGTTGATGTAGCCGGCGGCGCGCAGGAAGGGCGAGGAGAAGGGAACGTGCTTGGTCATTGCGGTCGTGAAGGACATGTCATGCACTCCAGAGAGGATTGGGCCCGGCGCCAAGGCCAGGCGTTCTGAGAATGGTTTTGGGACGGACGCGGTTATTTGCCGGCGCTCGCTTCCAGCATCGAGGCTTCCAGAATGTCGAGCGCCTCGCTGAAGACGCCGTCCTGGATGGTGATCGGCGAGAGGAAACGGATGACATTGCCGTGGACGCCGCAGGTGAGCAGGATGAGGCCCTTGTCGAGGGCGATCAGCCGCACCTTGTTGGCGAAATCGGCGCTCGGCAGCTTCGTCGCCGCGTCGTTGAACTCGACGGCGTTCATGAAGCCGGGGCCGCGGATGTCGGCGATCTCCGGCACCTTGTCGCGCAGCGATTCCAACCGCTGCTTCAGCCGCGAGCCGAGCTGGTTGGCGCGGTCGCAGAGACCCTCGTCGGCGATGACGTCGAGCACGGCATGGGCGGCAGCGATGCCGATGGGATTGCCGCCATAGGTGCCGCCAAGTCCGCCCGGTCCCGGCGCGTCCATGATCTCGGCGCGGCCGGTGACGGCGGCGAGCGGAAAGCCGCCGGCCAGGCTCTTGGCCATGGTGATCAGGTCGGGCGCCACCTCGTGATGATCCATGGCGAACATCTTGCCGGTGCGGGCGAAGCCGGTCTGCACCTCGTCGGCGATCAGCAGGATGCCGTGCTGGTCGCAGAGTTCCCGCAGCGCCTTCATGAAGGCGGCGGGCGCGGGATAGAAGCCGCCTTCGCCCTGCACCGGCTCGATGATGATGGCGGCGACACGTTGCGGATCGACATCGGCGGCAAACAGCTTCTTCAGCGTCGCCAGCGACTGCTCGACCGTGACGCCGTGCAGCGGCACCGGGAAGGGCGCGTGGAAGACATCGCCCGGCATCGGCCCGAAGCCGATCTTGTAGGGCGCCACCTTGCCGGTCAGCGCCATGCCCATGAAGGTGCGGCCGTGGAAACCGCCGCCGAAGGCGATGATGGCGGAGCGGCCGGTGGCGGCGCGGGCGATCTTGACGGCATTCTCGACCGCTTCCGCGCCCGTGGTCACGAAGATGGTCTTCTTGGCGAAATCGCCCGGCGTCAGCGCATTGAGCCGCTCGGCGAGATGCACGTAGTTCTCGTAGGGCACGACCTGATGGCAGGTATGGGTGAAGCGGTCGAGCTGTTCCTTGACGGCGGCGATGACGCGCGGGTGGCGATGGCCGGTATTCACCACGGCGATGCCGGAGGCGAAATCGATGTAGCGGCGCCCTTCCTTGTCCCAGATTTCGGCATTTTCGGCGCGGTCGGCATAGATCTGCGTCGTCATGCCGACGCCGCGGGAAATGGCGGCGTTCTTCCGCTCGGTCAGGGTCATCGAGGTGCTCCGAAATGAGAGGGGACATAATATCTTGCAGAACTTCTGCAAGTTCTGTAGAAAATTCCTACATTTTTCCTGTAAGATTTCAAGCGGCATTTTGTAGGGGTGACAAGAAAGAGCGAGACTCACGGATGCCGGCCATCCGTGCTAGAGCAATTCCAGGAAAAGTGCGTGAGCCGCTTTCCGTCCGGAATTGCGTCAAAACAAAAAGTTAGAGCGTTTCAGCGATTCCATGCAGCTCTGAAACGCTCTAAGCAGATCGAAAGACGAAGATCGGGAATCATTGGCACATGAACAGCATCGAGCCTGTGCGCTACAAGGTGGCGGAGGCGGCGCGTCTGGCGGGCGTATCGGCCTCGACGCTCAGGCTCTGGGAGAGCCAGGGGCTGGTGGTGCCTTTCCGCTCGGAGACCGGACACCGGCAATATAGCGCCGACGACGTCGCCCGGCTGAAGCGGATTGCCTGGTTCCGCGCCGAACGCGGGCTCAATCCCGCCGCGATCCGCGAGGCGCTGGAGAGCGAGGATGTGACGCCCCAGGGCGCGGAGAACGGCGAGCAGGCCGCCGCCTCCGACATCGGCCGCCGGCTCAGGGCCTTGCGCCATGCCGCCGGCAGGACACTGGAACAGGTCGCCGTCGATCTCGGCATGACCTCCTCGACGCTGTCGATGCTGGAGCGGACCTCGCAGGGCGTGAGCTTCAAGACCCTGCACGATCTCGCCGAATATTACGGCACGACGGTCTCGCGGTTGTCGGGCGAGGAGCGCGAGCATGTCCCGGCGCTGATCCGCTCCGGCGAATGGCGGGCCTGGCCGGAAACAACGCCGGGCGTCACCGTGCAATTGCTGGCCGAGGGACGGACGATGATGGATTGCCATCGTTTCGTGCTGGCGCCGGGGGCGGCCAGCGAAGGCGCCTATCGCCATGACGGCGAGGAATTCATCCATGTGCTGGCCGGCCGGCTGGAACTGGTGCTCGACAGCGACCAGTTCTTCGATCTGTCGCCGGGCGATTCCCTCTATTTCGAAAGCCGCCGCTATCATTCCTGGCGCAATCGCCACGACGGCGAGACCATCCTGCTCTGGATCAACACGCCGCCGACATTCTAGGTCTGGCGCCGTATCGCTATGTCCCTGCCTGTTCTATAAAACGGATCGAAAACAAGTTTCAGACGATAGTAAGCCAGGAGAGTTTCATGGCCGCCACCATCCGTTATCACGAAGGCGATATTTCCGCCGCCGATGCCGCCCGCTACACCGGCGCCATCGCGATCGACACCGAGACGCTCGGCCTCATCCCGCGCCGCGACCGGCTCTGCGTCGTGCAGCTTTCGCCGGGCGACGGCACCGCCGACATCATCCGCATCGCCGCCGGCCAGAAGGAAGCGCCCAATCTCGTGGCCATGCTTGCCGACCCCGCCCGCGTCAAGATCTTTCACTACGGCCGTTTCGACATCGCCGTGCTGTTCCATACGTTCGGCGTCACCACCGCGCCGGTCTTCTGCACCAAGATCGCCTCGCGTCTCTGCCGCACCTATACGGATCGCCACGGCCTGAAGGACAATTTGAAGGAGATGCTCGAGGTCGATATTTCCAAGGCGCAGCAATCCTCCGACTGGGCGGCCGAGACGCTGTCGCCGGCGCAGCTCGAATATGCGGCCTCCGACGTGCTCTACCTGCATGCGCTGCGCGACAAGCTCACCGGGCGCCTGGTGCGGGACGGCCGCATGGAGCATGCCGACGCCTGCTTCACCTTCCTGCCGACGCGGGCCAAGCTCGATCTTCTCGGCTGGGAAGAAGCCGATATCTTCGCACATAGCTGATCGGCCGCGCAGGATCGAAGAAAGGACCAGTGTCGCTCTGCGGCGCCGGTCTTTTTCTTTAGTGATCTGTTAACAAACGTCCTGCTATCCTGTTTTAGATCTTATGCATTCGACCGGCGATTCCCCGCGCCGCATGGCCCTCCGGCTCCCGAATCGCAAGCGGCCGCATGAGCGGACCTGATTGACCCTGCCTTCCGCTTCCACCATCGTCCCGCCGGACAGAGGAGCATGTCATGTTGTCTCCGATTGGTGCCGTGTCCGTCGTGGGGGTACCCACGGAAAAGCCGGTGGTTGCGACCGCCGAGACCGCCAGCGTGCAGACGGCGGCGACGCCGGTTGCCGTCTTGTCGAGCACGGTGAATGCCAGCGTCGAGGGCAAGCTGAACATGCTGCTGGTGGCGGCGCGCGAACGGATGTTCGAAAGCCTGCTTGCCGCCATTGAAGCCGCAAGCGTCGCGCTCGATCTTCCCCGCGATCCGGACGAGAGCAACGCCGCCTTCGCGCAGCGGCTGGCCGACGCCATCCGCAGCCTGCCGCCACAGCAGCTTGCCTCGGTCCAGCAGCGGTTGAATGCACAGGCAAGCATGCCGGTCCCGCTGCCGCTGATCGCCGACGTGCTCGATAATCCCGACGGGCCGGAAGCCGTCCGGCTCGCCATGAGCCTGGAAGCGGCCGCCGCGCCGGAACCCGACGCGATCATCAAGGCGGTCGTCAATTCCTACGGCCAGAATGCCGCGGAGACGGAAGCGTTCGAGCCCGCCGTGCTGTCCGGGCCGGCCGCGCCCCAGGCGCCGCCGAGGACGGTTGCGGCTGCGAACACCGGAACGACACCGCCATCCGCTCCGGCGGAAAAGCCGGCGATGCCCTCGACCGCGCCGACGGCGACAGCAGCCTCGCCGGCCATGCCCGCCGCACCTGCTGTGCCCGCCGCGCCTGCTGCGCAAGCCCCGCGGGAAACTCCCGCAGCGCCCGTCGTTGCCCTCGAAGCTGCACCCTTACCCACGGTCTCCGCGGATATGGAGGCTGCATTGGAAACGAAACTTGCGCCACTGCCGCAGGCCTTGCCCGATCAGCGGATCGCCACACCGCCGCTGGCGGCCGGCACCTTCGTCGACACGACCACCGCCGCTGTCAAAGAGATTGTCCAGCCGCAGGTTGCCGTTCCTGGCAAGGACGCCGCGCTGCCGCAGCCATCGATGACGCCGGTCGAGAACGAGCTGCCGACGGAAATCGCTCTGATCCGGTCGCCGATCGATCCGCCGTCGCTGCCGCGGCAAATCCAGCAGATCCGCGCCGATATCAGGGAAGGATTGCAAGTCGTCGTTGCCACTGCTCTCGATGCTGCCGTATCCGACTTGGTGCAGGCCCGTCCCGACGACATGCGCCCGGCCGAGCGAATCATCGCACAG
>JASGEG010000337.1:0-12158 GCA_047606605.1 Rhizobium sp.
CCTGTTCCTCGACGATCTCCGGCCGCGCGATGGTGAAATGCGTCTTCAGCATCTCGCGCATGTCCTTGGAGACATTCGCCATGGCGTCGAAATCGGAGACGCCGCGCACATAGATCCAGTTCCAGAGCTGGCTGACCCGCATCTTGATCTGCTTGTCGGCCACACCCTTTTCCTTGAGCGCCGCGCCCATCTCCTCGCGCGTCAGGCCGATCAGCGACGGTTTCGGCGACAGCTCGACCGGCTGCGACACGGGCATCGGCTTCAGCTTGGACGGGGTCATGACATCGATGGCGGACATGGGATCATTCCAACGGTTGATATCGGCGATGCCGCAAAAGCTGGCGAAGCTGCGGATGCGGGCAAGGCACGGACATCAGATGATTCATATGGGCGGCGGAACAAGCAAATTATGCGCACGCCGGTTGTTGGCGCGGCCTTTAGCATTAATTTCCGCCCGCGTCATCCCTTTCCCGAAAAAGCCGAAGGCCGGCTCCAGCGGGCCGGCCTCGTCGTTCCGTCGTAGCGGCACAGCGATCACATTGACGTGATCGCGTGACCATCATGCTTATTTGCAGTTTTCGATCTGCTTCAGGGCGGCGGTGACGCCCTTCAGGGAATAGGTGTAGGTCGTGCCGGTGCCGCGCTTCGAGGTCGCCGTGACCTTCAGCGAGTGGCCGGACTTCAGCGCTGCGACCAGCGCCGGTTCCTGAGCGGCATTCTCGACCCAGGCGGCCTTGTCCTTGGTGAACATCACGAAGGTCTTGTTGTCGATGACGACGTCGACCTTGGAGTTCTCCTTGAGCGGATAGCCCATCATCGCCTGCGGCTCGTAGGAGATATTCTGGCCCGGACGCTGCGAAACGATAAAGAAGTTGTCGCCGTGGTCGATGCCCGAAGCCGGCATCTTGGTGGTCGGCACGGAGAGAACGTAGCAAACCTTGCCCGCGCCGGACTGATAGGAATAGGCGCCCCAGGCGTCGAATTGCTGGATGCGCGTCGGAGCTCCGGGTGCCGCTGCCTGCGTCTGCGACTGTGCAGGCGCCTGCTGCTTCTTGTTGGTTTGCGCGGATGCAATGCCGGTGCCGGCCAGAACGAGCGAGAGGGCGATTGCGAAGCTTTTTACAAACATGGTTTCCTGCCGATTTCTTGCGGTCCAGAGCTCGAGGCGATTTGAGAACGCACGCCTGCCTATGCTCATGAGCTGCCCTATTTTGACTTTATTCAGGTTACCAAACCGTCAACGGGGTCATGACAACCCCCGGTCTGTGCCATTTCAATTCGAGTGCCGTGCCCGGTCTGAAATGCATCAGGAGGAATTGGAAAACCCAGATGGCGGAATACCATCCTACGGATCGATTTAAGACAGAAAGATTCAGGCAAGAATTTGACCTCTCTAAAATCAGAGAGGCCTCATAAGGGCCTGGAAAGCCGGCAGGATTCCCGGCGCCGCCGGGCAGGCGCCCATCAGGCCGTCTTGACCGCGTCGGGCTCGCTCGCCAGAGCCTGGTCGGCGGCATCGTAATGCTCCTGGCGGATATGGCCCTTGATCATGCTGAAGGCGAGCGTCAGCACGGCCACATCGTCCGAAAAGCCGATCACGGCGAAAAAATCGGGGATAATGTCGACCGGCATGACGAAATAGCCGAGCGCGGCCAGGAGCACGCCGCGAACACGGGTCGGCGTCTGCGGATCGAGCGCGCAATAGAAGGCCGCGACGACATCGCGGGAAAACGGAATATAGCGGGCAGCCTTGCGCAGGGTCGGCCAGAACTTGCTGCGCACCGACTTCTCCTGCCGCTCTTGGGTCTCTTCATCACCAGGCATCAGGATCTCCCCATACTTGATGTCATCCATTCCATTCATCCCTATCAAGGCCCTCTTCGCGGACCGGGTAAACATATGGTGATCGCTCTCCCCGATTCAATCGGCCCGCCGTGCCGCCGCCTTCTCCATCGCCTTGGCAAGCTTGACGTCATGATCCGTCAGGCCGCCGGCGTCATGCGTCGTCAGTTTCACATCCACCCGCGAATAGACGTTGAACCATTCGGGATGGTGGTTGAATTTCTCCGCCGCCAGAGCCGCTTCGGTCATGAACCCGAAGGCTTCGACGAAATTGCGGAATTTGAAGCTCTTCGAGATCGACAGACGGTCGGCCGACAGCGTCCAGCCGCCCAGGCCGGCCAGGGTTTCCTCGATTGCCGCCGGTTCCAGCTTTTCGTATTTCATGGCAAGATCACTCCTCTCAATCGCTGAAAGATATCATGAACCATCTCAGGATTCTTTTCGTTTGCGCCGGCAATATCTGCCGCTCCCCGCTTGCCGAGGGCATTTTCAGACATTTGGTCGATGAAGCCGGCCGCGGCCCCGAATTCCAGATCGATTCGGCCGGCACCGGCGGCTGGCACCAGGGCGAAAGGCCGGATCGCCGTTCGATCGCCACGGCGGCCGGCCATGGCGTCGATATTTCCGGGCAGCGCGCCCGCCGCATCGAAACCGCCGACTTCGACCGCTTCGATCTGATCCTGGCAATGGATCAAGACAATTTGAAGAACTTGCAGAAGGCAGCACCCGCCGACGCGCTCGGCAGGCTACACCTCTTCAACGCCTTCGCGCTCGGCCGCAACACCGATATCCCCGACCCCTATTATGGCGGCCATGAGGATTTCGAAGCCGTCTACACCATGCTCTTGGCCGGCTGCAGCGCGCTGCTGCCGAGGCTGGGGAAGGCGCTGCGGGCCTCGTGAAGCGGGAAGACCTCCTCGGTGAGGTAGGGACCGCCCCCGACCGATTCGCGCGATGACAAGAGCACGAAGCGGCCCACCGTGAACGGCGCGGTATGGAAGTTGCCGCGACCGGAGAGATAATGCACGACATCGTCGACGCGCGAGGATTTCAGCCGGGCGAGCGTGACATGCGGCGTGAACTTGCGGGGATCGGGCGGCAGGCCGATGCGCTGGCAGATGCGTTCGATCTCGCCCTGCAGCGCATACATATCCGGCGTCTGCGTGACGCCGGCCCAGACCGAATGCGGCTTCTTCGAACCGAAGGAGCCGATCCCCTCCAGCCGCAGCTGGAATTCCGGCCTGTCGATCCGGTCCAGGCGGTCGACGATCTCATCGGCCGTGCGTCCATCGACATCGCCGATGAAGCGCAGCGTGATGTGATAATTTTCGACGTCGATCCACCTGGCTCCGGGAAGACCACCGCGCAACAACGAAAGGCTCATGGCCGCGTTGCGCGGAATTTCGAGGGCGGTAAAAAGTCTCGGCATAACGAGCACTCCCCGAATCTCTTGCAGGTATTGACAGGGAATCACGCAATTGCAGTCGGTGCAAGCATCTATTTCGCAGCTGCGGCAATCATCCCAATGAAACTGGTCGCCACCGGCTCGAAATTCCGCACCATGACATCGACGCCCTTGGAGTTCGGATGCATGCCGTCGGCGAGCTGCAGATCGGCATGGGTCGCCACCCCGTCGAGAAAGAACGGATAGAGCGGGAGCTGATATTTGTCAGCCAGCCGCTTGTAGATCGGGTTGAACTTGGCCGCGTAGTCCGGCCCCATGTTCGGCGGCGCCAGCATGCCAGCGAGCAGGACGGGAATATTGCGTTCCTTCAGCCTGACGATGATGGCTTCCAGGTTCTTTTCCGTCTCTTCCGGCGCAATGCCGCGCAGGGCGTCGTTGGCGCCAAGTTCGAGGATCACGCCGTCGGTCCCATCCGGCACCGACCAGTCGACCCGAGCCAACCCACCCGATGTGGTGTCTCCGGACACGCCGGCGTCGGCGATCGAAATATCCAGCCCCTTCGCCTTCAGCCCCGCCTGCAGCTTGGCCGGAAACCCGTCGCCGGGCGGCAGCTGGTAGCCGGCCATCAGGCTGTCGCCAAGGCCGACCAGCTGGATGGTCCGCGCCTCGGCCGCACTCGCCGCGCCAAACAAAAGACCAAAAACGATGACAGCGAAGTGAAACGCGGCGGCTTTAAAACGCATGATCCATTCCCTAAATTCGCTCAGCGGGCCAAATCGCGCCCGGCATGATCTCAGATATATAGGGCATTCGGCATTGGCAAAAACCATCATCGAGCTGAAGAAGGCGGATTTGACGCTCGGCAATGCCGCAGCCTCCGTCCATGTGCTGAAGGGCATCGACCTCACCATTGCCGAAGGCGAGGCCGTCGGCATCGTCGGTCCTTCCGGCTCCGGCAAGTCGACGCTGCTGATGGTGCTGGCCGGCCTGGAAAAGCTCGACAGCGGCGAACTTCTGATCCGTGACACCCCGCTGCATGCCCTGAGCGAAGACCGCGTCGCCGATTTCCGCGGCCGCAATATCGGCATCGTCTTCCAGTCCTTCCACCTCATTGCCAACATGACGGCGCTGGAAAACGTCGCCGTGCCGCTGGAGCTTGCCAATGTCCGCGACGCCTTCGACATCGCCCGGCGGGAACTGCAGGCCGTCGGCCTCGGCGAGCGGCTCAACCATTACCCCGGCCAGCTCTCCGGCGGCGAGCAGCAGCGCGTGGCGATCGCCCGCGCGCTCGCGCCCTCGCCCGCCCTGCTGATCGCCGACGAACCCACGGGCAATCTCGACACCGACACCGGCCGCCAGATCGCCGACCTCCTGTTCGCCCAGCAGGCGGAACGCGGCACGACCATGCTGCTCGTCACCCATGACCCGGCGCTCGCCGCGCGCTGCTCCCGCCAGATCCATGTCCGCTCCGGCGAGATCGAGGCCGACAGCGCCCGCGCCCGGCTCAACCAGGCGGCCATGGCATGACGACGGCGGGCGCGCGCTTCAGGCTCGCCTTCCGCCTGGCGCTACGGGAATTGCGCGGCGGCCTCGGCGGTTTCTATATCTTCCTCGCCTGCATCGCGCTCGGCACCGGCGCGATCGCCGCCGTCAATTCCGTCTCGCGCTCGATCACGGATGCGATCTCGACGCAGGGACAGTCGCTGCTTTCCGCCGACGTCCGCTTCGAGCTCAACAATCGCGAGGCGACGCCGCAGGAGCTGGCCTATCTCGAAAGCCTCGGCCAACTTTCCCGCTCCACCGGCCTGCGCTCCATGTCGCGCCTGCCCGACGGCTCCGACCAGGCGCTGGTGCAGGTCAAGGCGGTCGACGGCGCCTATCCGCTCTACGGCACGTTCGAGGCGGCCCCCAACCAGCCGCTCCCGACGCTGCTTGCCGCAAGCAACGGCACCTATGGCGCCGTGGTGGCGCCGCTGCTGCTGGACCGGCTGAACCTCAAGATCGGCAGCGAGCTGCTGCTCGGCAACACCAGGCTCCGGATCACCGGCACGGTGAAGACCGAGCCGGACGCGGTTTCGGAAGGATTCGGCTTCGCGCCGCGCCTGCTCACCAGCCGCGATGCCCTGATCGCCTCCGGACTGATCACCACCGGCAGCCTGGTCGAACATGCCTACAAGATCCGCATGGCCGATCCCGCCAGCGGTCTTCGCGACATCGCCGCCCGCGCCAATGCGGCCTTCCCGCAGGCCGGCTGGTCGGTGCAGACCAGCAACCGCGCCGCCCCGGCGCTTGCCGACAACATCACCCGCTTCTCGCAATTTTTGACCCTGGTCGGCCTGACCGCCCTGATCGTCGGCGGCGTCGGCGTCGCCAATGCCGTGCGCGCCTTCCTCGATGCCAAGCGCACCACCATCGCCACCTTCAAATGCCTGGGCGCGCCGGCTTCCGTCGTCGTGACGATCTACCTGATCCAGATCGGCCTGATCGCGCTTGCCGGCGTCGCCATCGGCCTCGTGCTCGGCGCAGTGGCCCCCCTGCTCGCCTCGCAGTTCATGGCCGAATTCCTGCCGATCTCGACCGCCCCGCGGCTCTATCCCGGCCCTCTGATGCAGGCGGCCCTCTTCGGCCTGCTGACGACGCTGGCCTTCGCCATCCCGCCGCTCGGCCATGCCCGCGAAGTGCCGGCGACGGCGCTGTTCCGCGAGCAGGGTTTCGAGGCCCGCCGCCTGCCAGCCTGGCCCTATTTGCTCGCCGCCGGCCTCTTGATGGCGGCGCTGGCGGCACTCGCCATCGTCACCGCCTATGACCGCCGCATCGCCGTGGTCTTCATCGTCTCGATCGCCGGCGCCTTCGTGGTGCTGCGCGCCGTCGCCGTCCTGCTTTCCTGGCTTGCGCGCCGCAGCCCGCGCGTCAATTCGCCGGCGCTGCGGCTGGCGATCGGCAACATCCACCGGCCGGGTGCGCTCACCGCCTCCGTCGTCCTGTCGCTCGGCCTCGGCCTGGCGCTCCTGGTGACGCTGACGCTGATCGACAGCAACATGCGCCAGGAGCTGACCGGGCGCATGAGCGAGCAGGCGCCGAATTTCTTCTTCATCGATATCCAGGGCTCGGAACTCGACGGCTTCCGCAAGCTCGTGCAGAGCCAGACCCCCGAAGGCAAGCTTGTCGAGGTGCCGATGCTGCGCGGCCGTATCACCGCCTTGAACGGCGAGGACGTCGCCAAGATCAAGGTGCCGCCGGCCGGCCAATGGGTGCTGCGCGGCGACCGCGGCATCACCTATGCCGAAACGCTGCCGGAAAATGCGGCGCTGACGGAAGGACAATGGTGGGACAAGGACTATAGCGGCCAGCCGCTGGTCTCCTTCTCCGACGAAGAGGGCAAGGAACTCGGCCTGAAGCTCGGCGACAGCGTGACCGTCAACGTGCTTGGCCGCAACATCACCGCCAAGATCGCCAGCTTCCGCAAGGTGCAATGGCAATCGCTGTCGATCAACTTCGTGATGATCTTCTCGCCCAACACCTTCAAGGGCGCCCCGCATGCGTGGCTCGCAACGCTGACCGAGCCCTTCGCCACGTCGGCACAGGAAGCCGCGATCCTCAGGACCGTGACCAATGCCTATCCGACGATCACCAGCATCCGCGTCAAGGATGCCCTCGACATGGTCAATACGCTGGTCGGGCAGCTTGCCACCGCCATCCGCGCGGCGGCCTCGGTCGCGCTCATCGCCTCCGTGCTGGTGCTCGCCGGCGCGCTGGCGGCGGGCAATCGCGCCCGCACGCATGACGCGGTCGTGCTGAAGACGCTCGGCGCGACGCGGGCCATGCTGATCCGCGCCTTCAGCTACGAATATCTGATGCTGGGCGCGGCCACTGCCGTCTTCGCGCTGATCGCCGGCTCGACGGCCGCCTGGTACGTCGTCAGCCGCATCATGCGCCTGCCGTCGAGCTTCATGCCGGATGTCGCCGTCTCGACGCTCGTCATCGCACTGCTCTTGACGGTCGGCATCGGGCTGATCGGCACCTGGCGCATCCTCGGGCAGAAGGCCGCACCCGTTCTGCGCGAGCTTTGAGACAGGCTCGCGCCGATCGTTCGCCGCCAAAACAGCCCGATATTACACCGATTTAACCCCGCCAAGAGCTCAAAGCCCTTGTCTGCGAGCCTTGAAAGCCTCATATTCTCAACAGGCATGCTGGAGCTCCGCAGCGGCGCCTGGGACCGAAAGGCCCGACACCGTATACATATCGGAGCTTGAAAGAGGAAAACATGGCTGACTTCCGCAATTACCAAAACCGGACGCCGCAAGCAGGCGCGCAGACCGGTGCGATGATAGACGAGGGCCTTCGAGCCTACATGCTCAAGGTCTACAACCTGATGGCGCTGGGTCTGGCGATCACGGGTGTTGCCGCCTATCTCTCCTTCTCGCTCGCTTTCGCGAACGGACAGATCACGGCCTTCGGCCAGGCGATCTACCTGAGCCCGCTGAAGTGGGTGGTCATCTTCGCTCCGCTGGCGATGGTGTTCTTCCTGAGCTTCAGGATCAACCGCATGAGCGTGGCCGCCGCGACGACAACCTTCTGGGTCTACGCCGCGCTGGTGGGCCTGTCGCTCTCGTCGGTCTTCATCATCTACACCGGCCAGAGCATCGTGCAGACCTTCTTCGTGACCGCCGCCTCCTTCGGCGCGCTGTCGCTCTACGGCTACACGACCAAGCGTGACCTGTCGGCGATGGGCTCGTTCCTGATGATGGGTCTGTTCGGCCTGATCATCGCGACGCTCGTGAACATCTTCCTGGCGTCTTCCGCCCTGCAGTTCGCCATCTCGGTGATCGGCGTCCTCGTCTTCGCGGGCCTGACCGCCTGGGATACGCAGCGCATCAAGGAAATGTACTATGAAGCCGACGATGTGGCCGTAGCCGGCCGCAAGGCGATCATGGGCGCCCTGTCGCTCTATCTCGACTTCATCAACCTGTTCATGTTCCTGCTGCAGTTCATGGGCAATCGCCGATAAGCTCGCAGGATGAACCAAGCTTTGGAAAGGCGGCTTCGGCCGCCTTTTCTATTTGCCTGACGGCGCGGCGTGCGATCTTATACCGGTCGCTCCAACCATAGAGCATTTCCGCGTTTCTTCGAATCGCGAAAACGCTCTCTCCTTTCGTTCTTACGCAATTCCGGACGGAAAACCGCTGCACACTTTTCCTGGAATTGCTCTGGATCAGGCAACAGAGATCAATGCCCTTCCGCCTTCGCAAGACCATCCCGGCCGATCTTCCCCATATCACCGCCATCTATCGCGACGCCGTCTTGAACAGCACGGCCAGCTACGAGATCACGCCGCCGAGCGAGGAGGAGATGGCGAGCCGCTTCCAGGCGATCCGCGACAAGAACTATCCCTACATCACCGCCGAGGATGAGAACGGCACGCCGCTCGGCTACGCCTATGCCTCCGCCTTCCGTCCACGGCCGGCCTATCGCTGGATGGTGGAGGATTCGATCTATCTCGCCCCGGAAGCGCGCGGGCTCGGCCTTGGCAGGCTGCTGCTGGCGAAACTGGTGGAGGAGTGCGAGACGCTCGGTTTCCGTCAGATGATCGCCGTCATCGGCGGCGCCACACCCGCCTCCATCGCGCTTCACCGCTCCATCGGTTTTGCGGAGATCGGCCTTTTGAAAGGCGCCGGCTACAAGCATGGGCGCTGGCTGGACACGATGCTGATGCAGAAGACCCTCGGCGACGGTACGGACACTGACCCGGATCTGGCCGCCTATCCCGGAATCCTGTTCAGCGCCTGACGCGGCCTGGAAGACTGAAAGGACAGGCGAGAACGCCTGCTCCAGCGCCCGCAACATTTCTGAACATTAAAACAGCCATCGCAACATTCGATGCGCTAGTTTGCTGCGACAACCTCCACACAGCCACCTGTTTCCAACCGCGTATCGGCAATCATTTTCCCTCGCATCGAGACCCGGGCGCATCCGGGCTTCGCGCGGGCCCATGAATTACAAAGGAAATTTCCATGAGATATTTGCTCGTTCCCGCCCTGCTTGCCCTGACCTCGACCACTGTCCTTGGCGCCGATCTGACCGAGGCACCGGCTGCGGCCGCCGCACCGGTATTCACCTGGTCCGGCCCCTATCTCGGTGTTCACGGCGGCGGCTCGATCACCAGCGGCGACTTCAAGTTCAGCGGCGGCAGCCAATCCGAGGACTTCAAGGGTGGGCTGCTCGGCAACTTCTTCGGCTACAACTATCAATTCGACAATGTCGTCGTCGGCGTCGAGGGAAATGTCGACTACAACTGGAACGACAAGGCCGTCGCCAATGCCTCGAGCGTCGGCACCGACTGGTCCGGCGCGGTTCGCGCCAGGGTCGGCTATGCCTTCGACAATCTGCTGATCTACGGCGCCGGCGGATGGGCCGCCGCACGCGGCTTTGCCGAAGTGCCGGGCTCCGGCGACGGCAAGGTGATCTTCAACGGCTGGACGGCCGGTGCCGGTGCCGATTACGCGCTCACCAGCAACATCTTCGCCCGCGCCGAATACCGCTACAGCGATTACGGCAGCAAGGAATTGCAGGGCGTGAAGAGCGATCTGACCGAGCAGACGATCAATCTGGGCGTCGGCCTGAAGTTCTAAAAAGTGTGCAGCGGTTTTGCGGCAACGACATGCGCAAAATCAAAGAGCTAAAGCGCGGGAAGCGAATCCGAAGGATCGCGACGCGCCTTAGATTCGGATAGACAAGCTGCCATATCCAATCGAAGCCCCGCTCTCATTGGCGGGGCTTTTCCTTGATCCCGACCGTGTGGGAGATCAGGTTTCCACCAGCTTCAATTGCTTGTCGAAGACCTTCAGCACCTGGCTCAGCTCATGGCCGCGCTTCAGGATCATGCCGTTGGTGTTGACCACGGAGAAGGCACCCTGCTTGGCGGCGAGCTTCGGGTTCTTCTCGATGCGGAACAGCGGCATTTCGCCGGAACGCTTGAAGACGGAGAAGACGGCCTTGTCCTTGAGATGGTCGATGGCATAGTCGCGCCACTCGCCCTCGCCGACCATGCGGCCGTAGATCCACAGGATCGCATCCAGCTCCCTTCGATGGAAGGTCACCGGCAGCGGGTCCTTGCTCTGCTTGTATTCCTTGAAATCGACGACGACGGAAGAAGTGGTGTCGACGGAACGGCTTTCGCCGTGTCGCAAATCCGGCTGATCAGTCATCAATCCCCCAAGGGCTATACCATGACAAGTAAGTGACAGTTTGCCCTAGACGCGGCAAATTGCAAGACTGCCGGTCGCTCACAAATATTTGCAAGCGGAGAATGCATCTTGACGGTGCCGCATTTCAGTCAAAACGACGCCCCATTTAGCGGAACTATAGGCTGCGGTTTGGCGCCGCCGCGCCAAACGGCCCGGCCGGGGCGCATCGACCGAACCCCAGCCCCGAATGCGTCCTTGCCGGGCACTCCCCCTTTCGGCGCAAGCCGAAATAGGGCGCTCTTTGCGAAGCAAAAATAGAGAGTTTCGGCATCAGCCCAAATTAGAGGACTTGCCGCCCGATATCGAGAAAAGACAGATCAGCCGTCCGAGCCGATGGTCAGCACGGTCGCGCCGATAATGGCCGCCGGATCTCCCGAGGGCGTGGAGGATTGCAGCAGGACGGCCATGCCGCGCCGGCCGGTCTTGTCCAGGACATTCGCCGGCAGCACGACATTCATTTCCTTGCCATCCCACATGCCGACGGTCTCGACATCCGAAACCGCATGCAGATAGGCGATCTGCTGGCCATTGTTTTCGCCGCCCTTCGGAGAGACGAGCTCCTCCTTGTCGAAATAGGCGACGACCACATTGGCCTTCCCCTGGCCGGGGCCGATCTTGATCTCCAGCTCGTCGCCCTTCATCGCCGCGTTCACCGCGACCGTCAGCCCCTTGCCGTGGTGCTGGAAGTCATCGAGCTTGCCGTTGATGCCGTTAAGATCCGCGCCGCTGATATGGTCGCGGCCGTTGATGATCGCCTGCGGCGTATAGACCCCGCTGCGGCCCATCGTCCGCGCATAGGCATATTGGCGCGCCGTATTGTCCTTGGACGCCATCGTGTCGTTCCAGCCGAGATAGTTCCAATAGTCGACATGATAGGCGAGCGCGACGACATCGCCCTGGCCGATCAGCTTGCGGAAGGCGGCATCGGCCGGCGGACAGGAAGCGCACCCCTGAGAGGTGAAGAGCTCGACGACGCCCTTGATCTTGGCAAGCTCCTGCGCATGCAGCGAACTCGTAAGCGCGATGCCTGCCAGAAGTGAAGCCAAAAACCGAAAGCGCATTCCCTATACCTCTTTCTCAGACGCTGAAGGCCAAAGCCGACGTCTGACCCCGAAACCGCTTTCCAGGGTATCCGTACAGCTCTCATCAAGCCTGATAAATCTGAAACAAGAGATAATAGCTAAGCGCGATGACGAAAAGTCACGAAGGGGTGAGGCCGAAGCCGGAACGTGGCCGCGCCGAACACATCCCCGTGAAAAACAAGACGCCGCCGGAAAGGTTTTCCCCGGCGGCGTGCAAGGATGGCTTTGATGCCTATCAGGCAGCGAGATCGCGCAGAACCGTCTGCAGGATACCGCCATTGTTGACGTAGACGACTTCATCCAGCGTATCGATGCGGCAGATGATCGGGATGTCCTTCACCGTGCCGTCGCCATAGGTGACCTTGGCGATCTTGCGCTCACGCGGCTTGATGTTTCCAAGGCCCTCGATCGTGACGAGTTCGTCGCCCTTCAGGCCGAGGCTGGCCCAGGTGGTGCCGTCCTCGAAGACGAAGGGGATGACGCCCATTCCCACAAGGTTCGAGCGGTGGATACGCTCGAAGGACTGGGCGATCACGGCGCGCACGCCGAGCAGGTTGGTGCCCTTGGCAGCCCAGTCGCGCGACG
>JASGEG010000338.1:0-6861 GCA_047606605.1 Rhizobium sp.
CATGACCGGCGCGATGGCGATGTACCAGGAGCGATAGCGAAGCCAGAAATGGATGCCGATGCAGCCATGGACCCAGTCGATCGTGTTGCTGATCGTCTGGGTCCATGGCTGCATCGGCATCCATTTCTGGCTTCGCTATCGCTCCTGGTACATCGCCATCGCGCCGGTCATGCTGTCCTTCGCCATCACGCTGCCGGTGCTGGCCCTGCTCGGTTTTGCGGCAATGGGAAAAACCGTGGCGCATGAGGTCGCGCAGGAAGACGAACGCGGCTATCGTGGTGGCTATTACAGCGATGTGCGCAGCTTCCGCGAAAGCGGCTCGATGCCGGGCGTCAAGGCATCCAGCGCCCTTTGGCCCTATCGTGTCGGCTTTTATGGCGCCTTCAGCATGTCGATCGCCGGGCTCTTTGCCTTCCGCGCCCATCGCCGGCTGCGCGAGCGGCAGCATCAGGTGGCGATCCGTTATAGTGGCGGCGAGGTGGTGCATGCCCCGCGCGGCTTCACTGTGCTGGAAGCGAGCCGGCTCGGCGGCATTCCCCATTATTCGGTCTGCGGCGGCAAGGGACAATGTTCCACCTGCCGCGTCCAGATCATCGAAGGCCTGGACAAGCTGCCGCCGCCCGATGCGCTGGAGCAGAGGACCTTGAACCGCATCGGCGCAACGCCGGACATCCGGCTTGCCTGCCAGCTGCGGCCGACGGCGGATGTGAGCGTCCTGCCGCTGCTGACGCCGATGGCGGAATCGACGATCCCCGTCTATAGCCAGACCGCGAGCCCCGGCCGCGAGCGCGAGATCGTCGTCTTCTTCTGCGACCTGCGCCATTTCACCTCGCTGACCGAATCGCGCCTGCCCTTCGACATCGTCTTCCTGCTCAACCGCTATTTCGCCATCGTCGGCCGCATCGTCGAGGAGAATGGCGGCCGGATGGACAAGTTCATCGGCGATGGTGCCATGGCCCTGTTCGGCCTGCGCACCACGCCGAAGGAGGCGAACCGGCAGGCCTTGAAGGCGGCGGCCGAGATCGTCCGGGAGATCGACAAGCTGAGCGCCGAGCTGGCCGACGACCTGGCGGCGCCGCTCGAGATCGCCATCGGCCTGCATGCCGGCCTCGCCGTGGTCGGTTCGATGGGCTACGGCAGCGTCAAGAACGTCACGGCGATCGGCGACACCGTGAACGTGGCGAGCCGGCTCGAAAGCGTCGCCAAGGAATTCAACCGCACGCTGGTCTTCTCAGAGCCGGTGGCGCGGCTTTCCGGCGTCGATATCGCCGGGATCGAAAGCCGCGAGATCGCCGTTCGCGGTCGCGGCGAGCCGCTGCGCGTCTATATCGTTTCGAAGGACGAGAGCGGCCGCTTTGCATAGCCGCCCAAGCGGTGTAGGGATGGCGCCCGATGCCGAACGCCAAGAGACTGACAGCCAAATATTGGAAGCGCGCCCTTCGAAAGATCAGGGATCGCGTCGCCACGCGCCTGTTCGATACCCGCCTTGGCCGCGACATCCTGATCAGCGCCATCGGGCCGCGCGTGCAGACGATGACCGTGGATTGCGGCGATCATGTCATGAGCTTCTCGCCGGCCGACTACATCGGCCGTAAAGTCTTCCGCAAGGGGCATTTCGAGCGCGATCATGTCGACCGTCTGCTGGCGGTGCTGCGCGAGCGCGGCCTGCAGCGCCGGGGAACTGTGCTGCTGGAGCTCGGCGGCAATATCGGCACGCAGACCTGCTATTTCGCGCTTAGCGGCGCCTATCGCCGCATCGTCAGCGTCGAGCCCGATCCCCGCAATTTCCGGCTGCTGTCGGTCAATATCGCCGATAACGAGTTGCAGGATCTGGTGATCGCGGTCAATTGCGCCGCCGGCGACCGGAAAGGACAGCTCGATTTCTACCTGAACCACAAGAACCACGGCAAGAGCAGCGCGCTTCGCCAAGCTGCCGGCGACGAAAGGATCTCGGTGCCGGTCCGGCCGGTCGGCGACATTCTCGCCGAAGCCGGCGTCGAGGCCGCCGATGTCGGGCTGGTCTGGATGGATATCGAAGGCTACGAGCCTGTGGCCGCAAGGTCGATGCAGGCCCTGATGGCTCGCAAGACGCCGCTCTACATGGAATTCACGCCGGCTTTCTATGGCCGGGAACAGGCCAAGGCCTTCATCGCCGACCTCGCCGGCCATTACAGCGAATGCCTGGCCTTTTTCGAGGATCGCAGCGTGGCGATGAACGTCACCGACTTGCCGATCGAGGGCGAGCAGTTCGACGTCCTGTTTTTCGGCTGAGGCTAGAGCGATCCCTAGAGCTTGATGAAATTAGGTTCGTTCATAGCGAGCCTCCTTTATCGGCCCTGATTTGCTCCCAAAAGGGAATCCCTATTCCGCTCTACCTTTTTGATGCAGAGGTGATTACAGCGCGCGCATCTTCAGGCTGGTTGCCGCTGACTGTCCAGGGACGTTCTGGAGGCCTGTTCAATCGCCTCCATCTGTGAGGAGATCTCCCTGTCGATATACTGGCCGAAGGGGCCGAGATGGGCATAGAGTATTGCCATCTTGAACATATGTGGCAGCGCTGCCGGATTGGACAGCAGGCCCCTGGCGATCATCAGGGCCATCTGCCCTGCAAATTTCGGGCGCTTCACCGTGGCTGCGACCGTGAAATAGAGGAACCGCCGGGCATCCACCCAGGTCCGGCCCCAATTGAAGCCTCCCTTGATATGTCTCACGCGCAGCTTCCGGCCCACGCGCGCAATCCGGCCGAAAAATGCCTGCGGCGTATAGATGGCGGAGACGACGCCATGATAGTCGCGCAGGATATCGATCCGGGGGCGCTTTGTCGCGAAATTGAGCCCGGACACGCATTGGTCGCCGCTCCCGTCGTCCACCTCATGGCCGGAATACAGCCGTCCTTCCTTATGGAGTCGGGTCGTAAGCTGCGTGTTGGGCAGGGCATAAAGCAGGCCGACCATGCTGACGGGGATCGACGCGTCCTCGATCAGCGCGGTCATTCTTCGGCCGGCACCCGGCGTTTCCTCGTCGAACCCCAGAATGAACCCGGCAATCACGACGATGCCGGCGGCATATATCTTATCGACGCTGGCGACGATGTCGCGTCGCGTGTTCTGCTTCTTCTGCGTTGCCCGCAGAACGTCCTCGTCGGGGCTTTCGATGCCGACGAACACCGTGAAGAAGCCCGCTTCCGCCAGAAGATCGAGCAGCGCCACGTCGTCGGCAAGGTTGAGCGAGGCCTCTGTCGAGAACTCGAACGGATAATGCCGTGCCTTCTGCCATTCGATGAGTGCGGGCAGGAATGCCTTCACGGCCTTCTTGTTGCCGATCAGATTGTCGTCCACGAAATCGACATGGCCGCGATAGCCGAGCGTATAGAGCGCATCGAGTTCGGCGAGGATCTGCGCGGTCGTTTTGGTGCGGGGAACGCGCCCGTAGAGTTCGATGATGTCGCAGAACTCGCAGGTGAACGGACAGCCTCGGGAAAACTGGATACCGATGAAGGTATAGTTCGAAAACGTCAGGAGATCGAAGCGCGGAACCGGCGTTCGCGTGACGTCCGCCTGGAATTTCGGCGCTATGAAGTCACCCTTCCTTTCCCCCGCGTTCCAGGCGGCCACGAAGGCGTCGATGACGTCTTCCGCCTCCCCGAGGACGCGAAAATCGGCGGCGGCATAGATCGTCGGGCTCGAGGTCGCGTCCGGCCCGCCGATTGCGACCGGCTTGCCGGCGGCGTGCGCCAATTCGATGATGTGAAGGGCATCGAACTGCTGGGGCAGCATGCCGCCCGTCAGTACCAGATCGGCCCAGTCGATATCGCGATCGGAGAGTTCCCCCACATTGCGGTCGATGAGCCGCAGGTCCCAATCCTGCGGTAGCATCGCCGCAACAGTGATCAGGCCAAGCGGTGGTGCCGGATAGCGCGCGCCGATGAGCGTGCAGGCTTCCCGGAAATTCCAGAAGGATGCACCGGCAAACTTCGGATATACAAGCAAGACTCTCGTCTGTCGCCGCATTCACTTGTCCCCCTGAAAAGGAAATGACGTAGGAGCACTTCGATCAGTCACTGCTAAAGTCGGAGTATGCATCTTCGAAGCCGGTGAGCAAGCATAGGCTTTTTCTAAAAGCGCGATCAAAGACGGGAAAAGGCTGAAGATGCTTTCGAGGGACCGTCAGGAGACGGTCCTGTCACCGCGCTGCCAGCGTGCGGATTTCAAGCGCTTCTCCCCGCGATGCGAGAAGACGATTCGAAGATAAGTCATCACGCTCTGGAAAAGCGAGCGGCGCTTTTCCGTCCGGAATTGCGTGACGACAAACGCTCTATTTGCGCCGATAGATGAAATAGCGGCCCGGCTTCACGCTCGGCGGCAGCGGCAGCGCGGCAAGTTCGGGATGATCGATGCGCAGGCCGCTGACGGCGATGCCGCCCGACGCAAGCACGCCGGCCATGATCCGCGGCAGCCAGGTCAGGGTCATCGCATCCTTGTCCTCGTAGCCGGTGCCGATATCGGCATGGGCGAGCGCCGCGCCGATGCCGATGAAGTCTGCCGCCGTGTCCTTGATCTCGCCGAGCACCAGATTGCCGGCTTCCGGCATGGAAGGACCATAGGCATTGGCGGCGCGATCGAAGGCGACGATGCGGCGATCGGGGAAAAGTTCGCGCAGGTGATCGAAGGTGCGGCCATTGCCGAGCCCGAGCTCCAGGATGGGTCCTTCCAGCGCTTCGACCTCGCCGGCAATGGCGTTGAGAATGTCGCGCTGCGCGGTCAGGCGGCGGATGAAACTATCCAGGCGGCTCATCGTGTCTGTCTCGTCCTTGGCATCGTGGTGTCGCTCCCGCAGCCGGAGTAACATGGTCGGTGTCGCCGCGTCGACCGTCCGCTGGTGTTTCGATGCGGTTGCTATAGGGATAAGTTGTCGCGGCGTTTGCGGGTGAAGGGGGACGATCATGGCCGATCCATCGAAGGACGATTTCTTCCGGACCTTGCCGGGCTTTACCCGGTTCGAGGGCGTGACCGACGGCGACAATTACCATCCGCTCCCGGATGACTGGCTCCTGGCGGTGGCCGATATCGTCAGCTCGACGCAGGCGATTGCCTCCGGCCAGTACAAATCCGTCAACATGGCCGGCGCCAGCGTGATTTCGGCCGTGCTCAACGCGCTCGATCATGGCGATTATCCGTTCGTCTTCGGGGGCGACGGTGCCTTGGTCGCCATTCCGCCCTCCGGCGAAAGCCGCACGCGCGAAGCGCTGGCGGCGGTGCGGACATGGGTTGGGGAGGAGCTGGGGCTCAGCCTGCGCGCCGCGCTGGTCTCCATGGCCGATATCCGCGCCGAGGGGCTGGATGTGCGGGTCGCCCGCTTCAGCCCGAGCGAGTTCGTCTCCTATGCCATGTTCGTCGGCGGCGGCGCGAGCTGGGCGGAAAAGCAGATGAAAGCGGGCCGTTTCGCCGTCGAAGCAGCGCCGCCGGAGATGCGGCCCGATCTGACCGGCCTTTCCTGCCGATGGAATCCGATCGCGGCGCATAATGGCGAGATCGTTTCGATCATCGCCGTGCCGGATGCGGCCGGCAGCGGCCCTGAGTTCCGCCGCCTCGTCGCCGATATCATCGCCATTTCCGCGGAGCAGAACCGCGACGGCCATCCCGTGCCCGTCGAGGGGCCGACGCCGGCGCTTGCCTTCAAAGGGGCCGAAATGGAGGCCCGCGCTGCGGTGCCGGACGGCAAGCGCTGGCGGCGCAAGCTTGCGATCGGCGCTCAGATCGTTCTCGTCTACATCCTCGACAGGTTCGGTATCCGCGCTGCGACTTTCGACGCCAAGATCTATCGGCGCGATCTCGCCGCGAATTCGGATTTCCGCAAGTTCGACGACGGGCTGAAGATGACCATCGATGTCGATGCCTCTCATCTCGACCGCATCGAGGCGCGCTTGCGCGAGGCAGAGGCGCAGGGCGTGTGCCGCTACGGCCTGCATCGGCAGGAAAGCGCCTTGATGACCTGCTTCGTGCCGACACCGCTGATGCGTGAACACATGCATTTCATCGATGGCGCCAGCGGCGGATATGCCATGGCGGCGATGGCGCTCAGGGATAAGCTGCGTGCCGGCGAAACGCCTTCGGCTTCGCAGCCGGCAGCCGGCCTATCGTGACGATGCGATGGAAATTTCTGCTTCCATACCGTTTTCAACCATTGTTTCAGTGGGATGCTGTGCCTATGTAGAAAGAACAAAACGAGATTCGCCGGTTCGGCGACTCTCCGTGCCATGTCGTATCCAGGCCGGAAGGCGAAAGGACATGGTGAAATCTTCTAAGGCGACGACATGATCGAGAACCCGCAAGGGAGGAAAATGCCGTCGCTTGTCGCATATTTGCTCTCCGATCGGTGCCGACAGGCTTGGACACGGCGCGGCCGCGTTCCATCATCTGTCAATCGGCGCCCGGTCGGCGATCTTGAGGACAAGGATAGGCCGCGGGGATGATGACAGTCCATTCGAGTGTTTCGGATATTTTTCTGGACAAGGTCGCCGAATGGCTGACCCAGGCGGCGCTGACGGGCGAAAATCTGGAGACGATCGTTCGCGGCTTCTGCGAACGCATCGCCGCGGCCGGCCTGCCGATCGCCCGCGTGCATCTGACCTTTTCGATGCTGCATCCGCTCTATGACGCGCTCGGCTTTACCTGGCGGCGCGCCGGCGGGCTGACGATCGAGGGCTACAGGCATGTGGACGACAAGCCGGAACGCTTCGTGCAGAGCCCCTATTATTATCTGCTGTCCAACAATCTCCTGCATCTGCGCCGCCGCATCGATGCGGACGGGCCGCTGGAATTTCCCGTCTTCGAGGATCTGCGCCAGGAAAAGATCACCGAC
>JASGEG010000339.1:0-8854 GCA_047606605.1 Rhizobium sp.
CATCCTCGAGCATTTCGTTCTGGCCAGGGACATCGCGGCCGAGCGCGGCGTGACCTTCGTGAATTATTCGCCGGTTTCGGCGCTGTTGAAGCATGGGTTCGGCTATGATGCCCGGTTCGCCGCCGCATCGACGATCTGAGGGCGGGGAACGGACGCATGGGGTGGCTGAAGCCGAAAGTAGCGGATGCGAAGAAGCTGATCATCGATCCCCCCAAGCCGCAGGAGGGGCGTCATGGGATCGCCATTGCCGCCTGCGTCAAGGATGAGGCGAGCTATATCGAGGAATGGGTGCGGTTTCATCGCGCCGTCGGCATCCGGCACTTTTATATCTATGACAACGGTTCGACGGACAACACCCGCGCCATCCTTCGCGATCTTCTCGATGAGGATGCGCTGACGATCATTCCCTGGGCCGGGTGGATGAAAGACGCCGCCACGGAGACGAGGCTGAACGGCCAGGTGATCGTCTTTGCCCATGCCATCCTCAATTTCGGCGGTGCCTACCGCTGGATGGCCTTCATCGATGTCGACGAATTTCTGCTGCCAAAGGAAGGGCAGACGGTGGAGCAGGCACTGGCGGCGGTCGGAGATTTCCCGAATGTCTCGCTGCCGTGGCATATGTTCGCCACCAGCGGCCACGAGAAGCGCCCCGATGGCCCCTTGACGCTGAACTACACGATGCGTGGCACCGATCCGATGACCCGCAAGGAAAATGTCAGCAACTTCAAATGCATCGTTGACCCCTGCGAGGTGACCGAGGTCAGCGTGCATCAGTTCAAGACCCGCGAATTCGACGATCTTACCGCGA
The DNA here is from genome assembly GCA_047606605.1 of Rhizobium sp. GTDB lineage: Bacteria > Pseudomonadota > Alphaproteobacteria > Rhizobiales > Rhizobiaceae > Rhizobium. Next base: position 809 of record JASGEG010000339.1, read on the forward strand.
ACGACGCCGGAAAGCGCTTCACGCGCCGCGCACGGAAATCACCGGATTTCTATTCGAACCGGTTCCTGCAGCTCAATCACTACTATACCAAGTCTCGCGAGGAGCTGATGGCGAAGATCGCGCGCGGCTGGTCCTACGACACCTCGTCGACCAAATATCGCGACAAGGTTCTGTCGATCGTCAGGAGCATCGAGGAGGATGTGGTCGAGGATCGGGCCATGGTCGATTTCATCGAGCGCAACGGCATCGACCTCGGTCGATAGAGCGTTTCACGGAACTGTTGAACCGCTCTATCTTTTTGTTTTGACGCGATTCCGGACGGAAAACCGCTGCGCATAATCCTGGAATTGCGATAGGCGGGCAGATCAGCTGAGCATCTGTCGGTAGATATCGCCGATCGCCGTCGCTTCCTTTTCCAGCGCGAATTCGCTGCGGACGTGACGCACCGCGTTTTCACCCTGTTGAAGCGCCTGCTCCGGATTGGCCAGATAGAAGGCGATCGCCTTGGTCAACGCTGCGCCGTCGCCGGCCGGCACGACCGCGCCGGTTTCCCCGGGCACGATCAGCTCCGCATAGGCGCCCGCGTCGGAGGCGACGACGACGGTGCGCGAGGCCATGGCTTCCAGCGGCGTCAGGCCGAAACCTTCGTTGCGGGACGGGGCGACATAGAGCGTCGCGCGGCGATACCAAGGCCTGACATCCTTGACTTCGCCCAGAAAGCGGATGCGGTCGGCAAGACCGGCATCGGCCACCATCTTCACCAGTTCGTCGGCGAAGCCGCGATGTTCCGCGGTGACGCGGCCGCAGATGACGGCCGTCCAGTCCGGATAATGCGGCAGAAGCTCGATCATCGCCTTGACGAAAAGATCGGTGCCCTTCTGGTGACGGACGCGGCCGAAGCAGCCGATCAGATAGGTGCCGGGCAGGCCGGTTGCCGCCATGCGGTCGTCGGGCACTTCCGGCGGATGGAACAGTTTGAGATCGACGCCGTGCTGGATCACCGTATGCGGCACTTGCAGGAAGCTGCCGGAGCGCGCGCTGGTGGCGATCACGGCGTCCATGCGGCGGATCAGCCAGCGCGTATAGCCGGTATGACGGCGCTGGGCGGCCGAGGTGAAGACCAGCTTCAGCGGCATGCGCAGCACCGAGCGCAAGAGCAGCCCGACCAGCATCTCATTGTTGCGGCGGGCATGCCAGACGCGGACGCGATGGCGGCGAGGCTTCAGCCAGAGGCCGGGAAGCCGCGCCCAGCCGAGCCTCGGCAGGTCCTCCGGCAGGCCCGGACCGAGCGTGACGATATGGCAGCCGAGCTCGATCTGCTTCGGTATCAGCTGCACGATCGTCGAGGTCACGCCGGAAAGCCGGCGTTTGAAATTCGTCGCGATGACCTCGATCTCGCTGAGATCGGTTGCATGCGATGAGTCGCGATCGCGCACGGGCGATCAGCCCCAGGATACGGAGAGGATTTCGTAGGCCTTGGCGCCGCCGGGTGCGTTGACCTCGATGGAATCGCCGACTTCCTTGCCGATCAGGGCGCGGGCGATCGGCGAGGAGATCGAAATGCGGCCAGCCTTCACATCGGCTTCCTGATCGCCGACGATCTGATAGATCTTTTCTTCCTCGGTGTCCTCGTCGACAAGTTTCACCTTGGCGCCGAACTTGATCTTCGAACCGGACATCTTCGACAGGTCGATGACTTCGGCGCGCGCCGTCAGGTCTTCGAGCTCGGCGATGCGGCCTTCATTGTGGCTCTGGGCTTCCTTGGCTGCATGGTACTCGGCGTTTTCCGAAAGATCGCCATGGGCACGGGCTTCAGAAATTGCTTCGATGATTCGCGGGCGCTCTTCCTGCTGACGCCAGCGCAGTTCTTCCTGCAGCTTGACGAACCCGTTCTGCGTCATCGGTACCTTTTCAACCATTTTTCTTGTCCTTCACTCCCTGCGTTGCTCTGTCGCAGACACAAAAGAAAACAGGTCCCGAAGCGGTACTTCGGAACCATCCAGAGCCATTAGTCTGTCATCTATAGCAGATTGCCGCGGACGATTTCCAGAAAATTCGATGACTTATGGCGAGGCCCATCCCGGACCATGGCCGTCAAAGCTGTCTCGATCTCGCCGCCGGCCGATAGCCGGATCTTGTCCTAAACCCGTCGGCGGCACATGCCGCCGACCTTGCGGAAACGGGTCGTTTCGATCTCAGAAGTAGCTCTGCAGCGGCTGGACTTCCAGATTGCCGGCCTTCAGTGCCTTGATCGCCATCGCGGCAGCTTCCGCGCCGGCCATGGTGGTGTAGTAGGGCACCTTCTGCATCAGCGTCGCGCGGCGCAGCGATTTCGAGTCCGAGATCGCCTTGTTGCTGTCGGTCGTGTTGATGACGAGCTGGACCTGACGGTTGCGGATGGCATCCTCGATATGCGGACGGCCTTCCAGCACCTTGTTGATCTTCGTCGCCTCGATGCCGTTCTCGGCGAGGAAGCGCTGGGTGCCGCCGGTGGCGAGCACCTTGAAGCCCTGTTCGGCGAGCATGCGGATGGCGGGCAGGACACGCGGCTTGTCGTCGTCGCGGACCGAGACGAAGACGGTTCCGTCACGCGGCAGTTCGACGCCGGCGCCGAGCTGCGACTTGGCGAAGGCCAGCGCGAAATCCGTATCCAGGCCAATGACTTCGCCGGTCGAGCGCATTTCCGGCCCGAGCAGGATGTCGACGCCGGGGAAGCGGGCGAAGGGGAAGACGGCTTCCTTGACGGCGATGTGCTTCAGCTTGCGCGGATCGGGCTTCTCGCCATAGGCGGCGAAGGTCGCGTCCAGCTTTTCGCCGGCCATGACGCGGGCGGCGATCTTGGCGATCGGCGCGCCGATGGTCTTGGCGACGAAGGGCACAGTGCGCGAGGCGCGCGGATTGACTTCGAGCACGTAGACCGTGTCGTCCTTGATGGCGAACTGCACGTTCATCAATCCGCCGACGTTCAGCGCCTTGGCCATGGCCTTCGCCTGGCGTTCCAGCTCGTCGATCATGGCAGGCGACAGCGTGCGCGGCGGCAGCGAGCAGGCGGAGTCGCCGGAATGGATGCCGGCCTCTTCGATATGCTCCATGATCCCGGCAATGTAGGCGTCGGTGCCGTCGGACAGGCAGTCGACATCGACTTCGATGGCGTTGGTGAGGTAGCTGTCGAACAGCAGCGGGTTCTTGCCGAGCAGCGTATTGATCTGGCCGGTCTTGTCGTTCGGATAGCGGGCCTTGATGTCTTCCGGCACCAGTTCCGGCACCGTGTCGAGCAGATAGCTCTGGAGCTGGCCTTCCGAATGAATGATCTGCATGGCGCGGCCGCCGAGAACGTAGGACGGGCGCACGACCAGCGGGAAGCCGATCTCGGCCGCGACGAGGCGGGCCTGCTCGACCGAGTAGGCGATGCCGTTGTTCGGCTGGTTGAGATCGAGCTTCATCAGGAGCTTCTGGAAGCGGTCGCGGTCTTCGGCGAGGTCGATCGCGTCCGGCGCGGTGCCGAGGATCGGAATGCCGTTCTTTTCCAGCGCTTCGGCGAGCTTCAGCGGCGTCTGGCCGCCGAACTGGACGATGACGCCGACGACTTCGCCCTTTTCCTGTTCGGCGCGCAGGATTTCGATCACGTCTTCGGCCGTCAGCGGCTCGAAATAGAGCCGGTCCGAGGTGTCGTAGTCGGTCGAGACCGTTTCCGGGTTGCAGTTGATCATGATCGCTTCATAGCCGGCATCCTTCAGTGCGAAGGCGGCATGGCAGCAGCAATAGTCGAACTCGATGCCCTGGCCGATCCGGTTCGGACCGCCGCCGAGGATGACGACCTTCTTGCGGTCGGAGACCTGGGCTTCCGAACGGGCGGCGCCGACGAAGGGGACCTCATAGGTCGAATACATATAGGCGGTCGGCGAGGCGAATTCGGCAGCGCAGGTGTCGATGCGCTTGAAGACCGGGCGGACGTTCAGGCTGTTGCGCAGCTCGGCCACTTCCTTCGGGCGCTTGTCGGTGAGGGTCGCCAGGCGCGCGTCGGAGAAGCCCATGGCTTTCAGCATGCGCAGGTTGGCCGCATCTTCCGGCAGGCCATGTTCGCGGATGCGGGCTTCCATGTCGACGATGGCCTTGAACTGGGCGATGAACCAGGGGTCGATCTTGCAGCCTTCGTGCACTTCTTCCGGGCTCATGCCGAGACGCAGTGCCTGGGCGACCATGCGCAGGCGGTCCGGCGTCGGGGTGCCGATGGCGGCGCGGATGGCGTTGCGGCTGCCTTCGCCTTCCTCGGTGCCGGGGATTTCGATCTCATCGAGGCCGGTCAGGCCGGTTTCCAGGCCGCGCAGCGCCTTCTGCAGCGATTCCGCAAAGGTGCGGCCGATCGCCATGACTTCGCCGACCGACTTCATGGCCGTGGTCAGCACCGGCGAGGCGCCGGGGAACTTCTCGAAAGCGAAGCGCGGGATCTTGGTGACGACATAGTCGATCGAAGGCTCGAAGGATGCCGGGGTCGCGCCGCCGGTGATGTCGTTTTCCAGCTCGTCGAGCGTATAGCCGATGGCAAGCTTTGCCGCGATCTTGGCGATCGGGAAGCCGGTGGCCTTCGAGGCCAGCGCCGAGGAGCGCGAGACGCGCGGGTTCATTTCGATGACGACGAGGCGGCCGTCCTTCGGATTGACGGCGAACTGCACGTTCGAGCCGCCGGTTTCGACGCCGATCTCGCGCAGGACCGCGATCGAGGCGTTGCGCATGATCTGGTATTCTTTGTCCGTCAGCGTCAGGGCAGGGGCGACGGTGATCGAGTCGCCGGTGTGGACGCCCATCGGGTCGATGTTTTCGATGGAGCAGATGATGATGCAATTGTCCGCCTTGTCGCGGACGACTTCCATCTCGAATTCCTTCCAGCCCAGCACCGATTCCTCGATCAGGACTTCCGTGGTCGGCGAGGCATCGAGGCCGCCGCCGACGATCTCGAAGAATTCCGAGCGGTTGTAGGCGATGCCGCCGCCGGTGCCGCCGAGGGTGAAGGACGGACGGATGATGGCGGGCAGGCCGACATGGTCGAGCGCCTGGGCGGCGATCGCCATGGCGTGGCTCATATAGCGCTGCTTGCGGTCGCTCTCGCCGAGGTTCCATTGGTTTTCGAGCGCGTCGAGCGCCTTGTCGAGCTCGGCGCCCGAGAGCGAGGCCTTCAGCTTGCTGCGCTCGGCTTCATGTGTCTTGCGGTCGGCATCCTTGATGTCGGTGGCGTTGGCCAGCATCGAGCGCGGGGTTTCGAGGCCGATGCGGGCCATGGCCTCGCGGAAGAGGGCGCGGTCCTCGGCCATGTCGATGGCGGCGGGCTTGGCGCCGATCATCTCGACATTATAGCGGTCGAGCACGCCCATGCGCTTCAGCGAGAGCGCCGTGTTGAGCGCCGTCTGGCCGCCCATGGTCGGCAGCAGCGCGTCCGGGCGCTCCTTGGCGATGATCTTGGCGACCACTTCCGGGGTGATCGGCTCGACATAGGTCGCATCCGCCAGGCCCGGATCGGTCATGATCGTCGCGGGATTGGAGTTGACGAGGATGACACGGTAGCCTTCCTCCTTCAGCGCCTTGCAGGCCTGCGTGCCGGAATAGTCGAATTCGCAAGCCTGGCCGATAACGATCGGTCCTGCACCGATAATGAGGATCGATTTGATATCTTGGCGCTTCGGCATGGCTCTCATCCGTTTTCTGGCTGCGCGAAAAACCGGCCAGGGTGGGAGATCCACCGGCCGGGGCGCATGGGCAAGTCTTTTCAGGCTAGAAGCGGCTTATAGGCAAATGTATTTGCAAACGGAACCCCATAAATCACGGAATCGACAGGAATTCGGAAGAGAGATGCGATCGCGGGAGGCAATCGGCCCCTGCCGGGGTTTTCGCTCGATGGCGTCGCGAAATTTTTCTTTGAGATTTTCATAATTTATGGTGACACAGTATATTTCAGAAAGAGCTATACTGTTGGCTCAAGTGATTGTTTCGCCGGAGGTGCATTATGGATTGGAAAGGACGTCGGCAATCCGACAATGTCGAGGATGAACGCGGCTCTTCGCCGATAGGTGGCGGCGGCTCTCTCGGCGGTGGCGGCATACGGTTTCCCGGCGGCGGCATAGGTGGCGGTGGCCTCAGCTTCCGCACGATCATTGTGCTCGTGGTCATTTTCCTGGTGCTGCGGGCCATGGGCGTCGACGTTATCGGGCTGCTGCAGCAGAGCGGCATGCTGACCGGCGACTCGGGCTCCAGCTATCAGCAGAGCGATTCCAGCGGCGGTACTGCCACGCCGGCCAACGACGAGATGAAGCAGTTCGTCTCCACGGTGCTGGCCGATACCGAAGACACCTGGACCGGCATCTTCAAGTCGATGGGGAAGACCTACACCGATCCGAAGCTGGTGCTGTTCTCCGGTCGCTTCCCGTCGGCTTGCGGCACGGCGTCGGCCGCAACCGGTCCCTTCTATTGCCCGAGCGACCAGAAGGTCTATCTCGATATGGCCTTCTTCCAGCAGATGAAGGATCAGTTCGGCGCATCCGGCGATTTCGCGCAGGCCTATGTCGTCGCGCATGAAGTCGGCCACCATGTCCAGGATGAGCTCGGCATCCTGCCGAAGTTCAACCAGGCCCGTCAGACCATGAGCGAGGTGGAGGCCAACAAGATGTCGGTGCGCATCGAGCTGCAGGCCGATTGCTTCGCCGGCATCTGGGGCAAGTTCACGCAGCAGAAGGGCATTCTGCAGCAGGGCGATCTCGAGGAGGCGCTGAATGCGGCCCAGCAGATCGGCGACGACACGCTGCAGAAGCGTAGCCAGGGTTACGTCGTGCCCGACAGCTTCAACCATGGCACATCGGCGCAGCGCATGAAGTGGTTCAAGCAGGGCTTCGATTCCGGCAAGCTCAGCGATTGCGATACGCTGAACAATCCGGTTTAGCACCTGAATATCCTCTCCCTGCCTTGAGCGGGGAGAGGAGACCGGCCGTCACTTCTCGCTGTCCATATGCACCAGCTGTGCCTCGGGATAGCGGCCACCGGCGGCGGCATCCTTCGGAACGGCCTGTTCGACCGCCGTGAGATCCACTTCTGACAATTCCACGGATAGAGAGCCCAGCGCTTCCGTCAGCCGATCGCGGCGGCGGGCGCCGATGATGGGAATGATGTCCTTGCCCTGGGCTGCGACCCAGGCGATGGCGATCTGGGCGACACTGACGCCCTTTGCGTCGGCGATCCCGCGCAGCGCCTCCACCAATTCGAGATTCTTCTCGACATTGCCCGCCTGGAAGCGCGGGCTGATGCCGCGGAAATCACCCTTCCGGGCGGCGGCATCCTTCTGCCAATGGCCGCTGATCAGGCCGCGCGACAGGACGCCATAGGCGGTGATGCCGATCCCGAGTTCGCGGCAGGCGGGCAGGATCTCATCCTCGATGCCGCGCGAGATCAGCGAATATTCGATCTGGAGATCGACGATGGGATGAACGGCGGCGGCGCGGCGGATGGTATCCGCACCGACCTCCGAAAGGCCGATATGCCGGATATAGCCTTCTCTGACGAGATCGGCCATGGCGCCGATCTGATCCTCGATCGGCACGTTCGGATCGAGGCGCGCCGGGCGATAGATATCGATATGATCGACGCCGAGGCGCTGGAGCGAATAGGCGAGGAAATTGCGGATGGCGGCGGGGCGGGCATCATAGCCCAGCCAGGCGCCGGCCGGGTCCCGCAGGGCGCCGAATTTGACGCTCAGCAGGAAGTCATCGCGCTTCAGCCCCCTGATGGCTTCGCCGATCAGGATTTCATTGTGGCCCATGCCGTAGAAGTCGCCGGTATCGAGCAGGTTGACGCCGGCATCGAGCGCGGCGTGAATGGTCGCAATGCCTTCGGCGCGGTCCGAGGGGCCATACATGCCCGACATGCCCATGCAGCCGAGGCCGATGGCGGATACGTCGGGACCGGTCTTGCCCAATTGATGCATCTGCATTTTCGTTCTCCTTGTCCAGGGTGCCGCTTTCCAGTGTCATGCGGCGTCTTCGTGATTGGTTTTACCTCTTTCAG
>JASGEG010000340.1:0-13424 GCA_047606605.1 Rhizobium sp.
AATTTCGCGGTATCGAACAGATCGGCCCATGTCTTCGGGCAGGCGCTGACGGCATCGGCATTGCAGCCGATCACGAAGGAATAATAGAAGCTGCCGACCGAATAGTCCGTTACGAAACGGGGGTCGAGCTTGGACTTGTCGATGACGGAGAAGTCCAGTTTCTCCAGGAGGCCGCTCTTGCCCGCCTGGGCGGCGTAATCGCCCTCGACGTCGACGACGTCCCAGGTTACCTGCCCCGCCTCGACCATGGCTTTCAGCTTGCCGTAATCGGTCGGACCATCCTGCGCCACGGCGATGCCGGTCTTCTCGGTAAACGGGTTTACCCAGGCCGCCTTCTGCGCATCCTGTGTCGTCCCTCCCCAGCTGGTAAAGACGATCGTCTCGGCCTTGGCGGCCCCGGACACTGCCATCATTGCGGCAAAGGCCGCGAGTGCAATTCTTGCTTTCATGTTCCCTTGTCCTTGTTATTAGCGTCTTACAGGCATGCCTTATGCGGCGGGCGGACTTATCCCAGAGGGGAAAAGCTCGCCGGCTTCATAATCTTGTTCTCGGCCACTTCGATGAGATCGCGAATCCTGGGCAGGAAGGCCTGCCATTGCGGATCGGCGGCCAGCCTCTGCCGCCGCGCCTCGCGGTCGTCGAGGCTCGAATAGGCCCAGATGTGAACGATCTCGTTGATGGGCCCGATCTCGGAAAAGAAATAACCGACCAGATTGCCGAGATGGGCCTTCTGGATGGCAATGCCCTCTTCCTCGACGACCTTCAGATATTGCGGTATCGCGCCGTTCTTCAGCCGGTAGGTGCGGATTTCGTAGAACATCGCCGTCACCTCATCACGAAAGGATCGGGAATCGGGTCATCCGACGTCCTGAGCCAGATGGTCTTGGTGCGCGTATAGTCGAGCGCTGCCGCCAGACCACCCTCCCGGCCATGGCCGGACAGGCCGAAACCGCCGAAGGGCGCGATGGGCGACACGGCACGGTAGGTGTTGACCCAGACGATGCCGGCCCGGATGCCCTTCATCAGGCGATGAGCGCGGGTGAGGTTCTGGGTGAAGACGCCGGAGGCGAGACCATAGCGCGTGTCGTTGGCGATCTTCAGCGCCTCGGCTTCGGTCTCGAACGACACCACCGACAGGACCGGGCCGAAGAATTCTTCGGCAAGCGATGGCGAGGCGACGTCGTCGCAATCGAGGATCGTCGGCAGGAAATAATAGCCCTCTCCGTCCGGTCTGCTGCCGCCGGTCACCAGGCGGGCGCCGCTCTGCACGGAGCGCTCGACCAGTGCCGCGACATGATCTTGCTGGCGCTTCGTCGCCAGCGGCCCGACTTCGGTCGCCATATCCAGCGGCACGCCGATGCGGATCGCCTCGGCCTTCGCCTTCAAGAGCGCCAGGAACTTGTCCTTGACGCTGCGCTCGATAATCAGCCGCGAGCCGGCCACACAGCTTTGTCCGGTCGCGGCGAAGATGCCGGCCACCTGCGCATTGGCGGCACTGTCGAGATCGGCATCGGCAAAGACGATGAAGGGCGACTTGCCGCCGAGCTCGAGCGAGGTGGAGGCAAGATTTTCGGCGGAATTGCGCACCACATGACGCGCCGTTTCCGGCCCGCCGGTGAAGGCGATATGGGCGACCTTCGGATGCCGGCTGAGCGCGGAGCCGCAGGCGGGGCCGAAGCCGGTGATGATATTGACGACACCGGCGGGAAAACCGGCTTCATGGACAAGGCGGGCAAACTCCAGAAGCGGCGCCGGTCCGTCCTCCGATGCCTTGACCACCATGGTGCAGCCGGCGGCCAGCGCCGGGCCGATCTTGACGGCCGACAGGAAGAGCTGGCTGTTCCAGGGCACGACCATGGCGACGACGCCGATCGGCTCGCGCCGCAGCCAGACATCCATGTCCGGCTTGTCGATCGGAAGATAGGCCCCCTCGATCTTGTCGGCGATGCCGGCATAATAGCGATAATAGTCGGCGACGTAGGCGATCTGCGCCGATGTCTCGCGGATGATCTTGCCGGTGTCGCGGGTCTCTAGCTCGGCCAGCTTCTGCGCATTGGCGGCAACCAGATCCGCAAGCTTGTAAAGGAGCTTGCCGCGCTGGGTGGCCGTCAGCTTCGACCACGGGCCATCGTAAAGCGCCCTCTCCGCCGCCTCGACGGCACGATCGACGTCCTTCTCGCGCGCTTCCGGCATCTCGGCCCAGACCTTGCCGGTCGCCGGATCGACGCTTGCAAACCGGGCCTCTCCGTCTACGAATTCACCGTCGATATAGGACTGGAAGCGTTGCATGGGGACTTACTCCGCAAATGCCGGCATGACCTCGGCGATGAAGCGTTCGAGCGAAGCCTTCTTGCGCTCGAAGGGCATGCCCGTGTCGATCCAGAAGGAATACTCGTCGTAGCCCATAGCCTCATAGGCCTTCAGGCGCGCAATGACGGTCTCGGTATTGCCGACGACATTGTTGCTGCGCATGACGGCATCGGAGAGCATGGGGTTCGCCCTGATCTCCTCCTCCGGTATGCGCTCGATCAGCCCCTGCTTGACGGGCTTCTCGTTCTTGAACCAGGCGAAGAAGTAATTGTAGTAGACGCTGAGCTCGTGGGCCGCCTGCGCGATGTCGTCTTCCGTCGAGCCGACATAGGTATGGCGCAGCAGCATGATCTTCGGCCGGTCGATAGTGGGGTTCTTGGCGCAGGCATCGTTGAAGCGCCCCATCAGCGCCTCGACCTCATCATCGCCCTGCCAGAGCGGCGTCACCTGAACATTGCAGCCGTTGGCGACGGCGAATTCATGCGAATTCGGATCGCGGGCGGCAACCCAGATCGGCGGGTTCGGCTGCTGCAGCGGCTTCGGCGCCGAGGTGGTGGACGGGAACTTGAAGAACTCGCCGTCATGGGCGTAATCGCCCTGCCAGATGCCTTTGACCGCCGGGATCAACTCGCGCATCCGCTGGCCGGCACCCCAGGCGTCGAGGCCGGGCAACAGACGCTCATACTCGAAGGAATAGGCGCCACGGGCAATCCCGATATCGAGCCTGCCGTCGCAGATGATGTCGGTCATGGCCGCCTCGCCGGCGAGCTTGATCGGGTGCCAGAACGGCGCGATCACCGTTCCCGTCCCGAGCCTTGCCCGCGAGGTGCGCCGCGCGAGGTCCGCGATGGTGACGAAGGGGTTGGGGGCGATGGTGAAATCCATGCCATGATGCTCGCCCGTCCAGATCGCATGCATACCGCCCTTGTCGGCGATCTCGCACAGCGCAACGAACTCGTCATAGAGGCTCTTGTGGCTCTGGTTCGCGTCGAGGCGCTCCATATGAACGAAGAGAGAGAATTTCATGTGCGTGCCACCTTCGCTGGAACCGAGCGGACGGTGCCGACCGTCTCGTCACCGAAATAAACGCCGAAATTGCCGAGCTGGCTCTCGGTCGCGAAACGCGCGACGATATCGGCTGTCGAACTCGTCTTGAAGCGCGCCTTGGAAAGCGCCTCGGGCTTCAGGAAGCGGCCGTTGCGGGGCTCGCCATCCGAGGCGAAGGCGCGATAGACGATATGCTGCTTGCCGTCGCTCTTGCCTTCATAGACCGAGTAGAGGAAGCCGATGGTCACGGAAAGACCGGTCAGTTCCTCCAGATAATCGCAGAGGATATCGGTCGGGCTGCCCTCCCTGCCGTCGCAATCCGGCAAGGCCAGTACCTCGTCACCGAGCAGCAGGATCTCGCCGCCGCGCTCGAGAACGGCGCCTAGCTCGATATTGCCTTCCGCCGCCGCCGAAACCGCCTTGCTGGCGAGGATCGGCGTGAAGTAGCCGCCGCGCGCATAGCCGAGCCCGTTGAGGCCGCTATTGCCGAACGAGGTGATGCGCCCCATCAGAATGACATGGTCGCCGGCTTCGATGACCTGCTCCATGGCGCATTCAAACCAGGCGGCAACATCGGAAAATATCGGACAGCCGGCCTCGCCCGCCTCCCATTTGACCGCGGAAAACCGGTCCTCGACCGGGCGGGCGAAGGTGTTGGAGATGTCCTTCTGGGTTTCCGACAGCACGTTGATCGCAAAGGAAGCCGCACCTGTCATGGTCGCGAAATTGCGCGAGGTCTTTGCCAGGCAGACCAGCAGCAAAGGCGGATCGAGCGAAACGGAGGTAAAGGAGTTTGCGGTAAAGCCGATCGGCGCGCCGGCCTGATCCCGCGCTGTGACAACGGTCACACCGGTCGGAAATGCGCCGAAGGCGTCGCGCAAAGCCCTCGGGTCCGCAGTTTGTGTCGTCATCTTGCGTCCTCCTCGCATGATAGCCACTCGGCCAGCAATTCGTTCACGATGGCCGGCGCCGTCAGATTGACCATATGACGATGGCCCTCGACGATCCTGGCCCAGCCCCTGGGGGCGATCGCGGCCATCTGCAGCGCCATTTGCGGCGTCGAATTGGGATCGTCCGATCCGGTCAGCAACAGGGCCGGCACATGCACGTCCGGCCACCGGTCCGCATAGGTCTCGTCGCCACCGGCAAAGGCGGCGTAAGCTGTCGCATAGCCTTGCGGATCGACGAGGCTCAGCCAGTTGCGCGTCAACTCGCGCGCGACAGCGCTTTGCGCATCGTCGCCGAACCACCTGAGAAGCGGCCCTTGCTTGTCGACGCCGGTCAGCGGGATTGCCGCCGCCCGCGCCAGAACCGCCGCCTTCGCATCGGGATCGCGGCGATAGACGCCGTTCAGATAGGCGACGCGCCGGATACGCGCGCCGAACGTCGCCGCCGCACCTCCCGCCACAAGCGCGCCCATCGAATGACCGGCGACATTGGCCGTGTCGAGCCGCATTTCGTCCAGGAAGCCACCGAACCATGCGACGAAGGCCTCAAGCGGGCTGCCGGCGGGCAATGGCTTGCTTTCGCCGTGGCCGGGCATATCGACGGCGATGACCCGATGGGTCGGCGCAAAGGCCGTAACCTGCGGTGCCCAGGCTTCCAGCCGCATGCCCACACCGTGGATGAGCACCAGCGGCTCGCCGCTGCCGACCTCGTGATAAGCAGTGCCGGCTGGCGTCAGCTTGCGGGGCAAGCCCGTATCCGCGGCGTCCTCGACCTTGCCCTGCGCGATGGTGTCCACAGTCGACATCCCGGCACCCAACCTCTTCAGACGCCCGCCGGATTGGAGACGTCCTGCCCCAGATCCTTGAGGTCCTGATAGCGGTCGCCGATGCGGTGATGCGGCCGGCCGCCAACGGAAGCGCCGAGCGCCACGACGATTTCGTCGGCGGCGGGAGCATCCGGCACGGCCGTCTGGATCGTCAGGTAGTGCGAGCGGCGGCCCTCGTCATTCTTGTCCATCAGCGGGATCATGATCGGCGCGTTGGCCGGACCGCGCGTGTTGCTGAAGGCCAGATAGGACTTGGCGCCGACCGCATGACGATAGTGGTTGCCGAAACGCAGCGTATGGATGAGTGCCGACGCATGCTCGATCTCGCCGTCGAGACCAACGACCGCCGCCTTGCCATAGGCCTCGACCGCCTCGCCGGAACCAACCGCCTCGATGATCATCTTGGTCAGCAACTCGCCCAGAACCGGGGCGACAGCGTGGATTTCCGGCTTCAGATTCTCGACGAAGCCGCGGCCCGCCCAGGGATTCTTGACGATCGCCAGCGCCGAGAACAGCTTCAGCGGAACGGCCGCCGCCTTCCCGCCCTCGATCAGCGTCGTTTCGATCTGCAACAGGGTCTTTCGGATGTGAAGGGTCATGGCTCAGCTCGCTTTTAAGATTATGTATGATGGTATGCCATAATATGAAGCTGTCAAGCCTGCTTTCTGCGGATCACGAAAACTCTTCGGATCACCGCGGTAGATACTTATAATAACAAAGGGTTATCGCCCAAAAGGCGACCATATTACCCAGATCAGCTCAGGCCATGCCGCTTGCGCGCATTCATCGAGAACACGGCCATTACAGCCCCTGCGCCACGCATCGACCGGCGAAGCCACGCATGGGTGAACATATGAATGCGAACGAATTGACGTCTTCTACGATCATGGAATGCCCCTGCATTATATTATTTATTATGGCATACCATCACATCGAAGGCAGCGAAGTGTCAAGCTTGCGTGATCGCCTCTCACCCCATGGCATCGGCCGCCAAGACGCAGCGCGATCGCCAGCCCCTGTCCGTACTTCCGCAACAAAAAACCGACCGGAGATCGCTCTCCGGTCGGCTGATGGCAATGCTGATGCGGGCTGGTTAGAGCGGTTCAGCGCCTAACGGAATAGCTGAGCCGCTCCAATCTTTTGCCTCTACGCAATTGCGGACGGAAAACCGCTCCGCAGTTTTCCTGGAATTACTCTAGTCGCGCCGGCGCAGCACGCCATAGACGATGTTGCGGTTCTTCCCGAAGAACACGCTCGCCTCGTAGTCCTGTCCCTCCGTGCTAGCGCGGATGATGTTCCACATATCGGCCTCGGAACGAAGCAGCAGCGCCCAGTTCATGAAGGTCTCGATGTAGCCGTCGACCAGAATGGGATATGAATAGTTGGCAAACAGGAAGACGCCGCCGGGCTTCAGCATTTCCAGGCAACGCTGCGTCAGCTTGATGGCGACCTTGTCGACCAGATAGTCATACAGACCCGAGGCGTAGACGAGATCGAACTGGCCGGGGCGCGAACGCCGGGTCAGCAGGTCGCGGACGGAGCCGTTAATGGCTTCGACCGCCGTTCCCTGGAAATCGCGGGTAATCGTTCCGATGCTGATCGGGTCCTGATCGAGGGCGACCCAGCGCTTGAGCGCCTTGTTCTGCAAGGCGACGGAATGGGCCGCTTCGCGCAGATGCCCGGCCGCCACGCTCAGCACTTCCGTTTCCGGTCCCCGCGCTGCCGCCACTTCATCCACATGGCGCGCCAGAATGTCCCGGCGATCCCAGTTGGCGATCGAGGACGGCGCCGTGCTGGTATATTCGAACAGCGCCCGGCCACGGTCGGTGGCCTTGGCGACGTCGCCGAGGATGCTTTCGTGCCGATAGATGAAGTCGAGCAACGTGGCGTCGCCCGAATAGCCTCTCGGCTTGTCGACCGACCACTTGGTCAGCGGGTCTTCCTGGAAAAACGCGGCAACCGGATGGTTCTGCACGATCGGCACCAGTTCCTGCCAGACGCGAGGATGCAGCGAGTGGCGGGTTTCATGAAGCGAACGCGTCACCCGATCGATGATCTCGGTCGGGTTGTAGTCCTTTTCGAATTGCTGGCGGGCGAGTTCGAGCAACAGGGCGATCTGCCCCTTGCCGACGATCAGCTGCTCATCAAAACCGTCGCTCTTGGGTAGCTCCAGTTCGTTCGCGATTGCCGTCGGGGTAATCAGGCTATGTCCATCGAAATCCATCTTTCGTTGGTTCATGCTAGTTATCCTCTACCTAATATGAGTAAATTATAAGATACCGTTTATCGGAGCCGAGCACATCTGTAACAGCTCGGCATTCCAATGAATTTGATCATAATCGGAAACTTTTGATTAACCATAGAATTTCTTTAACATGCTTAACGGCGGGCATTTTCGACTTGATTTTAACAGGATTTAAAATGCCCCCGCCTATGGTCGCGGGCAAATCGCCGGTCTACCGTATCGTCTCAGTTCAGGGATGGGTCAGCGGCCGCATAAGTGTATCAATATAGTCCGCGGGGAAGACGCAGCGGAACCGTCTCGCGGAGCGAAGTACGATCGGATGGAACAGTGCATGAAGCGCATGTTTGCCAATACGGTGGAGTTCGATTTCGATAGAAAGTTGCAACGGCCCTCACCGGCCGAGCTTCGCGATCTCTATCGAAACGACGATGAGGCCGCCCGGATGGAAGCGACACGGCGCGGGCTGTGGATCGCTGTTATCGTCTATATATTGTACTCCGCGACCGACCTTTTGCTGATCCCGGACGTCGCGACCTACACCATCATGGCCCGCTTGACGGTGGGCATCGTTGCGCTTGCCGTGTTCGAGACGCAATTGCATCTGGATGCCGGCATCAAATGGCTCGACCGCACCAGCGCCATGGCGCTGGTCTCGGGATACGCGGTCTGGATCTTCCCGGCGCTGAGAACGGCCCATACGGAGAGCCTTTCCTACTACATGATATTCGGTGCCATTTTCATGATGGGCGCCAATCTGTTCTTCAGCTTCCGGTTCGTTCTGTCGGTAATCTCGTCCAGCGCGATTCTGGCGACCTTCCTGCTGTCTCTTTTCGCATTCTGGCCGACCGATATCTACGCGCTCGCCTTCAGCGCTTTCTACGTCTCCTGCTTCGTCTTCACCTCCTATGTGAACTGGAAGCTGAACCGCGAGCGGTACAATGTCTTCCTCAATGCTCTTGAGGCGCAGATTCAGCAGCGGGAAGCCACGGAGCGGGGTGAAGCCCTGCTGAGAATGTCCAACACCGATTACCTCACCGGGCTGGAAAATCGCCGCGCCGTCGATCAGCGGCTGAGGAACTATTGGAAAGAATGGCAGGTCAATGGCCGAGGCTTTGCAGCAATCCTGGTCGATGTCGACTTCTTCAAGAAGTATAATGACTTCTACGGCCACCAGGAGGGCGACCGCTGCCTGATCCATATAGCCACGACGATCAAGGAAGCGATCGAACCGCTGGGCGGCTCGATCGGCCGGTATGGCGGTGAGGAATTCATCGTGCTGGCGCAGTTCGACATGAAGGAGCGCGTCGCCTTCCTGGCCGAGCGTATCCGCAGCACCGTCGAACAGCTGAGCCTGTTGCATGAGGAGCGGCGGGACGGCACGTCGATCGTGACGGTCAGCGTCGGCGCGGCCTTTACCCGCGAACAGAGCGGTGCGAAACTCGAAAAGATCATCCACGAGGCCGATCGCGCCCTCTACGGCGCCAAGGCAAGCGGCCGCAACTGCACACGCCTGTTCGACCCCAACGATCCCAATAGCAGCGACGAAAGCGAAAACATCGCGGCACTGTTGAAGATCGCCATCAACCAGAATCTCGTCTCGCTGGTTTACCAGCCGATCGTGGAGATGACATCGAAACGGCGCGACGCGGTCGAAGCCCTGATGCGCCTGCGGACGCTCGACGGCGGCGTGATCCCGCCGAGCCTCTTCATTCCGATCGCCGAGCGCACCGGCATGATCATCGAACTCGGCCGCTGGGTGATCCGCACCGCCTGCCGTGACCTCTTGGTGGACAACCACGTCCAGAGCGCCAGCATCAACGTCTCGCCGATCCAGCTCAAAATGCCGGGATTTGCCGCGAGCGTGGCGGCGATCCTCTACGAGACCGGCGTCTCCGGCAGCCGGCTGGCCTTCGAGATCACCGAAGGCCTGGAAATGGAGATGCATTCCGACGTCTTGAGATGCATCAACGACCTGAAGACGCTCGGGATCAGGATCTGGCTCGACGATTTCGGCACCGGTTTCGCCGGCCTGTCCTGGCTGCGTCTCATCGATTTCGACATGGTGAAGATCGATCGTACCTTCCTGCACGGCAGCTCGACCCCGCGCGGCAAAGCCATGCTGCAGGACATTGTCGGCCTTATCCGCAACCGCGGCCCGAAGATCCTCGTCGAAGGTGTCGAAACCGAAAAGCAACTCGCGCTGCTGCGCGAATTCAACATCGACTACGCACAGGGCTACCATGTCGGACGTCCGGCATCGGCCCAGACCTACCGCGACGCCACGAGCGTCGCTCGCCCCTCGGCCGCGCCGACGCCGTCGGTCTGACGAAACGCCCGCGGCCTCCGGCAGCGGGCGTCTTGCCCTATCATCCGGCCTGCCGGACGACGATCAGAACTTGACGCTCGCCGTCAGGACCGCGCTGAAGGGTTCGCCGATCTGGTTGCCGAGATTGGTGGTGCCGATCGACGAGGTGTAATAGGTCTTGTTGAAGATGTTCTTCAGATTGAGCTGCAGCGTCAGCGGCCGTTCCATCTGGAACGTGTAGGCCGCAAAAGCATCCGCCACGACATAGCCCGGCAGGAAATAGGCATTGTTGTTCATGCCGGCACGCCTGCCGGCGCCGCGCAGACCCGCCCCGACCTTCAGCCGGTTGCCGCTGCCGCCGAGTTCGCCGAAATCATAGGTGAAGAACAGCGAGCCGGTGTGGCGGGCCACATTGACGAGCTGTTTGCCGGCATAATCCGGATCGTCGAGAACCTTGGCATCCGTGAAGCCATAGCTGGCGATCATGCTGAGCTCGTCGGTGATCTCGCCGGCGACATCGACTTCCACGCCGCGAGCGCGCACCCGGCCGGCGGTTTTGACATAGGTATCGCCATCGATCACTTCCGAATAGGCGACATTCTTCTTGTCGCTGGTATAGAGCGCGATATTGGCCGTCAGCCCGTCGGCGATCTCGAACTTGCTGCCGATCTCATAGGAGACGCCCTCCTCCGGCGGCAGATTGCCATAGTAGCTGGCGATCGACGATTGCGGCCGGAAGGTCTTGGCGACGTTGGCATAGAAGGAGACGTCCGGCGTCAGCTTGTAGACGATGCCGCCGCGCGGCACCCATTTGCCGCCGCTGCTGTCGGTATTGGTGACGAAGGGGCGGCCCTTGCCGGCCGTCAGATCGTAATATTGATAGCGCGCGCCGCCGACCAGAATCCATTGGTCGGTGAGATAGAGCGAATCCTGCACATAGGCCGACGCGGTGGAGATGACCTCCTTCTGGTCGCTGTCGGCCTTCGAGACCGTCGTGCAGGCCGGCATGTTGCCATAGACCGGATTGTAGATGTTGAAATTGACCGATTGCGCGCAGCGGATGAGGTCGGTGCGCAGCGTATTGGCGTAGTCGTAGGAGGCGCCGAACAGCAATTCGTTGCGCAGGCCGCCGATCTCGACATCGCCGATCAGATCGGCGCGGACGGCATGATTGTAGATTTCCGAGCCCTGCGTCGCGTCGGCGCGGCGCGTCACAGCGCCCGTCTTGGCGTTATAGGCCATGACGCGGGCCTGATTGTCGGAATATTCGTTATAGCTGTAGCTATAGCCGAGATTGAGCGTCCAATCCTCGTTGAACTCGTGCTTGATATTGACCGAGACCATGTCCGAGCTGCCCTTGGAAATATTGTAGGGCTCGTCGAAGCGGATCTTCGGATCGACATTGACGGCATGGCCGGTATTCAGATCGAAGATCGTGCCGCGGTCGAAGGGAACGCTGTAATCCTCGTGCGTGTAGGACAGGGTGACCTCTGTGTCCTCGCCATACCAGGAGAGCGAGGGCGAGATGATCCAGTCCTTCGTCTTGCCGAAGTTGCGCCAGTAATCGACATTCTTGTATTCGCCGATCATGCGGTAGGCGAAATCCGTGCCCTCGATCGGGCCGGTGAAATCGATGCCGGTCGAGCCGCCACCGAAGCTGGAGGCCGTACCGTAGATCTCGCCGCTGAAGACCTGTTGTGGCTTCTTGGTGACGACGTTGATCATCCCGCCGGGATCGAGAATGCCATAGAGCGTCGAGGCCGGCCCTTTCAGCACCTCAACCCGATCGGTGGTGGCGTTGAAGCTTCTCGGCAGCGCCGTCTTCAGGCCGTCGGTCAGGATGGAGCCGTCGCGATTGTCGCCGAAGCCTCGGCGAATGACGGAATCCTGCGTGCCGCCGAGGGTGTTCGACTGGCTGATGCCGCTGATATTGGACAGGGCATCGTCAAGCGACTGCGCCTTCTGATCCTTCAGCACATCCTGGCTGACGACGTTGACCGCCTGCGGGATATCGAGCAGCGGCGTGTCGCTGCGCGTCGCCGTCGTCGTGGAAATCGGCTGGTAGCCGCGCGTCGCCCCGTCCTGACCGCCGCTCTCAACGGTGATGGGTTTCAGGACCGTGCCGCTGGCGGCTGGATCGACGGTCTCGCTCGCCGCCGCATCCGCCTCCTTCGGCTTTACCGCCGCATCCTGCGCCATTGCCGGATAGGCCGCGCATGCGCTCAATATCAGGATGGCCGCCCGCACATGATGGATCGCCGCGCCTGCGACAGCCGTTTTGCCCTGCTTCATTCTGCCCCCATATCCTCGCGGATATCATTCAATTTCAATGTCTGATGCGAAATCCCGCTTCGTTGCGGGCTGGGCGGCTTATGGTTTTCATGAATGTAGTAGTCAACTTTTAATCAACCATTTTCTGCCGTCCATACGGCCGCAATGCCTCCAACCGGAGAATGAAGCGCTGTCGCCGGCCTCGGAAGACATCAAGAAAATGGATATTTTTCAAAGCGATAAAGAATGATCTACACAATCGGCTTCATGCGCCGCACAGCTCCCGGCCCTTGTGTCCGATATGCAGGCGCCAGCAATCCCGGGAATTTACAACAGAGAAAATTTGACTACTACACTCAGGAATATTCTTGCTCAAAACGGACAATCGACGCGAAAGAGCTGATGCGCATAGGACAGAAAGACAGGCCGGAGCTAGGGGAAGACACCGTTGCCACCCCGCTATCCGTCGAACGGGTCACGGCCGGCTATGGCCGCCGGCTGATCCTCGACGGCATCTCGCTTTCCGTTCCCGAAGCAACCATGACCGTTCTTTTGGGCCCGAACGGTTCCGGCAAGTCGACGCTGCTGTCCGTCATGGCACGGCTATTGACGCCGACGGGCGGGACGGTAAGCCTGGACGGCAAGGCGCTGCATGCCATGCCGACACGGGACATCGCGCGGAAGCTCGGTCTGCTGCCGCAAAGCCCGCTATTACCCGAGGGCCTGAGCGTCTACGACCTCGTCGCGCGCGGGCGCTATCCGCATCAGGGCTTTCTGCGGCAATGGACGGAGGCCGACGAGGCGGCGGTCGAGCACGCGCTGACGGTGACCGATACGCTTGCATTTGCCAGCCGGCCCGTCGACAGCCTGTCCGGCGGCCAGCGCCAGCGCTGCTGGATCGCCATGGTGCTGGCGCAGGAAACGCCCGTCATCCTGCTCGACGAGCCCACCACCTTCCTCGACCTGCATTATCAGGTGGAAGTGCTGGACCTGCTGCGGACCCTCACCCGCGACCATGGACGCACCATCGTCGCCGTGCTGCACGATCTCAATTTCGCCCTGCAATATGCCGACCGCCTGGTCTTCCTGAAGGACGGCGCGATTGCCGGCATTGCCGAGCATCCCGGCGAATGCAGCGCAGACCTCATCCGCCAGGTCTTCGATACCGAGGTGGTGCGGCTCGTCCATCCCGAAACCGGCTTGCCGCTTTTCCTGCCCTCGACCAAGAGCGGCAAGAGGCCATGATGAGGGTGATTCCGGCTTCAGGCGCATCCGCGCCATGGCGAGCACGCCCCGCGCGCGGCCTTTCCGTTATGGCGCTGTTGATGGCCGCCATTCTGATGCTGGCCTCGATTCATGCCGGGATCGGCGCGCGCCCGGTGGCACCGGCAACGCTGCTCAAGGCCGTCTTCGCCTTCGACAGCCATAATTTCGAGCATCAGATCCTGGTGAAGCTGCGGCTTGCCCGCCTG
>JASGEG010000341.1:0-14797 GCA_047606605.1 Rhizobium sp.
CGAATTTGCGGATGCCGAGGCGATGCATGTTTTCGGCAATGCCGAGCCAGCGGTTGACGGCCTCATTGAAGCCGAGCGTCTTCGTGCCGGCGACATCCATGTGCTCGACGGAATAGCCGACCGGTTCGACGGCCAGGAAGGTGACGGGCAAATCGGCGGGCAGGGCGGTCTTCAAGCGCGAAACGATGCCTTCGGCGATCAGCGTATCGGTGTCGAACGGCAGGTGCGGGCCGTGTTGCTCATGGGCGCCAAGTGGCAGGATGACAATCCAGTTTGTCCTGTCCGCGGGCGCCAGCGTCCTATCATTGTCATCGAAACGTGGCAAAGGCTGTGCCATCTGTGGGTGTGCCTCTTGTTTATGTCAATAAGCTAGGCAATGTCATAACGTGATGATGCAGCGGCGGAAAGAGCAACGGAATCACGATGGGTAAGAAGAACAAGGACGGAAAGAAAAGTAAGTCGGGTAAAAAGAAGGACCATAGCGACTATACGCTTGCCGATCTGTCTCCGGCATTGACGCAGGCCGCACGGTCCATGCGCACGGTTCTGACCCGCAACCTGACGGCCAGCGGCCTCTATGCCGGCCAGGATGGCGTCATTCTGGCGCTTGCGGCAAACGACGGGCTGCCGGCGGGCACGCTGGCGCAGAAGCTCGGCGTCAAGGCGCCCACCATGACCCGCACCATCGGCCGCATGGAGGCGCAGGGTTTCGTCGAGCGTCGGCCGGATGCCGAGGATGCGCGGCTGACGAAGGTCTATCTCACCGAGACCGGCCGCAACAGCGTCGGCGAGATCGAAAGCTCGGCGGCCGCCTGCGACGAACTCGCCACCCGCGGCTTCTCGGAAAAGGACGTTCGCTCGCTGGTGCGGCTGCTGAAGGCGATCGAGGGCAACCTGCAGGCCGTCGAACCCGAGGACGAAGACGAGGAATTTTAAGAATCCCTGAGGATTCGAGTTGCACGGCGCGATTAAAGCTTTTAATTAAAGTTTTTAAATTCCGGAATCCTGCAACGGACGGAAGAGTATATTCGGCTGCGTTTCACGGGGAGGGGAGCGCTTGGCGCAAAAGATAAAACTGTCTACCATTGCGGAAACGCTGGGCATTTCAACGGCAACCGTCTCTCTTGCCTTACGCGACAGTCCGCTGGTGGCGGTCAATACGCGCGAGAAGATCAAGGATCAGGCGCGCGCGCTCGGCTATATCTACAATCGCCGCGCCGCAAGTCTCAGAACATCGCGTTCCGGCATCATCGGCGTCGTCGTTCACGACATCATGAACCCGTTCTATGGCGAGATCCTCAAGTCGATCGAGAGCGAGCTCGACCGCAGCCGCCACACTTTCATTCTTTCCAACCATTATGATTCGGTCGAGAAGCAGCGGACCTTCATCGAAACCCTGCTGCAGCTCGGCGGCGACGGCGTCATCATGTCGCCGGCGATCGGCACGCCGCCGGAGGATTTCGACCTGGCGGAGGAAAACGGCATGCCCGCCATCCTCGTCGCCCGTTCGATGGAAGGGCTGGACCTGCCGACCTATCGCGGCGACGACAGCTACGGCATTTCGCTCGCCACCAACCATCTGATCAGCCTCGGCCATCGCACCATCGCGATGATCGGCGGCACCGACCAGACCTCGACCGGCCGCGATCGCTACCAGGGCTATGTCAACGCCCTGCGCAAGGCGGGCATCGAGGTCGATCCGGACCTGCGCATTCCCGGCGCCCGCTCCAAGCAGGGCGGTTTCGAGGCGGCGGTGCATTTCCTGTCGCTGCCGCAGAAGCCGACGGCCGCCGTCTGCTGGAACGATCTTGTCGCCATCGGCCTGATGAACGGTATTTCCCGCGCCGGCCTCGTTCCGGGCAAGGATATTTCCGTGACCGGCTATGACGATCTGGAGGAGGCGGCGATCGCCACGCCGGCGCTGACGACGGTGTGGAACGGCCAGGCCGAGGTCGGAAGACTTGCGGCGCGCGCGCTTTTGGATAGGCTGGCAGGCAGCCATGAGCCGGACGGTATCCATCTTATCAAGCCGGAAATGCGCATCCGTCAGTCCACGGCTCCCTATCAGGCCCGCCAGTAGCGCCGAACCGCATCTTCAAGAGGAAAGATTCATGTCCGATAACCGCATTGCCGTCCTCGTTCCGGGGAAGATACATCCGCGTGTACTGGAAAGACTGGGCGGGCATTTCGATATCATCGCCGCCGATCGCAGCGACAGCCCCCGGATCGATGCCGCGACGGCGGCGCGCGTTCGCGCCGTCGCCGTGTCCAGTGGTTTCAACGCCGCCTGGATCGACGCTTTCCCGAATGTCGAGATCATCGCCAATTTCGGTGTCGGCTATGATGGTGTCGATGTCAGGCATGCCGCCTCAAAGGGCATTGTGGTCACCAATACGCCGGATGTGCTGAACGACGAGGTGGCGGATACGGCTGTCGCGCTGCTGCTCAACACGCTGCGGCAGTTTCCGCTGGCAGAAAGCTGGCTGCGCCAGGGACGCTGGACAAGTGAAGGACCTTTCCCGCTCTCGCCCTTCTCGATGAAGGGGCGGAGCGTCGGCATCTACGGTCTCGGCCGTATCGGTCAGGAAATCGCCAAGCGGCTGGAGCCGTTCAAGGTGAAGATCGGTTATCACACCCGTTCGCCGCGCAAGGAGCTGTCCTACGACTATTACCCGTCGCTGAAGGCGATGGCGGAATCGGTCGATACGCTGATCTCCATCGTGCCGAAGACCCCCGAAACGCATCGGGTGATCGATGCCGAGATCCTGTCGGCGCTCGGGCCGCAGGGCGTGTTCATCAATGTCGGGCGCGGCTGGTCGGTCGATGACGACGCCTTGATCGCCGCCCTTGGGAACGGCACGCTCGGCGCCGCCGGCCTCGACGTCTTCTACGACGAGCCGAACGTTCCGGCGGGTTATCTTTCCCTGCCGAACGTCACCCTGCTGCCGCATGTCGCCTCCGCTTCGGTGCCGACACGCAACGCCATGGCCGACCTGGTATCGGACAACATCATCCAGTGGTTTTCCAAGGGAGCGGCGTTGACGCCGGTGCCGGAAACCCCGGTCAAGCCGAAGGGCTGATCAGACGGCCGATTGAAGGCGGGGAGGAGCCGTCGGCTGCTCCTTGGCCGCCGCATAGTCGCGCACGGCGTCGCCGAAGGCCGCGAACAGCTTGCGCGACGGCGAATCCGTCTCCGCCCAATATTCCGGGTGCCATTGCACGCCGACGGCAAAAGCCTTGGCGTCGATGACGGAAACGGCTTCGATCGTGCCGTCCTCGGCGACGGCCTCCACCTGCAGCCGCGGCGCCGTATCGGCGATCGCCTGGCGGTGCAGCGAGTTGACGCGCACTTCGCCGGGGCCGACGACGGCGGCGATGCAGGAGCCTTCCTTGACGAAGACGCTCTGGCGGATCGAATACATCGTGTCGCGGTCGACATTCGTCGGCTTGCGATGATCCCATATGCCCGGCTGTTCCTGGATCTCGCTGGCAAGCGTGCCGCCGAGCGCGACGTTCAGCTCCTGGATGCCGCGGCAGATGGCGAGCATCGGAATGGCGCGCTCGATGGCGCGGCGGATGAGCGGCAGCGAGGTGGCGTCGCGGGCGGGATCGAAGGGACCGTCGCTGTCCAGCGCCTGCCGGCCGTAGAGCGAGGGATGCACATTGGTGGCGGAACCGGAGACCAGTAGCCCGTCGACGCGGTCGAGAATGGCGTCGATATCATTGTCCTCTTCCAGCGCCGGCACGATCAGCGCCAGAAGACCGGCGGCCTTGACGGCGGCGCGGACATATTGCTGCTGCACGGCATGCCAGCTCGCACCGTCGAGTTCGCGGATATCGGCGGGAATGGCAATGATCGGTCTGGACATGCGGGGCTCCGGAAAGTGCGACATGCCGTTGCCGGCTGAGACATCGCAAGAGCATCGGTCTCAAGGGCGCAACGGATCGTATAGCACGGGAAATTACGCGAATATCCCCGGTTCGGCAACGCGGAACGGCTGCCGCAAGGCTTTGTTTCCATTCGTCATGATGATGTACAGGAATCGCCATAATGCAGTGCAAGAGCAAACTTGAAAGACAGTGTGCAGCGTGGTTAGCTCCACCGCTTGCGCCATGATCGGGAGAAGGATATCTCCCGCAATGCCGTCCGTGTGAAAGGTTATGCAATGGATCGCCGTTCGTTCATCAGACGAGCCGGAGCCGTCGGCGCAGGCGCTGCCGCCTCTGCGCTTGCGAGCCCCGCTTTGGCCCAGGAATATCCAAAGATCACCTGGCGCATGACCTC
Source organism: Rhizobium sp. (assembly GCA_047606605.1). Classification (GTDB taxonomy): domain Bacteria; phylum Pseudomonadota; class Alphaproteobacteria; order Rhizobiales; family Rhizobiaceae; genus Rhizobium. Next base: position 4,286 of record JASGEG010000341.1, read on the forward strand.
CTCCTTCCCGAAAAGCCTGGATACGATCTATGGCGGCGCCGAGGATATCGCCGCCCATGTCGCGGATGCGACCAACGGCAATTTCGTCATCCAGGTTCATGAGGCCGGCGAGATCGTGCCCGGCGGGCAGGCGGCCGATGCGGTGAGCGGCGGCACCGTCGAGGCGGCGCATACCTGCTCCTATTATTTCTGGAACAAGGACCCGACCTACGCCATCGGCACCGCGCTGCCGTTCGGTTTGAACGCGCGACTGACCAATGCCTGGTTCTACCAGGGCGACGGCAACAGGCTGATGAACGAGTTCTATGCCACGCAGGGCATTCTCGGCCTGCCGGCCGGCAATACCGGCGTGCAGATGGGTGGCTGGTTCCGCAAGGAAATCAATACCCTGGACGATCTTAAAGGCGTGAAGATGCGGATTGCCGGTCTCGCCGGCAAAGTGATCGAGAAGGTCGGCGTCGTGCCGCAGCAGGATCTGCCGATCAACGCGATCTATGATGCGCTCGAAAAGAACACGCTCGATGCTGTCGAATGGGTCGGTCCCTATGACGACCTGAAGCTCGGTTTCCAGAAGATCGCCAAATATTATTATTATCCCGGCTGGTGGGAGGGCGGCGCCGTCGTGCATGCCTTCTTCAACCTGGAAAAATGGAACGGGCTGCCGAAGAACTATCAGGCCATCCTCACGGATGCCTGCGCTTTCGCCAACACGAACATGCTGGCGAAATACGATGTGAAAAATCCGCAGGCCCTGAAGGATATCGTCGCGCAGGGCGTAACCTTGCGGCCCTTCAGCCAGGAAATTCTGGAGGCCTGTTTCCAGGCTGCGACCGGCATCTATGCCGACCTCTCGAAATCGAACGAGTATTTCAAGCGCATTTATGAGGATCAGGTTGCCTACAAGAAGGATGCCTATCTCTGGATGCAGCTTTCCGAATACACTTTCGATACGTTCATGATGATTCAGCAGCGGGCCGGCAAGCTTTGAGCGGCAACGCCGGTCGCTCATCATCTGTGTTTTTTACTTTATGTATTTATAAAATATAGCCCTGGTAGAATTTGTTTCAGGTGGTCGCACGAATATGGTGCAGCATCTCTCTGGATTCCCCGTAAGTTACCGACTTAATTGGAAGATTTGCCTGGATGCATTCTGTTTGGGCAAGCAAATTTTAAAGGGTTTTGACTAGGGTTCGCGCCGCATCAGGGGAACTCTGGATGAAACCTCAAAGCCCGGACACCGTGCCGACGGATGTGTATCTGTCGTTCGTCAGTTCGCTTTTCGGAAACCGTAGCACGCTGCTCACGGGCCTGTTCGTTCATATCCTCAGCTATGTCGTCATCGTGCTCAGCACCGGCGACGGTATCTATCTGGGTTTCTGCCTGGCGCTTGCCGCCGTCTTCGTCTACCGCATCCATTCCTTCCGCCAGTTCGACGCCGCCGACAAGAGCATGTTGTCGCGCGCCGATATCGCGCATTGGGAAATGCGCTATGTGCTCGGCGGGACGGCGGTGGCCATGATCCTGGGCATCGCCAGCGGCTATGCCATTCTGGTCGTCCGCAATCCCCTGGCGGAATTCATCTGCATCGCGGTGACCATGGGGTCGATGGTATCGATCCTCGGCCGCAATTACGGTTCGCGCAAGGCGATCGACCTGCAGACACTGGCATGCTGCCTGCCGATCGTCGTCGCCTGCCTGATGTCGGGGCAGCCTTACAAGGCCATCGTTTCCATCATGCTAGTGCCTTTCGGGCTGACGACACGCTCCATGGCCAACGGCCTGCGCGAGTTTCTCTACAAGAACGTCATAGCGTCGCGCGAGATATCGCTGATCGCCGACCGGTTCGACACGGCGCTGAACAACATGACGCATGGCCTCTTCATGCTCGACGCCGGCAATCGTATCCTCGTCGCCAATCGCAAGGCCTGCGAACTCCTGAACCTGGCGCAGCCCGAGCAGCTCAGGGACTGCGAGCTCGATGTCGTACTGCGTTACGGCGCCCGCCATGCCGTCGTCGACGGATCGCTGCACGGTTTGATCCAGCGACAGATCGCGCAGCTCATCGATGGCACGCTGTCGCGCGCGCTGGTCGAGTTCGGCGACGATCTGTTTCTGGAATTCTCGGCAAGCCGCCGCGCCGACGGCATCGTCATCCTGATCTTCGAGGATGTGACGGCGCGTGTGCTGGCCGAGCGCCGGGTCCTGCACATGGTGCGCTTCGATCCGCTGACGGGCTTGCCGAACCGCGAATATTTCGTCGAACTGACGCAGGAAAGATTGGCTGCGACCGCGGGCGACGGCCAGGTCGGCATCCTGGTTCTCGATGTCGACGATTTCAAACATGTCAATGACGCCAAGGGGCATGTGACCGGCGACCGGCTGCTGGTTGCCGTCGCCGCGCGGCTGCGGCAGGCGGCCGGCGATAGCGCGCTTTGCGCGCGCCTGGTCGCGGATCAGTTCGTGCTGCTGTTCCCGAACGAGGACGGCATCCGGGATCTGGATGGCCGGATATCCGCGTTGCATGCGGCGATGTCGGGCACCTATGAGGTGGATGGCCACAGCTTGCGCATCTCCTTCAGCGGCGGTTACCTCACCATGTCGGCTCGCGAATTCCGTCCGCAGGAATGGCAGATCAAGGCCGATCTGGCGCTGTTCGATACCAAGTCGCGCATGAAGGGCGGCTGCTCCGCCTTCGAACCGGAAATGGACGCCCGCTATATCGACCGGCAGAAGCTGAAGGACGATCTGCGCGAGGCGATCGAGACCGGCAGGCTGCATGCCGTCTATCAGCCGATGTTCACGCCGGATGGCCGCCATATCGACTGCTGCGAGGCGCTGGCGCGCTGGGTGCATGCGGAACGAGGCTCGGTGCCGCCGGCTGTCTTCGTGCAAGTCGCCGAGGAGATGGGCATCGTCACCGGCATCACGCGCTTCATGCTCAACCGCGCCTGCCGGGATTGCGCCACCTGGCCGCTGCCGCTTTCGGTCTCGGTCAATCTCTCGGCGCAGGATCTGCGCGGCAACGACATCGTCGGCATCGTCGCGGAAGCGCTGGAGGCCTCGGGACTGGAGCCGTCGCGGCTGCATCTCGAGGTGACCGAAAGCTGCCTGATGGATGAGGTCGTCAGCGTGCGGGCAATCCTTGCCGATTTGCGCGCCAAGGGCATCAGCATCGCCATCGACGACTTCGGCACCGGCTTTTCCAGTCTCAGCTATCTCGATTCGCTGCCGGTGGATATCGTCAAGATCGACCGATCCTTCGTGCGCGACATTGATGGCGACGACCGCCGTTTCAAGCTTCTGTGCGGCATTGCCGATCTCTCGCGCAGCCTCGGGCTGGAAGTCGTCATCGAGGGCGTGGAAACGCCGGAGCAATTGATTGTCATCAACGAACGCGGCCTGGCCGATGTCGTCCAGGGTTACGTGTTCTCGATGCCGCTGCCGACACAGAGGATCGGCGAGATGGCAGCAAATCTCGTCCGCAATCCGGCGCCGACGCGAGATGTCGTCGAGAGCAGCACGGTCGAGACCTATTGAGGCTCTGCGACGTTCTCGTGCATTGCATTTTCCAGCGCTTTGTGTAACGCCTCGGTAGAGGAAATTTGGCAGCGGCTCTCTTTTCGGGGGCGCGGCTTTTGAGGCTGAAGCTCGACCGGCAGACGATTGCAAGGTTTGCCGGGAGCGGATTGAGGGGAGATCTTTGCATGGCCGAACATCATACCGGACCGATCGAAACCGGTGCTCCGATGGATTACAAGGAGCATGAGAAAACCTATGACCGGTTCATCGTGGGTGCGAAGGTCGGAGCGGGCATCGTCGCCGCGCTCCTGATCGCGATGACGGCCGGCTTCTTCGGTCATGCCGGTTTTCTCGGCGGTCTCCTCATCTTCGTCGTTCTTTCCATCGCCAGCATCATTTTCGGGCGCTGACGCTCAGTCACGCTGATCGACGCCGGGCTTCCGGCCCGTGCCTTGTCTGGGATTCTGCAGACTGTCGCGCCGCCGTTTCCGGCAGCGCTGTCGTTTGATGCGAGGGGATGTCGTTGGGCAATCTGGTTTTTGTCGCCAAGGAAACCGTGGCGGACGAGACGCGGGTGGCTGCGTCCGTGGAAACGGTGAAGAAAATGAAAGGCCTTGGCTTCGAGGTCGTCGTGGAAGCGGGCGCTGGCGCCTTGTCACGCATTCCGGACGGCGAATATGAGGCTATCGGCGCGCGTATCGGCACGGCCAAGGATGCCAAGCGCGCCGATGTCATCCTCAAGGTGCGGCGACCGACACGCAAGGAGATCGGCGGCTACAAGAGCGGCGCGATCGTCATCGCCATCATGGACCCTTATGGCAACGAGGCCGCGCTGGTCGAGATGGCAAAGGCAGGGCTGACGAGCTTTGCCATGGAGCTGATGCCGCGCATCACCCGCGCCCAGTCGATGGACGTGCTGTCGTCGCAGGCAAACCTCGCAGGCTACCAGGCCGTCATCGAGGCCGCCGCAGTCTATGACCGGGCGCTGCCGATGATGATGACGGCGGCGGGAACCGTGCCGGCGGCAAGGGTCTTCGTCATGGGCGCCGGTGTCGCCGGCCTGCAGGCGATCGCGACGGCACGGCGCCTCGGCGCGCAGGTGTCGGCCACTGACGTGCGTCCGGCCGCCAAGGAACAGGTCGCCTCGCTCGGCGCGAAATTCATCGCCGTCGAGGACGAGGAGTTCAAGGCGGCGGAAACAGCCGGCGGTTATGCCAAGGAAATGTCGGCCGCCTACCAGGCCAAGCAGGCAGCCCTCGTCGCCGAACATATATCCAAGCAGGATATCGTCATCACCACGGCGCTGATCCCCGGCCGACCGGCGCCGCGCCTCGTCAGCCGCGAGATGCTGAAGGCGATGCGGCCTGGCGCCGTTGCCGTCGATCTCGCCATCGAGCGCGGCGGCAATATCGAGGGCGCCGAGTTCGGGACCGTCGCCGATGTCGAGGGCGTCAAGGTGGTCGGCTATCCCAATATGGCCGGGCGCGTCGCGGCGAGCGCCTCCGCTCTTTATGCCAAGAATCTCGTCACCTTCCTCGAAACCATGGTGGACAAGGATACGAAGAGCCTCGGGCTCAACCGCGCCGACGAGCTGATCAAGGCGACGATGCTGACCGATGGCGGCGAGGTGGTGCACCCGAATTTCGTCGATCCCGATCAGCCGACGGTCAACAAGGGGGATGTCTAAATGGCCAGCCAAGCAATGGATCAGGCGCTCCAGCAACTCAACGATGCCGTCAACGCCGTGATGACCGCCGCAGCGCAGGCCCCGGAGGCCGTCAGCGCCGCATCCGGCGGCGCGATCGATCCCTTCGTCTTCCAGCTGGCGATCTTCGTGCTGGCGATCTTCGTCGGCTATTACGTGGTCTGGTCGGTGACACCCGCCCTGCACACGCCGCTGATGGCGGTGACCAACGCCATTTCCTCGGTCATCGTCGTCGGCGCGCTGCTGGCGGTCGGCATTTCCGCAAGCGGGCTTGCGACCGGCTTCGGTTTCGTGGCGCTGGTGCTCGTCTCGGTCAATATCGTCGGCGGTTTCCTTGTGACCCAGCGCATGCTGGCGATGTACAAGAAGAAAGACAAGTGAGGGCGGCATGCTGAGCAATATCGCGGCCTTCCTTTATCTCGTCTCCGGCGTGCTGTTCATCCTGGCGCTGCGCGGCCTGTCGCATCCGGCCACCAGCCGGCGCGGCAATCTCTACGGCATGGTCGGCATGGGCATCGCCATCGCCACGACGCTGGTGCTGGCGACGCCCTCCTTCGGCGGCTTCGTTCTGATCGTTCTCGGCCTTGCCATCGGCGGCGGGGCGGGGGCCTATATCGCCCGCGTCATTCCCATGACCTCGATGCCGCAGCTCGTGGCCGGCTTTCACTCGCTGGTCGGTCTTGCGGCCGTGCTGGTGGCGGCCGCCGCGCTCTACACGCCGTCCTCTTTCGGCATCGGCAGTATCGGCTCGATCCATACCGAGGCGCGCGTCGAAATGGCAATCGGCGTGGCGATCGGCGCGCTCACCTTCACTGGCTCGATCATTGCCTTTCTGAAGCTCGACGGCCGCATGTCAGGCAAGCCGATCCTGCTGCCCTACCGCCATTTCATCAATGCCGGCCTGCTGGCACTGATCCTGTTCTTCATCGTCGGCCTGGCGATCAGCGAGAGCCATTTCGACTTCTGGGCGGTCGTCGTCCTGGCGCTGGCGCTTGGCGTGCTGCTGATCGTGCCGATCGGCGGCGCAGACATGCCCGTGGTCGTGTCGATGCTGAATTCCTATTCCGGCTGGGCGGCCGCCGGCATCGGTTTCACGCTCGGCAATCTCGCGCTGATCATTACCGGCGCGCTCGTGGGATCGTCCGGCGCGATCCTGTCCTACATCATGTGCAAGGGCATGAACCGCTCCTTCATCTCCGTCATTCTCGGTGGCTTCGGCGGCGAGGCGGCTGCCGGCGGCGCCGACAACAGCGACAAGACGGTCAAGCTCGGCTCGGCTGAGGACGCCGCCTATCTGATGGCGAATGCTTCCAAGGTCATCATCGTGCCGGGCTACGGCATGGCGGTGGCGCAGGCCCAGCATGCGCTGCGCGAGATGGCCGACCGGCTGAAGGCGCACGGCGTCGAGGTGAAATATGCCATTCATCCCGTCGCAGGCCGCATGCCCGGCCATATGAACGTGCTGCTCGCCGAGGCCAGCGTTCCCTATGACGAGGTGTTCGAGCTCGAGGACATCAATTCGGAATTCGCCCAGGCCGATGTCGCCTATGTCATCGGCGCCAACGACGTCACCAATCCGGCGGCGCGCGACGACAAGACCTCGCCGATCTACGGCATGCCGATCCTCGACGTCGACAAGGCCAAGACCTGCCTCTTCGTCAAGCGCTCGTTGGGCTCCGGTTATGCCGGCATCGACAACACGCTGTTCTACAAGGACGGCACCATGATGCTGCTCGGCGATGCCAAGAAGGTGACCGAGGATATCGTCAAGGCGATGAACGAGTAGGGGTGAATTGAGACCCTATTTGACGAAATACGCAAAATACGTAAAATACGTAAAATGTGTATTTTCAGAGGGTGCTGACATGGCTGGCGCATTAAAGGTTTCCGCAACCGAGTTTTCGCGCAGTTTCGCCAGATATCAGGACGAAGCGATCGCTGCCAAGGTAATCGAGATTACCAGTCATGGCCGGGTGGTCGGTGGCTATCTCTCCGCCAGCGAGCTGGCGCATTATGAAATGCTGAAGCGCAGAGAGCGTGAAGTTCTGATCGTCGGCGCGCTTGATGACGAAACGATCGCCGATATCGAAAATGCTCAATATGGTGTCGTGCCCAGGTGAAATATCCCGAGCCGGCGCCGGGTCTTGTCATCCGCTATGCATTCCTTTGGAGCAGTGAGCACGAGCGCGGTATCTATGAAGCTGCCAAGGATCGTCCCTGCGCAATCGTTCTGGCGGCGAAGATTGGCGATACCGGCTATTTTCAAACGGTGGTGGTGCCGATCACCCATAGCGATCCCGACCCTTCCGATCCCGCCGCATCGATAGAGATACCGCAAAAAATCTGTACGCAGCTTGGTCTCGACAAGGAGAGACACTGGGTTCGCATTACCGAGCTCAATCGTTTCATATGGCCCGGCTACGATCTGCGGGAGCGGCCCGATCAGCCTGAGCGCATCGACTATGGCTTTCTGCCCGAAGCATTCTTTGAAAAGATCAGGGCAGCGATCGTGGAGAGAAACAAGGTCCGTAAGCTTCGGTTCACACCACGGCACGAATAGCTGGGAAATTCACGCCCGCTCGCGTTCGCGCTCCATGGTGCTGCGCAGGGCGGTCAGTTCCCAGACGAGGCCGGTGGGCCGGAAGTCGATCTCGACATTGCCGCCGAAGGCGGAGGCGGCGTGGGCCTTGGTGACGGTCGTACCGAAGCCGGTGAGCGTCGGCGGCTTGACGGTCGGGCCGCGGCTTTCCGTCCAGGTGAGGCGGATCATCGGCCCGATCTCCCCGGTTTCGCTCGTCCATTCGATGGCGATCTTCCCTTCGGGTGCGGAAAGCGCGCCGTATTTCACCGAATTCGTCGCCAATTCGTGCAGGACCAGGCCGAGATTCTGCACGGCTTCCGGCTTCAGCAGGAAGTCCTGGCCGTTGACGTCGAGCTGCTGCGGTCCCTGCAGGAAGGTGGCGAGGTGGATATCGATCACCCGCTTCAGCGATACGCCGGTCCATTGCTCGCTGGTCAAGACCTCGATCGAGCGCGCCAACCCTTCCAGCCGGTCCGCAACGGCGCGCTGGAAGGTATCGACGCTGTCGGTCTGCCGGGCGAGCTGGCGGGTCATCGCCTGGGCAAGCGCGAGCAGGTTCTTCGTGCGGTGCACCAGTTCGTGCATGACGAAATGCAGCCGGTCTTCCGTCTCGCTGCGATCGAAGGAGGCGTTGGACAGGGCGACCGCGACCTGATTGGCCTCGATGACGCTGGTTTCGACCGGCGAGACGATCTCGCCGCGGCCCATCCGGTCGGCCATGTCGGCGATGCTCTGTATCGTGGTGCGCACCTGCCGGGCGAGCGCATAGACGGCGATCAGCGCCACCAGCAGCAGGGTGACACCACCATAGATCAGGAAGCGCCAGGTGCTCATCAGCGATTCCTGCGCCGAGGCGACCGGTCCCCAGACAACGGCCTTCCAGGACCAGCCGGGAATACGCGCATAGCCGAGCAGCGCATGCGGCAGGACCTTCTCATCCTGATAGACGCCGCTGGACGCGATCAGCTTCGGCAGGATGTCCTTGTTGAAGGGATCGCCGGGAGAGTGGTTGGCCGGGCCGCTGGCGGCGACGATATGGCCGGAGCTGTCGATGACGGCGGCCGACCAGCCGGGGGCAAGGGCATCGGTCGTCACCAGCTTGGCGAGTTCGTCGGCATCCTGCGTCATCGCGAGCGCAGCGCCGGCCGGCGAATGATCGAGCGGCAGGGTGACGTTATAGACCCATCGATGGATGTTCGAGCCGACAAAGACGTCGGACGCTTCGATGCGGCCCGAATCGAGCGCCGATTGCAGGGCCGGCATGTTGCCGGTCTTGCCGAGCGGCTTGCTGAGCGGCCAGCGCGTATTCAGCCGCATCTGGCCGTCCTTGTCCATCAGCAGGACGAACAGCGAATCGGTGCGCAGTACCGTCTCCGTGCGGTAGAAGAATGTGGCGATATCGTTGTGTTCCAGCTCCGGCGAGGAGGACAGCAGCCGCAGCGTCGTCGCCATGTCCTGCAGCTGCCGGTCGATGGTGCGGGCCAGCGCCTGGGCATCTTGCACCGTGTCGCGTTTCAGCACGTCGCGCTCGTTGTTTTCGAGCTGAACCAGCAACAGCGCCACGAAGGCCAGAATCGGCAAAGCGATCGCCAGTGCGATGGCGATCAAATAAGCCCCAATCGAAGCCCTCGGGAAACGCAGCTTTTTCATAACGCGATCAACCGATCGGACCACCATGCGGTTCGAACGCGACAACGAAAGCAGGAATAATGGTCCTAGTCATCAAGCCCAGCGCCCCCATGCCTTTGCCCAACCGGCATGTTCTTGAAAGCGGCATCGTAGGGCTCGGTAAATCCTCTTGCAACATACGAAAAGTCATCGCCGCGAAATCGTAAGTGACGCCGGACGCTCCCGGTGCATGCGGAGGAGACTTGAGGTTGTTTCGGCGGATATCATTCGCCCGCCTTTGCAAATCGCGACAGGCGGAACGGCGCAAGCTCGGCTTGCGATCGGGCACCGATGATTTCCTCCGACGCCAGCAGCCCGACGATCGGCGCCAGCGTGACACCCGAATGCAGGACGGCGAGGTAGAGGCCGGGCACTCCCTCCGCACCGCCGATGATCGGAAAGCCATCCTTCGGTGTCGGACGATAGCCGATCGTATGAAAATCCAGTTCGAGCCCGTCACTGTCGCGCAGCATGGATCTGACTTTGGCGAGCAGCTCCCCTGCGGCCTTTTGTGGGTCTCTGCCGGGATCGGTGCCGCCGAAATCGCTGCCGGCAATGATGCGGCCTTCCGGCGTCTGGCGCATATGCAGCCCCGGCGCCATGACGAGGCCGTTCAGCAGCCGGGGCGCGGGACGGGAATGGGCGATGAGGCCCGGCGGCGTTTCCAGCGGCACGTCGATGCCGGCGGATGCGGCAAGCGGCACGATGCCGGCGCCGGCGGCCAGCACGACATGATCGGCAGGCAGCGGACCGTCCGCCGTTTCGACGCCGGTGACCCCGCCATCGGTCTGCAGCAGCCGCGTCGCCTTCGTGCCGTAGGTCAGCGTCGCGCCATGGCGAACGGCGTCCTCCAGCAGCAGTCTGGCGGCGGCGACGGGTTCGACGGCGCCCTCCTCGGCGACATGCACCGCGAAAGCGGGCGGATCGGCAAGATGGGGTTCGAGGGCGGCAATCGCCGCGCGGTTGACTGGCTGTATGTCATAGCCCCAGCCGTGGTGCTGGGCGAGATAGGCATCCAGCGTGGCCTCCGGCATATCCC
>JASGEG010000342.1:0-19764 GCA_047606605.1 Rhizobium sp.
ACGCCTTCAAGAGCTGCAAGCATCAGGTCGTGCGACCCAATCCGGATGAGGTCATCGCCGAGAACAAGTCGACCCTGACGGATGCCTTCTTCAACGACCCGACGGGGACGACCATGTCGAAGCTCTTTGCAACGCGGATGGACGTCCAATGCTGATATCACGGATCTGGAGGCTGGTTCCGGCTGCAGCACTCGCCCTTCTGGCGACGCAAGGCCTTGCCCATGCCACCGGCTCCCCGCTCGGGATCGGCACGGCCGAGCCGAGCTTCCAGCCGATGGGCGGGCCGCTGGCGCCGATCTTCCTCTATATCAACTACGAGCAGCAGGCCTTCTACCGGGCGCTCACCAAGTCGATCACGGCGATGCGCGAGGACCCCTGGCAGCTGTGGACGCTGATCGGCCTCTCCTTCGCCTACGGCATCTTCCACGCCGCAGGCCCGGGCCACGGCAAGGCCGTCATCTCCTCCTATATGGTCGCCAACGAGATCGAGCTGAGACGCGGCATCGCCATCTCCTTCGTCTCCGCCTTCATCCAGGGCCTCGTCGCCGTGCTGGTGGTGGGTGCGGCCTATTTCATCCTGCGCGGCTCCGGCATCACCATGACCATGGCCACCAATGCCATGGAGATCGCCAGCTTCGTCATGGTGATCCTGTTCGGCTGCTGGCTGCTGTTCCGCAAGCTCCGCTCGATGCTGCAAGACCAGCCGCAACGCCAGCAGGTGCAACTCGCCACGGCGGCCGGGCCGATCAGCATGTCGCTTTTCGCCGATGACGGGAACGGCGCGGAAACCGCAGGCAAGTCATCCCTCTTCCGCGCCGCGCCGGCAACCGCCAGCCAATACCAATGCGACGATCCGGCCCATGACCTTGCCGACGGCAAGGTCTGCGAAACCTGCGGCCATGCGCACCTGCCTGACCCGAAAATGCTGTCCAACGAGAATTTCAGCCTGCGCGAGGCCTGGTCGGCGATCATCACGGTCGGCCTGCGCCCCTGCTCCGGCGCGCTGCTGGTGATGACCTTCGCGATGCTGAACGGCCTTTATCTCGGCGGCCTGCTGTCCGTCCTTGCCATGTCCATCGGCACGGCGCTCACCGTTTCGCTGCTCGCCATCATCGCCGTCTTCGCCAAGGGCACCGCCGTCCGCTTCGCCGGCCGGGGCTCGAAGCTCTCCGCATGGGTCGGCAATGGCATCGAGATTTGCGGCGCGCTGCTGGTCATCGGCACGGGCGTGCTCCTGCTCGGCGCATCGCTGCAGGGCTGAACGGGTCGACTAAAGGCCCTTGCGCCGCTGATGACGGGCCCGCAGCCAGAAGACCAGGAAAAAGGCCAGGATGATCAGCACGCCGAAGCCGGTGCCGAGCCAAGGCGAGATCTCGCCGAGCCGGACGATGACATCCGGCATCAGATAGAGAAGCGCAGTCGCCGCCAGCAGGATGATGGCGGCGGCGATGGCCGTCGAACGGGTTTCGCTGTTCTTATCCGTCACGATGAACCTGTCTTCCACGCATTGCCACCTGGTCTTCGACCAAGGCTCAGAGCGATTGTTTCACGCAATTCCAAACGGAAAACCGCTGCGCACTTTTCCTGGAATTGCTCTAGGCCAGCCGCCCGCGAAAGGCAACCGGCCCGCTTTGCCGGCGCGGATCAGACCTTGGCGCCGGCGACCGTCGCCTCGATATGATCGACCAGCGCGTCGGCAAGACCGAGCCGGCCGGCCAGAAGATCGAGATAGCCGCGCTCGGCGCGCGAATCCGGCTCGATGGCGAGGCGCGAAGCGGCGTAGACCTGCACCCGCTGCTCCTCCGTCGTCGCCGAGGCCACGATGGCATCGAGATCGACCGGATTGGCAAGCTCGCGCTCGAAGAAGGCCTGGGCTTCCGAACCGACGCCGGCTTCCTCGACCTTGCCGAGAATATGCTGGCGCTCGGCATCGTCGATATGCCCGTCGGCCCTCGCCGCGGCGATCATGGCGCGGACGAGGGACAGCGCGAATTCGTTGCTGGCGACGGCCGGCGCGGTGCTGAAGCCGGAATCGGAGGGCGGCGGCAGGAATTGCGGCTCAGCCTGCGGCGTGGACTGCGGCTCCGGCTGCGGCGCATTGCCGGACTGGTAGTTCTTGTAGGCCTGATAGCCCAGCCCTGCGATGGCGGCGAGCCCGCCGAGCACCAGCGTATTGCCGGCGATCTGGCGCCCGGTCTTCGTGCCGAGTAGCACGCCGGCGATGGCGCTGGTCGCCATGGGATTGTCCCTGGCAAGATTGATGGCCTGCGTCGCCTTGTCTTTCACGCTTCCCTGCATTCCCGGAACCTGCGATCCCAGGAATTGGTCCAGAAGCTTGCGGGCGTCGATCATATGGATGGTCCTCCGTCCTTGTCATGGCCAGAGTGAGATAGGAACGACAGCGATAAATGCCAATCCATGGATACGAAAAAGGGCGCGCATGGCATGCATGCGCGCCCTTCAAGCGATATTTCCGGACGTTCAGCCCTTCAGCGCGGCCGCCTCGGCGGCGAGCTTGGTGATCCCGGCCCAGTCACCGGCCGCAACCAGTTCCTTCGGTGCGACCCAGGAGCCGCCGACGCAGACGACGTTCGGCAGCGACAGGTAATCCCGCGCATTCTTCAGCGAAATGCTGCCGGTCGGGCAGAACAGCGTGCCGGCGAGCGGCGAGGACAGCGCCTTCAGATAGGCAGCGCCGCCGGCCTGCTCGGCCGGGAAGAACTTCAGCACCTTGTAGCCCTCTTCGCGCAGCGCCATGACCTCGCTCGCCGTTGCCGCACCCGGCAGCAGCGGCACGTCGGAGGCGCGGGCGGCATCCAGCAATTCCTGCGTCGTGCCGGGGCTGACGATGAACTTGGAACCGGCGGCGACGGCGGCGTCCCATTGCGAGGCGTTGAGGATCGTGCCGGCGCCGACCTCGGCACCTTCGACTTCCTCGGCCACGGCGCGGATGGCATCGAGCGCACCGGCGGTGCGCAGCGTGATCTCGATGGCCTTCAAACCGCCGGCGACCAGCGCGCGGGCAAGCGGCACGGCCGAGACCGCGTCTTCGACCACGAGGACGGGAACGACGGGCTGCAGTTTCAGGATGGAAAGAAGCTTTTCGGTTTTCTCGCCCATGATCGGCGCGCTCCCTTAAAACGATTGAAATCCGTTGTTCGAATAGCCTTCCCGAGGGGTCTTGTCGAGACAAAAGCTAAGTTTGGAGGCAACGGGTAGGAAATCCCGAAAACTTCCGTTAGTCTACCTGGATATGATGCTGACGGAGCATGTCGAGCGCATGGCAAAAGAGATCGAGCGAAAGTTTTTGGTGCGCGGCGATCATTGGCGCGACCTCGCATCCGAGAAACTCATCCTGCGGCAGGCCTATATTGCCGCCATGGATGATCGCTCGGTACGCGTACGGCTGACGAACCATTCCGTCGCGACCCTGACGATGAAAATCGGCAAGGCTCTGATCCGCGACGAGTTCGAATACGAGATCCCCGTCTCCGATGCCGAAGAGCTGCTCGGCAATGCCATCGGCCTGGTCATAGAAAAGATCCGCTACAAGGTGCCCTACAAGGGCTTCGTCTGGGAAGTCGATGTCTTCCGTGGCGCCCATCGCGGTCTGGTGGTCGCCGAGGTCGAACTGGAAAACGAAAGCGACCGCCCGGAACTCCCGGATTGGGTCGGCCGCGAGGTGACCGGCGAATACCGCTATTCCAATCAGGCGCTCGCGACCCAGTTCGAACAGGAATACGATGAGTTATCGCATTCGGCCTGACAAGGCCCTCGATGACGAAGTCCATGCCGCCGCTGCACAGCAACTCGGCAGGGCGATCGCGGCGCTGACCGACCGACCGGAAGGATTGCACGAGGCAGTTCATCGGACGCGTAAGCACATCAAGCGCGTGCGGGCGCTCTACCGGCTCATCGCCCCGCAGGCGCGGGACTTCCAGAAGCGGGAAAATGACAAGCTGCGGGAGATGGCAAGATCGCTCTCCGGCGTTCGCGACGCCACCGCCCTGATCGAGGCCGGCAGCTATCTGCACGGTACGGCAACGTCGAAGGACGAGGCCAAGGCGCTTGCCCGCATCGTGAAGGTGCTGACGGAGCGGCGCGACCGCTTGTCGGAGGCCGAAACCGACCTCGAGGACAAGGCGAAGGCGGCGATTACCATCTGCCACGATGCGCTGGAGGCGCTAAAAGCCGCTTCCTTCGACAGCGGCCGGCGCGAAACCGCCCGTCTTTTTCAAAAAAGCTGGCGCAGGACCGGCCGCAAGGCGCAGGAGGCGCTCTCCGAATGCCAGACGGAGGGCCATGCCGACCGCTTCCATGACCTGCGCAAACGCAGCCAGGATTGCTGGATGCATCACGCGCTGCTGCGCGACATCTGGCCGGCGGCGATGCATGCCAAGCAGATCGAGGCCAAGGCGCTCGTCGATACGCTCGGCCGCTATCTCGATCTGTCGATGCTGTCGGATATCGCCGATCGCGAACCCGACCTCTTCAACGGCAGCGACGACCGCGCCCGCCTGCTGGAGGCCATCATCTCCCGCCAACAGATCGCCCGTCAGGACGCGCTCGCCAAGGCCCGCTG
Source organism: Rhizobium sp. (assembly GCA_047606605.1). Lineage (GTDB taxonomy): Bacteria > Pseudomonadota > Alphaproteobacteria > Rhizobiales > Rhizobiaceae > Rhizobium. Next base: position 4,583 of record JASGEG010000342.1, read on the forward strand.
GGTTTTTGCCGACGATCCGGAGCGCGAGGCGCGGACGATCAAGCGGCTGTGGCTGGAAGCGGGGGATTGAGGCGGGGTGAGCCCTCACCCGCCCTCGTGGTGAGGAGGCCCCAAAGGCCGTCTCGAACCATGAGGGTGGCCCCGAACCCAGCGACAGAATACGAATCCCGATTGCCTCCCGCCGCGCAAAATTGTATTTCCGCCGCATGACCGACATTCTTGCGACCTCGCGACACGAGGCAGGCGGCGCATTTCTCGTTGCGGCCCTTTATCATTTCGTTTCCTTCCCGCGCTTCGAAGCCCTGCGCGAGCCCCTGCTTGCGCTCTGCGAGGCAAACGGCGTCAAGGGCACGCTGCTGCTCGCGCATGAGGGCATCAACGGCACCATCGCCGGCACGGATGCCGGCATCGGCGCCATGCTCTCCTTCCTGCGCGCCCAGCCGGAATTCGCAGGCCTGGAGCACAAGGAAAGCCGGGCATCGAAAATGCCCTTCGTGCGCATGAAGGTGAAGCTGAAGAAAGAGATCGTCACCATGGGCGTCGAGAATATCGACCCCACCAGGGTCGTCGGCACCTATGTGGCGCCGAAGGACTGGAATGCCTTGATCTCCGACCCCGACACCATCGTCATCGACACGCGCAACGACTACGAGACCGCCATCGGCGTCTTCAAGGGTGCGGTCGATCCGAAGACCAAGACCTTCCGCGAATTTCCGGAATGGGTGCGCCAGAACGAAGGCCTGCACAACAAGCCGAAGATCGCCATGTACTGCACTGGCGGCATCCGCTGCGAGAAGGCGACGGCTTTCATGAAGGAACAGGGCTTCGACGAGGTCTACCATCTGAAGGGCGGCATCCTGAAATATCTCGAGGACGTACCGGCCGAAGAAAGCCTGTGGGAGGGCGCCTGTTTCGTCTTCGACGAGCGCGTCTCCGTCGAGCACGGCCTGAAGGAAGGCAATCACAAGCTCTGCCACGCCTGCCGCAACCCGATCACCGCCGAAGAGATCACCTCGCCCTTCTACGAGGCGGGCGTGTCCTGCAGCCACTGCTATCACGAGCGCAGTGAGGCCGACCGCGAGCGCTATCGCGAACGGCAGCGTCAGATCGCCCTTGCCCGCAAGCAGGGCCGCGAACATATCGGCGGCTGATTAGGGAAAGCGCTGAAGCGTTTCAGGCGGCCGTGTCGCGTTCCCTGTCTGGAACACGGAGCCTCTGTGCCGCCAGCCGTGCGCTGATCTCCGCGTCCGGCATCGGCTTGCCGTAGAAATAGCCCTGCAGCACGTCACAGCCGAAGAGCTGCAGCGCCCGCCCCTGATCTTCCGTCTCGATGCCTTCCGCCGTAACGGGAATATCGAGCGAGCGCGCCAGCGCCACCGTCGCCTGCAGCATGTCGCGGGCGCGCGCATCCGTCAGCACGTCCATGGTCAGGGACCGGTCGATCTTGATACGGTCGAAGCCGAACTGGCGCAGATAGCCGATCGAGGAAAAGCCGGAACCAAAATCGTCCAGCGCCACCTTGACGCCGAGTGCCTTCAGCCGCTCGATCGACTGACGCGTGCGCTCCGGATTCTGGATGATGTAGCCTTCGGTGATTTCCAGCGTGACGCGTTCGGCCTCGATGCCGGCATTCTTCAGGACGTGCCGGACATAATCGGCAAAGGCGGGATTGCGGAATTGCCCCGGCGAGACATTGACCGAGATGCGCAGATCCGGCCATTGCCGCGCCGCTTCGCAGGCCTTGCGCAGGACGAGCAGCCCCAGTGCCTCGATCAGCCCGCTGGTTTCGGCGACGGGGATGAAGGCGTCCGGCGACACCGGACCGTGGCCGGGCCTGTTCCAGCGCACCAGCGCCTCGACGCCGGTCATTTCGTGGCTGACGGCATCGACCAGCGGCTGGTAGGCGAGCGTCAGTTCCTCCCGGTCGATGGCATTGCGCAGGTCGAGTTCCAGCGCATTGCGCTCCTCGCGATCGGCGTCCATGGCCGTCTCGTAGCAGCTCATGCGGGCGCGGCCAGCTTCCTTGGCCTTGTACATGGCGAGATCGGCGCGGCGCACCAGTTCCTCGCGGTCGATGCGGCCCTCCGGCGAGATTGCGATGCCGATGCTGGCGCCGACCACCACCACGCGGCGGCCGATCTCCAGCGGCTCGGACAGAAAATCCAGGATCTGCTCGGCAAGCCTCAAGGCCGGCGCATGGTTCAACTCGCGGCTCGGAAAGGCGATGGCGAATTCGTCGCCACCCAGCCGCGCGAGCGTCGCATCCGGCGGGATGAGCACGTTCAGGCCGGCGGCAACGGAACGGATCAGCTGATCGCCGGTACCATGTCCATAGGCATCGTTGATCTCCTTGAAACCGTCGAGATCGAGATAAAGCAGCAGCACGTTGCCGCCATCGGCGCGCGCAGTGTCGACCAACCCGTCGACATCGAGACCCAGTCCCTCGCGATTGAGGAGACCGCTCAGCCGGTCGCGCAGCGAGCCCTGGCGCGCCAGCGCCTCCTCGGCCCGCAGCCGGCGCCCCGCCAGCAATCCGAGGATCAGCAGCACGACGAAGAACAGGCCGACCAGCCCGAGGGCGCCGAGCACGAGCGGCCGCGCGTGCTGATAGCTCATGTCGCCGGGCCCGCGCGAATTCCAGACCAGCCGCCCGAGCGGCTTGCCGAGCGGATCGACGACCGAGACGGCATGATTCGCCTTGGTGTCCGGCGGCACCAGCCGCAGCCCGCTGATGATATAGACGTTGGAAAGCATCTTGAGCTTGGCGGCGTCGAGATGCCGGACGAGGATCAGGTAGCGGCGCTCGCCTTCCGGCACGGGGATGCGGCCGGATTTTTCGCGGATCGTCGCCACGCCGACGGCGGCGATGCCCTTCGCGCTCATCACGAAGCCGCTCGCCTCCGGCACGCCGGTCACCCGCGTCTTGCGCACCTCGTCGACCAGCGCCCAGATCGAGGCATCGAAGAAATCGTCGAGCCGGCCAGCCATCGGCTTGCCGTCCTGATAGGCGACGACCGGCCTGTTGTCGTCATCGATCACCAGCGCCATGTCGAGCAGGGCGCCGCCCGACGATATCTCGGCATAGTTGCCGATGATCCATTCCCGGTCGTTTTCGCCATAGACGTTCTTGGCGGCGGCATCGCGCGTCGCATAGTCGTGCAGCGTGGCGTCGAGCTGACTCTCGAAGGTTTTCAGCGCACCGACCGTGGTCTCCCACAGGCGTTCGTCATCCAGCTTGTTGGAATAATCGGCGACACGGCCGATCGCCGTCAGCACCATCAGCGTAACGACGACGACGACAAGGGCGAACGAAAACAAAACGGCCGTCACGATGGAATGACGACCGAGCTGCGCATTTCGCCGAAATGACCCGAGAACTACTCCCAACACGCTTCTCCTTGACAGGCGAAGTCTGCCGTCAGGTCTTCAAAAAACGGTTAAAGCGTGCCGGTAATTCATGCGATAAATAGTTGTATTTTTATCGCAATGGTGGCCAATCATCGCTCGGCTGCAATCGCTTGGGCAAAACAGGCGAGGGAGGCCCTGAGCGTGCCGCTTTCCTGCGCCTCCATCAGGATCGCCGCCTGCGCCTCCTCGCTCTTGCCGGCAATCGGAACCCGCAGGAATGCCTCCGCGACGATGCGAAGCGACATGGTCCTCAGCACCTCGTCCAATTGTTCCAGGACGAGGTCGCCGCGATGCGAGGCATGCGCGAACATCAGCGGCTTGAACGGCACCTCGTCGCGCGATACCAGCCAGTCCAGCGCATTCTTGAAGCCGCCGGGAATGCCATGGACATATTCCGGACAGGACACGATCAGCCCGTCGGCATCGCGGATCTTCGCCGCAAAGGCCGCGACAATGGCAGGCGTTCTTTCGCCTTCATCATCCGGGTTGAAAATCGGCAGATCGCCGATCAGATCGCAGATTTCGATGGAAACACCATCCGGCGACGCGGCGTGCAACGCTTCCAGCAGCCTGCGGCTGGTGGAAGCCTGCCGTTGACTGCCGCAGAGCGCATAAAGAAGAAGCGGCCGCTGGATCATATGCAAGACCTATCAGGCGCTGCCGATTCGGACGATACCCACCCTCCCCTTGAGGGGAAGGTAGAACCGCATCAACCCGCCTTATGATTGCCCTTCGGAAACTGGGCGGCAAGTTCCCTGTACCACTTGCCGCTCTTCTTCACCGTGCGCACCTGCGTCTCGTAATCGACATGCACGAGGCCGAAGCGCATGCGATAGCCTTCGGCCCATTCGAAATTGTCCATCAGGCTCCAGGCGAAATAGCCGCGCATCGGATAGCCGGCCTTGATCAGGTCGGCGACGATGCCGAGATGCTCGATATAGTAATCGAGACGCGGCTGGTCATCGACCTCGCCGTTGACCACCTCCATATTGTAGCAGGCGCCGTTCTCGGTGATGTAGCATTCCGGCAGTTCATAGCGCTTGTAGAGGTCTTCGACGACGTGGCTGAGGCCCGGCGCGTAGACTTCCCAGCCGATATCGGTCTTGACGTCGCTCGCCCGCGGCGCCTCCTTCGTCCAGGGGAAATCACCGCTCCTGGACGCGTCGTCGGAAACGCGGTTCGGCGTATAATAGTTGAGGCCCCACCAATCGAGTTTCTGGTTGATGATCTTCAGATCGCCCTCCTCGACCGGCGGCATGCGGTCGCCGAGCGCCTCGACGAATTCCTTCGGATACGCGCCCTTGAAGATCGGATCGAAGAAGGCGCCGTTGTGGAACTGATGGGCGCGCTCGACGGCCGCCTTGTCCTCGGCGCTGTCGGAACCGGGCAGGATCGAGGCGGCATTCAGCACGATGCCGACCGGCACCTTCGGCGCTTCGGCGCGGATCGCCTCGACGGCAAGGCCATGGGCCAGGTTCATATAATGCATGGCATAGAGCGCCGCCTGCATGTTGCGCTCGCCCGGCGCATGGATGCCGTAGAGATGGCTGAGCCAGACGATGCACCACGGCTCGTTGAAGGTAGCGACCGAATCCAGACGGTCGCCGAGGCGGCCCATCACGGTCTTGGCGTAGCGCTGGAAGGCATGGGCCGTCGAACGCGCCGTCCAGCCGCCGTCGCCGGCAAGCGTCAGCGGCAGATCCCAGTGATAGAGCGTCGCGAAGGTCTTGATCCCCCGCGCCTTGCAGCCGTCGACGAGGCGATCGTAAAAGTCGAGGCCGGCCTCGTTCACCGGGCCGGTACCGTCGGGAATGATGCGCGGCCAGGCGATCGAGAAGCGATAGGCTTCCACGCCCATCTCCTTGATCAGATCGAGATCCTGCTCCAGGCGATTGTAGTGATCGCAGGCGACATCGCCGTTGTGACGCTGATAGACGCGGCCGGGCATATTGGCGAAGGCATCCCAGATCGACGGTTTGCGTCCGTCCGCCTTGGTGGCGCCCTCGATCTGGAAGGCGGCGGTGGCGACACCGAAGGTGAAATCGCCGGGGAAGCGGGCTGCGAGAAGCTTCGGATCGACCATGGTGAAAATCCCGTCTGTTGTGGCTTCGTTGACGGCGGTTTAGCCAAGCCGCGCGGCAATGTACAGAGCCGGCGGCGGAAAACTGTAACGTTGCAGATCGCTAAAAGACGAGCCGGCTACCGGCTTTGCCGAGCGGCTCCTCGCGGCGCGATAACAGCAATGTCAACAGTGGTTACTTGTCTTTTCGAAGCGGACCAATTGAAGGTAGCACTCCAGCCTGGCAACGAAAGGATGAGAATGCTCCCTGTGCTCCATGCCCTCCACCCCTATTTGCTGAGCCTCCTGCGCATCGTCGCATCGCTCGTGCTGTTCAGCTATGGAATGCAGAAGGTGCTGCATTTCCCGGCGGCTGCGAATGTGCCTGATGTCGGATCGCTGCCCTGGATTGCCGGCCTGCTCGAACTGACCCTCGGCTTCCTCGTCCTGATCGGCTTCCAGACGCGGCTCGCTTCCTTCATCCTCTCGGGCCTGATGGCGTTTGCCTATTTCCTGCGCCATGCGCCGCAAAGCTTCTATCCCGCGCAAAATGGCGGCGTCTCCGCCATCCTGTTCTGCTTCATCTTCCTGTTTCTCGTTGGCGCCGGCGGCGGCCCGCTGAGCGTGGATGCGCTGACGAAGCGCAAGCAGGAGGCCGCGGCCTGAAGAACGATGGCCCGGCAGCTTCGAGGCGGCTCACGCCGCCTCGCATGACATGAGGCCGATCTTACAGCTTGACCCAGGCGCCGTTGCGCTTCGAGGACGCGACGCAGGCTTCGACGAACGCCACACCCTTCACGCCGTCATCGACGGTCGGATAGACCACGGCCGGATCGACCGCCACGCCCTTCTTGGCCGCGTTGATGGCGCGCGCCGCTTCGGTATAGATCGTGGCAAAGGCTTCCAGATAGCCTTCCGGATGGCCGGACGGGATGCGCGAGACACGGGCGGCGGCGGCGCCGGAGCCGGCACCGTTGCGGGTGATCAGCCGCTTCGGCTCGCCGAACGGCGTGAACCAGAGGTAGTTCGGATCGGCCTGCACCCATTCCAGACCACCCTTTGTACCATAGACGCGGACCTTCAGGCCGTTCTCATGGCCCGGCGCTACCTGGCTGCACCAGAGCATGCCCTTGGCCGGCTTTTCCTTGCCCTTCGCCTTGAAGCGCAGCAGCACATGGCCGTTGTCATCGAGACGGCGGCCTTCGACGAAGCTATCGAGATCGGCGGCAAGGCTGTCGAGTTCCAGGCCGCTGACGAAGGAGGCGAGATTATAGGCATGCGTGCCGATATCGCCGGTGGAGCCGCCGGCGCCGGACTGCGAGGGATCGGTACGCCATGCCGCCTGCTTCTGGCCCGATTGCTCGATATTCTCCGTCAGCCAGTCCTGCGGATATTCCGCCTGCACGATGCGGATATCGCCGAGTTCGCCATTGGCGATCATCTCGCGTGCCTGACGGACCATCGGATAGCCGGTGTAATTATGCGTGAGGATGAAGAGCGCGCCGCTCTCGTCCGCCACCTTCTTCAGCTTCTTCGCATCGGCAAGATTGGAGGTCAGCGGCTTGTCGCAGATGACATGGATGCCGCGCTTCAGGAATTCCTTGGCGGCGTCGTAATGCACATGGTTCGGCGTGACGATCGAGACGGCTTCGATGCCGTTCTTCAGCTTGGCTTCGCGGATCGCCATGTCACGATAGCTGGAATAGGTGCGCGAGGGGTCGAGGCCGAGGTCGAGGCCGGACGCTATGGCCTTTTCCGGCGAAGACGACAGCGCCCCGGCGACGAGATCGAACTGGTCGTCAATGCGCGCGGCGATACGATGCACCGCGCCGATAAAGGCGCCCGCGCCGCCGCCCACCATGCCAAGCCGAATGCGCGGCTCGCGCGTCTGTTCCGATGATCCTTCGATTGCCATTTTGTCCTCCTGGGAAATTTGAATTGAACTTCCCTTCTCCCCAGTGGGGAGAAGGTGGCCCGAAGGGGCGGATGGGGGACGCAGCGGACACTGCCTTTCGCTTGCCGCTCAAGGCACTCGTCGCGACGCTCCTCGTCCCCTCATCTGTCCTTCGGACATCTTCTCCCCGCTGGGGAGAAGATGAAATTACGATAGCCCCAGCATCCGCCGGTTCGCCGCCTGGTCCGTGCCGCTGCCGGCAAAATCGTCGAAGGCCTTTTCCGTGACGCGGATGATGTGCGCCTTGACGAACTCGGCGCCTTCGCGCGCGCCGTCTTCGGGATGCTTCAGCGCGCATTCCCATTCGACCACGGCCCAGCCGTCGAAATTATTCGCCGTCATCTTCGAGAAGACGGCGCCGAAATCGACCTGGCCGTCACCGAGCGACCGGAAGCGGCCGGCGCGCTCGACCCAGCCCTGATAGCCGCCATAGACGCCCTGGCGTCCGGTCGGATTGAACTCCGCATCCTTGACGTGGAACATCTTGATGCGGTCCTTGTAGATGTCGATGTTCTCGAGATAGTCGAGGCACTGCAGGACATAGTGCGAGGGATCGTAGAGCATGTTGGCGCGCGGATGGTTCTTCACGCGCTCCAGGAACATCTCGAAGGTGATGCCGTCATGCAGGTCTTCGCCCGGATGGATCTCGTAGCAGACATCGACGCCGTTTTCGTCGGCATGGTTGAGGATCGGCGTCCAGCGGCGGGCAAGCTCCTCGAAGGCGGTCTCGACGAGGCCGGCCGGGCGCTGCGGCCAGGGATAGATGAAGGGCCAGGCGAGCGCGCCGGAGAAGGTCGCATGTGCCTTGATGCCGAGATGCTTGGACGCCGTCAGCGCCATCTTCACCTGCTCGACGGCCCATTCCTGCCGCGCCTTCGGATTCCCGCGGACTTCCGGCGCCGCAAAGCCGTCGAAGGCTTCGTCATAGGCCGGATGAACGGCGACGAGCTGGCCCTGGAGATGGGTGGAAAGCTCAGTGACCTCGACGCCGTTGGCGCGAGCGACGCCGGCGAATTCGTCGCAATAGTCCTTCGAAGAGGCCGCCTTTTTCAGGTCGATGAGCTGGCCCGCCCAGGTCGGCACCTGCACGCCGACATAGCCGGCATCGGCAGCCCATTTCGTGATCGAGTCCCACGAGTTGAACGGCGCGGCATCGCCGGCGAATTGTCCGAGAAACAGGCCGGGGCCCTTGATCGTCTTCATCAGTTATTCCTCCCTGATTGCGTTCTGTAAACGTTTCCGATGCATCTCAACGCCAAATTCCGGATGGACGAGGCGTGATTTTCCCGAAAAACAGTTAGGGCCGTACGGCCGAAAGTCGAATGCATCGAGACCTAATCATGGCCCGTCGCCGACGGCAAGAGGTACGTGCCGCAAAAATCGCTCCGCCTTGTGAAACTTTATTTGAAAGCGCGAAAATGCCCGCCGAAACCGGCGGGCATGATTGTCTCGATCCCTTGGATCGGCCGATCAGAACGGCGAATCGGGGAAGTAGAAATCCTTGGCATTGTCCTTGGTGACGAGCGTCGCATCGAGGATGTAATTGCCGCGAACCGGAACCTGATCGTAGAAGTTGGCGGCGGTCAATTCCATCGCCGTGCCGACCATCGCCGGCGGATAGAGAACGTCGACCGGGATCAGCTTGTCGCCGTCCATGACCTTCTTGACCATGTCCTTCGAACCGGCGCCGGCGATGACATACTGGATGTCGGTCCGCTTGGCCTGCTCGATTGCCTGCAGCACGCCGACAGCCATATCGTCATCCTGACACCAGACGACATCGATCTTCGGGAACTTGGTCAGGTAATCCTGCATGACCTTGAAGGCGTCGTCGCGGTTCCAGTTGCCGTATTGCCGGTCCAGGACCTTGACGTTGGAGCCGGCAATGCCCTTGTCGAAGCCGTCCTGGCGCTGCTGGTCGATCGGGATCGGCAGGCCGCGGATGACGACGACCTGCGCGTTCGGCGTATTCTTCTTGATATATTCACCCGCCGTCTGGCCGAGCGCCGGATTGTTGCCGGCGACATAGAGATCGCGGACGGAATTGTCGTTGTTGCTCGGGGCGCGGTCGACGAGCGCGACGAACTTGCCCTTGTCCTTGACCTCCTTGATGGCGTTGACGAGCGGATCGGGGTCGGACGGCAGGATGACCAGCGCGTCGATGCCCTGGGTCTCCAGGTCCTGCACGGCATTGGCCTGGCTTGCCGCATCCGGCGACGTCTTGACGATGACGGTGAGCCCGGGATGCTCCGCCATCAAGAGCTTGGCGACGCGCTCGGCATGGAAGACCACGCCCGAAGTCCAGCCATGGTCGGCGGCCGGAATGGAAACGCCGATGGTCACCTTCTTGTCTTCGGCATGCACCGTGCCGGCCAGAGCCGCCATGGCAACCGCCAGTCCCAATAGTCTTTTACGCATTGTATCCTCCCAGATAGAGACAGGGCCTTGTCACAAGAACCGGGCGCCCCCTGACCCGGTTAGTCGCTATTTGCGCGCGAGCGAGCGCTGAACCAGCATGGCGATGATGATGATCGCGCCCTGGATGGCGCTCAGCAGATACTCGCTGATGAAATTGGAAAGCAGCATGATGTTGCCGACCAGCTCGAGGATGAAGGCGCCGCAGATCGTGCCCCATACCCTGCCCGCGCCGCCCTTCAGCGCCGTGCCGCCGACGACGACGGCGGTGATCGCCTGAAGCTCCCAGAGAATGCCCGTCTGGGCCGAGGTGGAGCCGAGCCGCGGCACATAGAGCAGCACCGCGATGGCGACGCAAAGCCCCTGGATGATGAAGGCGATGGTGCGCACGCGATTGACGGCCACGCCGGAATAGCGCGCGACGTCGCGGCTGGAACCGACGGCGATGACGTGCCGCCCGTAGCGGGTGCGGTAAAGAATGAAGGCAGCAACGCCGGTGACGGCAAGGATGACCACGATCGGAACCGGCACGCCGAACACGAAGCCGTAATAGGCGGGCTTGTAGAGCGCCTGTACCTCCGGCGTGCGCAGGGTGATCGCGCCGCCCTGCGACAGCCAGGTCGTCAAGCCGCGATAGATGCCCATGGTCCCCAGTGTCGCGATGAACGGCTCGATCTTGCCCATCGTCGTGATCAGACCATTGGCCAGACCGCACAGGACACCAGCAACGATGGCAAACAGCACAGCCGCCGCCAGCATCAGGCTCGGATCGGCTATCACGCCTGAGTTCAGCAGGAGGATCATCAGGCTGGCGACGAAGGCGACCATAGCGCCGACCGACAAATCGAGATCGCCCGCCGAGATGACGAAGGTTGCTCCCACGGCGACGATCGCGATATAGGCACATCGCGTCGCGACATTGGTAAGATTGGTCATGCCGATGAAATTCGGATTGACCAACGCCCCGACGATCAGAAGCAATAGCAGCGCCGCAAACGGCGCGACGGCACGCAGATCGACATCCCGCCAAGAGCGACCGCGACGGCCGGTCTTCTCGCTGCTGTCCTCGCCCACACTCATAACCAAAATCAACCTCCCGTTCCCTTATTGCTGGGAATTCGCCCCTGCATGCCGCTTCAGGCAGCCGTCTTTTTCTTCAAGCCCGCCGCGTAGCGCATGATTTCCTGCTCGGAGATTTCATCGCCCTCCAGCACGCCGACGATCCGGCCCTCGCGCATCACGGCAACCCGCGTGCACAAGCCTATGACCTCCGGCATCTCCGACGAGATGACGATGATCGAATGACCGTCGCGCGCCAGCGCCGAAATGAAATGATAGATCTGCTGCTTGGTGCCGACGTCGATGCCGCGGGTCGGCTCGTCGATGATGATGATCTGCGGCTCGGTCTCCATGACCTTGGCCAGAAGCAGCTTCTGCTGATTGCCGCCGGACATGCGGCCGGCGACGATATTGCCGTCACGCACGCGGATATCGAAACGGCGCCGCGCCCGCGCCAGTGCGCCGGCCTCGCTCGCCGCGCTGAGATAGCCGAACCTGCCGTGTCGATCCAGCGACTGCAGCGTCAGGTTCGCCGTCATGCCCGCATCGAGAAGCAGGCCCTTGGATTTGCGGTCCTTGGTCATATAGGCAAGGCCGGCGCCGATCGCCGCGTGCACGTCATGCGCCGGCACGGATTGCCCGTTGACCACGACCTCGCCGGCGGCGCGCGAGCGCAGCCCGACCACCGCCTCCATCAGTTCAGTGCGCCCGGAGCCGATCATGCCGGAAAAGCCCAGGATCTCGCCCTTGCGCACCTCGAAGCTGGCATCGCGGACATAGCCGGTCGAAACGGCGTTGACGCTGAGCACGATCTCTTCATCGACATCCGGCTCGTTCTTGGCGGGATAGAGGCTGGAAAGCTCGCGCCCGACCATCAGCTGGGCGATCGATTCGCCGTCGAGCAGCGAAGTCGGCGATGTCTTCACCCATTGGCCGTCGCGCAGCACCGTGACCCGGTCCGTCAGCTCCATGACCTCGTCGAGCTTGTGGGAGACGAAGACGAAAGCCGTTCCCTGGTCGCGCAGCTTGCGCACCTGCTTGAACAGGAAATTGGTTTCCTCCCGCGACAGCACGGCGGTCGGCTCGTCCATGAAGACGATGCGGGCATCACGGCTGATCGCCTTGGCGATCTCCACCATCTGCTTGTCGGCAATCGAGAGCGTGCCGATCAATGCATTCTCATCGACATGCGAACCGAGAAGATCGAGCACGCGGCGCGTTTCCGCCCGCATATGCTTGCGGTCAAGCACGCCGAACCGCGTCACCTCTCGGCCGAGAAACAGGCTCTCGGTGACGGTCAGATGCTCTGCAAGATTGAATTCCTGATGGATGATGACGATGCCGAGCGCTTCGGCCGCCCCGTTCGGCGGCAGCTTCACCGGCTTGCCGTCGAGCAGGATTTCGCCGGAACTCGGCTGCTCGAAGCCGGAGAGGACCTTGACCAACGTCGACTTGCCGGCGCCGTTCTCGCCCATGAGCGCATGGATCTCGCCGGCCCGAAGATCGAAATTGACGCTGAACAGCACCTGCACGCCGCTGAACGACTTGCAGATCCGCCTCGCGGACAGCACCACCGCGCCGTCGACGGCCTCCGGACCCATCATTTCCTCCCTGTGGCTCCACCCGTTCCCACGCTATGTAAACCTTTACATATTGAGTGTAAAGGTTTACATCATTGTGTATTGCACAAATTTTCGCGGTCGCCTTTGACCTCCACGGAAGTCTGTGTAGTGTCCGGTGCGAGACGAGACCCAAGGCAGAGCGCAGTGTCGAATTCCACGCCCGCAACCATCGAAGACGTCGCCCGAATTGCCAATGTTTCGATCGCCACGGTCTCCCGGGCCATCCATATGCCGGAGAAGGTCGCCAATTCGACGCGGCTGAAGGTCAATCAGGCGATCGCGGTCACCGGTTACACGACCAATGCCATGGCCCGCAGCCTTCGGCTCGGCCGGTCGAACATGATCCTCGTCGTCGCGCCGGACATCGGCGACCCGAATTTCTCCAGCATTCTCATCGGACTGGAAAACGAGGCCCGGTCGCACGGCTATGGCATTCTGATCGGCCATACGCAGAACGACGCCCAGCGCGGGCTGGAATATCTGAAATTCCTGAATTCCAATCAGGCGGCAGGGCTGATCCTGTTCACCGGCATCCTGCCCTTCGGCCATCAGACGATGACGGCACGGCTGCCGCCGAGCGTCGGCGTCTTCGAGCCGGTCTTCAACGGCGGCATCCCCTATGTCGGCGTCGACGATATTGCCGGCGCCCGCAAGGCCGTCGATCTGCTGATCGCCGAGGGCCACCGCAAGATCGCCTTCGTCGGCGATTCCCGCACCCGCCTCGCCTACAGCCGGCGGCGCATGGGCTATGAAGCCGGGCTGGATGCCGCCGGCATCGGCCCGGAGCCACGCATCGTGCTGGAAGGCGACGGCACCATCGAGAGCGGCCGGCTCGCCGTCGAGCAGCTCTTCATGCGCGACACGCTGCCGACGGCCTTCATGTGCGTCAACGACCAGACCGCCATCGGCGTGATGATCGGACTAAGAGCGCGCGGCTACGACATTCCCCAGGATTTCTCGGTGACGGGCTTCGACGACGTGCCCCAAGCGGGTTTCATGTCACCGTCGCTGACGACCATCCGCCAGCCGCGTACCGCCATCGGCAAGCACGCAATGGCGCTGCTGCTCGAACTATTGTCGGATGGCCAGCCGGCCGAGACGGAAATCCTGCTGCGGCCGGATCTGGTGGTGCGAAATTCCGTGGCCGCGCCATCGCGGACGCGGCGATAGATCGTCCGGGAGGCGATGAACACCGCCTCCCGAACCTGTTGATCAAACGTAACGATTGACGACGTTTTCCAGCAGTTCCTGCTTGCCGGACTTCGGCTGCGGGTTGACGTCCTTGGTCTCGACCCAGTGGGCGATCTGGTCGAGCGAGTATTCGCCGCGCAGCAGCTTCTGGCCTTCGGCCGAATCCCAGCCGGCGTAACGGTCGGCGAGCGGCTTGGACAGCGCCTTCTCCTCGATCATCTTGGCGGCAGCCTTCAGGCCGCGGGCGCAGCAATCCATGCCACCGATATGGCCGATCAGCAGATCTTCCGGATCGAGCGACTGGCGGCGCAGCTTGGCGTCGAAGTTGGTGCCGCCGGTCTGGAAGCCGCCGCCCGCCAGAACCTGGTAATAGGCCAGCGTCATTTCCGGAACGTTGTTGGGGAACTGGTCGGTGTCCCAGCCGGACTGGTAATCGTTGCGGTTCATGTCGATGGAGCCGAAGATACCGAGCGCATTGGCGAGCGCCAGCTCATGCTCGAAGGAATGGCCGGCAAGGATGGCATGGCCCTGCTCGATATTGACCTTCACCTCGTTTTCGAGGCCGTTCTTCTTCAGGAAGCCGTAAACGGTCGCCACATCGTAGTCGTACTGATGCTTGGTCGGCTCCTGCGGCTTCGGTTCGATCAGGATCGTGCCCTTGAAGCCGATCTTGTGCTTGTACTCGACCACGAGGTTGAGGAAGCGGCCCAACTGGTCCAGCTCGCGCTTCAGGTCGGTGTTGAGCAGCGTCTCATAGCCCTCGCGGCCGCCCCAGAGCACGTAGTTCTCGCCGCCGAGCTTGTGGGTGGCGTCCATGCAGGTCTTCACGGTCGCAGCCGAGAAAGCGAAGACGTCCGGATCGGGGTTCGTGGCCGCGCCCGACATGAAGCGGCGGTTCGAGAAGAGGTTCGCCGTGCCCCACAGCAGCTTGACGCCGGTATCGGCCTGCTTCTGAGCGAAATAATCGACGATCTCGTTGAGGTTCCTGGTGTTCTCGGCGAAATTCTTGCCTTCCGGGCGCACATCGGCATCGTGGAAGCAATAGTAAGGCGCGCCGAGCAGCGAGAAGAATTCGAAGGCGACATCGGCCTTCAGCTTGGCGGCTTCCATCGTGTCCTGGAACCAGGGGCGCAGGAAGGTCTGGCCGCCGAAGGGGTCGCCGCCCGGCCAGGTGAAGGTATGCCAATAGGCGACGGCGAAGCGCAGATGGTCTTCCATGCGCTTGCCGAGAACCACCTCGTCCTTGTTGTAATGACGGAAGGCCAGCGGATTGGTGCTGTCCGGCCCCTCATACTTGATCTTGGCGATATCGCCGAAAAATCCGGTGTTCATGTCCTGTCTCCTCAGGGTTTTGTATTTCAATATTGTTGTTCGTCGCTTGTAACACCCCCTCATCCGACCCTTCGGGCCACCTTCTCCCCGAGGGGAGAAGGTATGGGCTGTTGCCGCAAGCTCTGTCGTCCCCTCTCCCCTC